>JAFMJY010000073.1 GCA_017853245.1 Burkholderiales bacterium | reverse complement strand
GCGCCCGCCGGCACCTCGCCCATGATGGTGACGGTGAGCGACAGCGGCCCGCGCGTGGTGTCTCCGCCGATGAGCGACACGTTGAATTCCTCGGCCAGATCGAAAAAGCCTTTCGCGAACTTGGCGAGCCACTCGTCGTTGACTTCCGGCATGGTGAGCGCGAGCGTCGACCAGTACGGCATGGCGCCCATGGCCGCCATGTCCGACAGGTTCACCGCCAGCGCCTTGTGCCCGAGCGTTTCCGGGTCCACGTCCGGAAAGAAATGCGTGCCGGAAACCAGCGTGTCCGTCGAGACAGCGAGGTCCATGCCGTGCGACACGCTCACCAGGGCGCAATCGTCGCCCACCCCCAGCACGGCGTTGCGCGCCGGGCGGGTGAAGTGCTTGGCGATCAGGTCGAATTCCGACGAGAGCTTGGTCATTTCACGCCTCCACTTCCGGGACTGGGCGGGTACGCGGGGCGCGCGCCGGCGCGGCAGCCACTTCCTCGGGACGCACCGCTGCCGCGACCCGATCGAGAATGCCGTTCACGAAGCGATGGCCTTCCGTGCCGCCAAACCGCTTCGCCAGCTCGAGCGCTTCGTTGATGGCCACCCGATACGGAACCTCTGTAGCGCTCGACAGCTCCCAGGCACCGATCAGCAGCACCGCTTTCTCCACCGGGCTGATGTCCTGCCACTTGCGCCCCGCATGGGGCTCGATCATCGAGCGCAGGTCGTCCACGGAATCGGTGATGCCCTTCAGCATGGCGCCGAGGAAGGCGCCATCGGCCTCTTCGTAGCCCTTGAGCTCGGCCGCCTGGCTGACCGCCTCCGACGAGAGCGTGCCCGACAGCAGCCCGGGATACAGGGCCTGCAGGGCAAGCTCGCGCGTGCGACGCCGGGGCGACCTCACGAGCTGATGTCCCTCAGCAAGTTGGCCATCTCGATGGCTACTTGCGCCGCCTCGGCGCCCTTCACCGGCGCGCGCGCCGTGGCCTGGGCCTCGTCCTGCGTGGTGAGCACCCCGTTGGCCACCGGCACGCCGGTTTCCAGTTGCACGTCGAGGACACCCCGCGCGCTCTCGTTGGCCACCACTTCAAAGTGATACGTCTCGCCGCGAATCACGCAGCCGAGAGCCACCAGCGCGTCGTACCGGCGGCCGAAGCCGCGCTTCTGGAGCGCGAGCGTCTGCAGCGCCACCGGAATCTCCAGCGCGCCCGGCACGCTCACGACGTCGATGTCCTCCGGCGCCACGCCCAGGGACACCAGCTCGCGGTCGCAGGCGGTGAGCAACTCGCGGACGATTTCCTCATTGAAGCGGCTCCACACGATGCCGACGCGAAGCCCCTCCCCCTTGTTCGTGCCTTGATACGCCGTCATACGGCCTTCACCTGTTGGTTGTCATCGGGCGAGACGTACTCGACCACTTCCAGGCCGAACCCCGCCATGCTGGGAATGCGCTTGGGTCGCGCGAGCACGCGCATGGGCCCCACGCCGAGGTCCCGGAGGATCTGCGCGCCCACACCGTGCAGCTTCGGGTCCCATGGGCGCACGGCCTTGCCGGGCTCCCGCTCACCGCCAAATCGCTCGAGCAGCTCCTCCGTCGTCTCGTGCCGGCGAAGCAGCACGATCACGCCCTCGCGGTGCGTGGAGATGATGCGCAGCGCGTCCTGCACCGAATATGCGTGGCGCGCGGCATCAAAGTCGAACGCGTCGATGCCGTGGAAGGGCTCGTGCACGCGCACCAGCGTCGGACGGTCCCGCGACGGCTCACCCTTCACCAGCGCGTAATGCAACCCCCCGGAGGCGCGGTCGTTGTAGACGAACAGCCGGAAGGGGCCGTAGGGCGTGCTCACCGTCTTCTCGACTACCCGCTCGACCAGCTTTTCGGTCTCGACGCGGTAGCGGATCAGGTCGGCGATGGTGCCGAGCTTGAGGCCGTGCGCCGAGGCAAATTGAATGAGGTCCGGCAGCCGAGCCATGTCGCCATCGGGCTTCATGACCTCGCAAATGACGGCTGCGGGCGTTAGCCCGACAAGCGCGGAGAGGTCACACCCCGCCTCGGTATGCCCGGCGCGCACGAGCACGCCACCGCGCTGGGCCATCACCGGGAAGATGTGGCCCGGTTGCACGATGTCCTCGGGCCGGGCGTGCGGCGCCACCGCGGCGCGAATGGTGCGAGCCCGGTCCGCCGCCGAGATGCCAGTCGAGACGCCCGTTGCAGCCTCGATCGACATCGTGAAGGCGGTGCCGTGCGGCGAGCGGTTGTCACTCACCATGAGCGAGAGGCCCAACTGGCGGCAGCGCTCCTCGGTGAGCGTGAGGCAGATGAGGCCGCGCGCGTGCGTGGCCATGAAGTTGATGGCTTCGGGGGTGACGAAGTCCGCCGCGAGCACGAGGTCGCCCTCGTTTTCTCGGTCTTCGGCGTCGACAAGCACCACCATGCGGCCACGGCGGATCTCGTCGAGAATTTCAGGGGTGGGGCTGGGTTTCACGGTGACGGGTTCTCCTGTCCTCCATTATCCCCGAGGGCCGGGTTGCGCTCGCCCAGGAGCCGCTCGAGATAGCGCGCCGTGAGGTCGACCTCGAGGTTCACTGCGTCGCCCGCCCGCAGCGCGCCCAGTGTCGTGACCGCTCGCGTGTGCGGGATGACGTTCACCTCGAAGCGATCGCCCCGCACGGCATTCACGGTGAGGCTCACGCCGTCGACCGCGATGGATCCCTTGCGTGCCACGTAGCGGGAGAGCTCCAGCGGGACGGCCACTTCCAGCCGCCAGCTCGCGCCCAAATCGTCGAACGCCACGACGCGGCCGACGCCATCCACGTGCCCGCTCACCAGGTGCCCGCCGATGCGGTCGGAGAGCCGAAGCGACTTCTCCAGGTTCACGTTTCGGCCGACCGCAAGGCCGGTCGTGACGGCCAGCGTGGCCGCCGAGGTATCCACGTGAAACTGCGTGGCGTCCTTCGCGACCACGGTGTGGCACACGCCCTGAATGGCGATCGAATCGCCGATCGCCACGTCATCGAGCCCCAGGGCAGCCGCCTCGACCACGAGGCGCAGGCCGTCCCCACGCTTCTCACCGGATGCGATGCGCCCCATCGCCGCCACGATGCCGGAAAACATCAGCGCTCCAGATACGCCGTGATGCGCAGGTCCGAGCCCACCTGGCGCACATCGATGATGCGCGGCTGCAAGGCATCGCCCAGGCTCGCAAGCCCCGGGAGCGCAAAGAGACCCGCAGCCGTGTTGCCCAGCAGCTTGGGCGAGACGTAAAGCACCAGCTCATCGACCACGCCGGCCTGGATCAGGGAGGCATGCAGCTTGGCGCCGGACTCGACCGTCACCTCGTTGAACCCCAGGGAACCGAGGTGACGGGCCACCTCGGCCAGATCCGTCTTGCCGCCAGGCCCCGGCACTTGAACAATCTCGGCGCCCTTTGCCTCGAGCGCGCGCTGGCGGTCCGGCACTTCATTGGCGGCGAAAAGAATGGTTCCCCCGCCCGCGAGGATCTGGGCCTCCGGCGGGGTCTCCAGGCGGCTGTCGATCACGGCGCGCCTCGGTTGGCGGCGACAGGGCACATCGCGCACCGTGAGTTGCGGATCATCGGCGAGCACTGTGCCGATGCCGGTGACCATGGCGCAAGACCGCGCGCGAAGCGCATGCACGTCGCGGCGGGCATCCGGCCCCGTGATCCAGCGGCTGCGGCCATCCCCGAGCGCGGTGCGCCCGTCGAGAGAGGCGGCCGCCTTGATGCGAAGCCACGGGCGGCCCCGCCGCATGCGGGCGAGAAAGCCCCGATGCGCCTGCGTTGCCTCGGCAGCCATCAGGCCCACGTCCACGGTTATGCCTGCATCGCGTAGACGGGCAAAGCCCTTCCCGGACACGAGCGGATTGGGGTCCTCGAGCGCCGCGACCACTCGGCCGACACGCGCGGCGATGAGCGCGTCCACACAGGGACCCGTTCGCCCTTGATGGGCGCACGGCTCGAGCGTGAGATACACGGTGGCTCCAGACGCCTCGCCGGCGCAGCGGGCCAGGGCGCGAGCTTCGGCGTGCGCCTCCCCCGCCTTCTCGTGCCAGCCCTCGCCCAGGATCCGCCCACTGCGAGCGATCACACAGCCGACTGACGGGTTCGGAGTGGCCGTCTCGCGCCCCCTTGCCGTCAGTGAGACGGCGCGCGCCATCAGGCCATGGTCTTCGGCACTGAAGCCCACGTCAGCGCTCCCGAACTTCGCGAATCGCGTCGCGGAAATCGTCGATGTCGGAGAAGCTGCGGTAGACGGAGGCAAATCGGATGTAGGCCACCTTGTCGAGCTTGCGAAGCTCTTCCATCACCAGCTCGCCGACACGACGGGAATCCACCTCCCGCTCCCCCAACGCCAGCAGCCGCTGCTCGATGCGCGTGATGGCGGCATCCACCAGCTCGGTGGTGACGGGGCGCTTGTGCAGGGCGCGCTGGAAGCCCGTGCGCAGCTTGGCGGTCGAAAAGTCCTCGCGCTGGCCGTTGCCCTTCACGATCTGCGGCATGCGCAGCTCGGCTGTCTCGTAGGTGGTGAAGCGCTTGGCGCAATCCGAGCAGCGCCGGCGGCGGCGAATGCTATCCCCCTCCTCGCTCACGCGGGAGTCGATCACCTGGGTATCGGCGGAACCACAGAACGGACACTTCATGACGGCTTTGGCATCTCCACCGGGGATGAAGATTTGCCGGGAAGTGGTTGAATGACAACGAAATTCTACCATGGCAGCGCGCGGGCTCAGGCGGCGCCTGCCTATAATCGCCCCCTATGAAAGCGCTCCTCAGCCTGAGCCGAGCCATTGACGCCCTGAACGGCAAAGTGGGCCGGGCTGCGTACTGGCTGGTCCTCGCCGCGGTGCTGGTAAGCGCCGGCAATGCCGTAAGCCGCAAAGCCCTCGGCATGAGCTCGAATGCCTGGCTGGAATTGCAGTGGTACCTGTTCTCGGCCGTGTTCCTGCTGTGTGCGGGCTACACCCTCCTCAAGGATGGCCACGTCCGCATCGACGTGCTGGCAGGGCGGCTCTCGCCGCGGGCCATGGCGTGGGTGGACGTGGTCGGCACCCTCTTCTTCCTGTTGCCGATGGCGGGAATCTTCATTCACCTCTCGATCCCGATCGTGCTTCGCACCTTCGCGCAGGGCGAGATGTCGGCGAGCGCCGGGGGCCTGCCCCTGTGGCCGGCGCGGCTCCTCGTGCCGATCGGCTTCTCGCTCCTGGCCCTCCAAGGCGTCTCGGAATTCATCAAGCGCGTGGCTTTCCTGCGGGGCCTCGCGCCGGACCCGCGAGCGGCCCGCACCGAGACCTCGGCATGACCGCGTTTCTCGCGGCAAACCTCGCCCCGATCATGTTTGCGGGCCTGGTGCTCTTCCTCCTGCTGGGCTACCCGGTCGCTTTTGCGCTCGCCGCCAACGGCATCGTCTTCGGGTTGATCGGCATCGAGCTGGGGCTGCTCCAGCCCGCTCTCTTTCAGGCGTTGCCCGAGCGCCTGTGGGGCGTGATGTCGAACGAGACGCTGCTTGCCGTGCCGTTCTTCACGTTCATGGGGCTGGTGCTGGAACGCAGCGGCATGGCCGAGGACCTCCTCGATACCGTGGGCCAGGTTTTCGGCACGCTGCCGGGCGGGCTTGCCGTGGCCGTGATCCTGGTCGGCGCGCTGCTGGCTGCCACGACGGGCGTGGTCGCCGCCTCGGTGATCTCCATGGGGCTCATCTCGCTCCCCATCATGCTGCGCTACGGCTACGACCGTCGCTTCGCCACCGGCGTGATCGCGGCATCGGGAACGCTCGCCCAGATCATCCCGCCTCGCTCGTGCTCATCGTGCTCGCCGACCAGCTGGGCAAGAGCATCGGCGACCTGTACGCCGGCGCCCTGCTGCCAAGCCTCGTGCTCGTGGGCTTCTACCTTGCCTACACCCTGGTGATCGCGCTGTTGCGGCCGGCGTGGGCGCCCCCTCTGCCCCCCGAGGCCCGCCGGTACCGCGAGCCCGATGGCTCGAGCGGCATGGCCTCGCTGGTGGCCGTGATCGCGGTGGCCGCCGCGGCCGGCTGGGCCTTCGACCAGTTCCTGCACCTCGCCGGCAACCCGAATGCAGCGCTCGACGACCGCCTGCTGATCGGCGGCGCGGTGGGCAGCGTGATGGCGCTCGCGATTGCCGCCGCCAACCGCGCCTTGCGGCTCAAGCTGCTCTCGTCGATCGCCGAGCGGGTGGTCTTTGCCCTGGTGCCGCCGCTGGCGCTCATCTTCCTGGTGCTGGGAACGATCTTGCTCGGCTGGGCCACGCCGACTGAGGGGGGCGCGATGGGCGCCTCGGGCGCGCTGGCCATGGCGCTCCTGCGCCGGCGGCTGGACCTCGGGCAGCTGCGCCAGGCGCTCGACGGCACGGCGCGGCTGTCGACCTTCGCGCTCTTCATCCTGATCGGCGCCCGTGTCTTCAGCCTCACGTTCTATGGCATCGACGGGCACAAGTGGGTCGAGACGCTCCTCGAGGGACTGCCCGGCGGGCAGACAGGCTTCCTGGTGGCGATCAACCTCCTGATCTTCCTGCTCGCCTTCTTCCTCGATTTCTTCGAGCTTGCGTTCATCGTCATTCCGCTGCTGGCGCCCGTGGCGGACAAGCTCGGCATCGACCTCGTGTGGCTGGGCGTCCTGCTGGCGGTGAACATGCAAACCTCGTTCATGCACCCGCCCTTCGGCTTCTCGCTCTTCTACCTGCGAAGCGTAGCGCCCTCGAAAGCCTACGAGGACCGCGTGACGCGAAAGCGGATCGAGCCCGTCACCACGGTCCAGATCTACTGGGGTGCAGTGCCCTTTCTGGCCATGCAGCTGGTGATGGTGGGGGTGGTGCTCGCCTTCCCGCAGCTGGTGATGGTCTACAAAAAAGACGCGCCGGTGCTCGACCCGGCGTCGGTGCAGGTCAACATTCCCACGGAGGCGCAACCACCGCCCGCCGAGGGAACGCAGGCCGAAGACCTCATGCGCGACTTGATGAAGGGCGCGGGCAAATAGCCTGGCGCCCGGCGAGAAACGCTATTTGATGGTGCCGATGGTGTGCATGAAGTCGTCGAAGCCCTTTTCGGCGACCCGGAACCACAGCAGCTGCTCGTCGCGGAACTTCATCATCGAGTCGTACAGGCGCTTGAAGTTGGGGAACTTGGCACTGGTCTCGGCATAGACCTCCATCGCCGCCTTGTAGGCCGCAACGGTCACCTCGCGGGGGAACACGCGCAGCTGCGTGCCACCCGCCACCAGCCGACGCAGGGCCGCAGGGTTCATGGCGTCGTAGCGAGCCTGCATCCAGTTGTGCCCTTCCCAGCACGCAGCCTCCAAAACCGACTGGTACTCCGGCGGCAGGCTGTCCCAGGCCTTCAGGTTGAAATAGGCGTCGACCGCGCCGTTACCCTCCCACCACCCCGGGTAGTAGTAGAACTTCGCTACCTTGTTGATGCCCAGGCGCTCGTCGTCGTAGGGGCCAACCCACTCCGCAGCGTCGATCGTGCCTTTCTCGAGAGAGGGGTAGAGATCGGCGCCGCCGAGTTGCTGGGGAATGACGCCCAGCCGCTCCATGACGCGGCCGGCAAAGCCGGCGATGCGCATCTTGAGGCCCTTGAAGTCAGCCGGCGTCTTGATCTCCTTGCGAAACCAGCCGCCCATCTGTGCGCCCGTGTTGCCACAAGGCATGTTGCGAACGTTGTACTGCTTGTAGAAGTCGAGGAACAGCTCGCGGCCGCCGCCAAACAGCATCCAGGCGTTCATCTGCCGGGCGTTGAGGCCGAAGGGGAGCGCCGTGCCCATGGTGAAGGCCGGGTCCTTGCCCCAGTAGTAATACGGCGCCGTGTGCACGGCCTGCACCGTGCCATTCGACACGGCATCGAGCACGAGCAGCCCGGGAACGATTTCGCCGCCGGCAAAGAGCTCGATCTGGAAGCGGCCGCCGGTGGCCGCTGCCACGCGCTTGCAGACGATGTCTGCGGCGCCGTAGAGCGCCTCGACGCTCCTGGGGAAGCTCGAGGCCATGCGCCACTTGACCACCGGCTGGCCCTGCGCGAAGGCCGGGGCGCTGCCCGCGGCCAGAATGCCGGCAAGGCCGGCGCCTTGAACGAAGTGACGACGTTCCATGGTTGCGGTCCCTAGAAGAAAGCCTATCGCCCGCTCAGGTGCCGGCGACGGTCATGCGGTCAATGAGGATGGACCCCGTGGAGCGCCCGCTGCGCGAGAGCACATCGCTACCGACGGCGACGATGCCTCGGTACATCTCGCGCAGGTTACCCGCGATCGTCACCTCCTCCACCGGGTACGCGATTTCGCCACCCTCGACCCAGAAGCCCACGGCGCCGCGGGAATAGTCGCCGGTCACCGCATTCACGCCCTGCCCCATGAGTTCAGTGACGAGCAGTCCGCGCCCCATGCGCTTGAGAAGCGCCTCGAAGCCCTCGGGGCCTGGCCTGACGATGAGGTTGTGGCTGCCGCCGGCGTTGCCGGTGGTCTCGAGCCCCAGCTTGCGCGCCGAGTAGCTCGACAGAAAATAGCCGCTCAGCACGCCACCTGAGACGAGGCGACGCGGCTGCGTTGCCACGCCTTCCCCATCGAACCAGCCGCTCGCCATGCCGCCCGGCAAATGCGGGTTCTCATCGATCTCGATAAGTGGCGCAAACACCGGCTCGCCCACGGCATCGAGTAGGAAAGAGGAGCGGCGGTAGAGGCTCGAGCCGCTCGCCGCCGACACGAAGTGGCCGATCAACGAGCTCGCGATATCGGCATCGAACAGCACCGGCACTTCACCTGTTGCGACTTGGCGCGCGCCGAGGCGGCGAACCGCCCGCTCGCCGGCGCGACGGCCGACGGCGTTGGCGGATTCCATTTGCGCCGGACTGCGTTCCGCGGTGTACCAATAGTCCCGCTGCATGGCATCGCCTTCGGAGGCGATCACGCCGCAGCCGATGCTCGCTCGGGAAGTCGGATAGCCGCCCACGAAGCCGCGCGTGTTGGCCAGGACGAAGTCGGCGTCCCAAGACGAGACGGAAGCGCCCTCGGAATTGGTAATCCGCCCGTCGACCGCTCGGGCTGCGTCTTCCGCCTCCCGCGCGAGCGCGATGGCTGTCTCCACCGACAGCCCCCAAGGGTGGTAGAGACCGAGGTCCGACGCCGGCCCGCGGTAGAGCCGCGCGGCGTCTGGCAGGCCGGCCGCTTCGTCCGGTGCCGTGTGGCGTGCGATCGCACAGGCAGCATCCACGGCCCTCGCCACCGCGGCAGCCGACAGGTCGGACGTGCTGGCGTTGCCGCGCCGCTGCCCGAAGTACACCGTGATGGAGAGCGCCTTGTCGCGCGTGTACTCGACCGTTTCGACCTCCCCCAGCCGCACGGTGACGGACTGGCCCACCGACGCGGACGCTTCGGCTTCGGCATCGCTTGCGCCCTTGGCGCGGGAACACTCGATAGCGCGCAGCGCCGCGGACTCGAGGGATGCGCGATCGAGCGGCAACGAAGCAGTGGCGGTATCGGGCATGACGCGGCGGGGCAGTCTGGAGTTCGGCACGGGGACAGCGAAAACCACTACACTTCGCCGACTTCCGGCGCGAGCGGCCGGATGGGGCCCGTGATGAGCGATGAGGATGGTATCAGCAAAACCCGGCGGAAACGCCAGGCGCACGACGCGCAAGCGCTCGGCGTGGCGCTGGGCAGATTGCGCCCGGACCAGCTTGCGGCATTCAGCCTTCCCGAGCGCCTTCACCAGGCCATCGTCGACATCCAGGGCATGACGAAGCACGAGGCGGTTCGACGCCAGCGCCAGTTCATCGGCAAGCTCATGCGCGACATCGACCTCGAGCCGATTGCCGCGCGGCTCGCCGCCCTGCAGGCGCCCGCCTCGCGCGAGACGGCGCGCTTTCACCGAGCCGAGCGCTGGCGCACCGAGATGCTCGAGGACGCAACCGCCGTGGAACGCTTCGTGGCCGAGTTCCCCGATGCCGATGCCGCAGCGCTCTCCCTCCTCGTGGAGGAGGCGAAGCGCGAGCGCGAAGCCGAGCGTTCGCCGCGCCGCTATCGCGAGCTCTTCCACCTCATCAGCCAACACCTGGGCGAGCCCAACAAGCCCGAGACCCCATGAGCCATCACGACCCCGTCACCATCGGCCTGGTCGCCACCAGCGATCGCGCCTCCCAGGGCATCTATCGCGACGAAGGCATTCCCGCGCTCGAGGATTGGCTGGGCACGGCGCTGCTGAACCCCGTGCGCTTCGAGCGTCGGCTGATACCCGACGACCAGGCCACCATCGAAACAACGCTCATGGAGTTGGTTGACCAGGCGGGCTGCCACCTCGTGATCACCACCGGCGGCACCGGCCCCGCCGCCCGCGACGTCACGCCCGAGGCCACGCTCGCCGTCGCCGACAAGGAACTGCCCGGCTTCGGCGAGCAGATGCGTCGCATCAGCCTCGAGTTCGTGCCGACTGCGATCCTGTCGCGGCAGGTAGCCGTGGTGCGCGGCAAGGCGCTGATCCTCAATTTGCCGGGGCAACCGAAATCGATACGCGAGACGCTAGAGGGTGCGCGCGGCTCGGACAGCGCGGTGCGCGTGCCGGGCATCTTCGCCGCCGTGCCCTACTGTGTCGACCTGGTGGGTGGCCCGTATCTCGAAACCCGAGAGGAGGTGGTCAAGGCCTTCCGTCCCAAATCCGCCATCCGCCCCCCGAAAGCCTGACATGCCCTTGCTCGATTGCGTCGAACTGACGACCGGCACCGAGCCGCGCGGCACGGTCATCTGGATGCACGGCCTTGGCGCCGACGGATGGGACTTTGTTCCCATCGCTCGAGAGCTCGATCCCGAAAACGCCCTGCCGCTGCGATTTGTTTTCCCGCACGCACCCGTGCGCAACGTCACCATCAACGGTGGCGCGCCGATGCGCGCCTGGTACGACGTGGCCATCATGGACTTCGGGCGCGTGCCGGACGAGAAAGGCATTCGCGAATCGCAGGCGCAGATCGAGGCGCTCATCGCCCGCGAGCGCGAGCGCGGGGTGCCCGCCGACAAGATCGTGCTGGCCGGCTTCTCGCAGGGCGGCGCGATCGCGCTGCAAACCGGGCTGCGGCATGCGGAATCGCTGGCGGGGATCCTTGCGCTGTCGACCTACCTGCCGATGCCCGAGTCGCTGCCGCGCGAGCTCGCGTCCGCCAACGAGCGCGTGCCCATCTTCATGGCGCACGGCTCGCAGGACCCAGTGATCCCGTTGGCGCTCGCGCAGTCCTCCCGAGAAACACTCGCTGCAGCGGGCTTGTCGCCGGAGTGGCACGACTACCCGATGCCCCACTCCGTCTGCGCTGAGGAAGTGGGCGCCATCGCCGGGTGGCTTCAGGCGCGGTTTCGCAGCCGCATCTTGCTTGCCTGAGGCGTCGTTGGCTCCAGCATTTCGGCGGCGTGCTTGCGCGTCGTCTCGGTGATGCGCGTGCCGCCCAGCATGCGGGCAATTTCCTCGATGCGCTCCGGCGCGTCGAGAGGCTCGACGTTGGCCAGGGTTGCGCCGCCCTCGGATCGCTTGCTCACGCGGACCTGGTACGAGGCTCGGGCTGCCACCTGCGGCAGGTGCGTGACACACAGCACCTGATGATGGGCGGAGAGCTCCGCGAGCAAGCTGCCGACGATTTCAGCTACCCGCCCGCCGATGCCAGTGTCCACCTCATCGAAAACAAGGGTCGGCACGCCGGCGCCACCCCCGAGCAGCACCTGGATGGCGAGCGCGATACGCGAGAGCTCACCCCCGGAGGCCACCTTGGCCAGGGGCCCGGCGGCCTGCCCCGCATGCGCAGACACCAGGAACTCCACCGACTCGAGGCCGGATGCCGCAGGCTCCGGTAGCGCCTCCAGCCGCACGGTGAAGCGCCCCCCCTCCATCGCCAGCTCCTGCAGGCGATCGGTCACCGCCTTGGAAAGCCGTGTGGCGCCGCTGCGCCGCGCCTCCGACAACTTGGCGGCCTCCTTTCGGTAGACGGCTTCAGCTTGCGCCTCCTGCTTGGCGAGCGCCTCATCGCTTTCGCCGCCCCCCAACGCCTGGAAGCGTTGCTGGCGCGACTCGAGGGCCTCGGCCAACCGCGCCGGCTCCACCCGAAAACGTCGCGCCGCGTCGTGCACATCGCGTAACCGCCGGTCGAGCTGGTCCAGCCGGCCCGGGTCTTCGTCGATTCCCTGCAGGTAGCGCCGCAACTGGTGCGCGGCCTCGGAAGCGAGCGCCGCAGCTGAGGCCAGGTCGTTGCGCGCCTGCTCGATCGAGGGATCGAGGGCCGCCGCTTCCGTGAGTTGCGTCGACGCTCGCGCAAGCAACTCACCGGCGTTGGTTTCACCTTCGTCCACCGCCGCCAACGCCTCGCGAGAGAGCGCGATCAGCTCCCGGGCGTGCGCGAGGCGCCGGTGCTCGGCGACTTCATCCTGCCAGCGCGCGGGATCGAACGAGAGCGCCTCGAGGTCGCGAATCTCGTCCCGTAGCAACGCCCGCTCCCGGTCTGCCGACTCCCGGTCCCGCTCCCGCGCGAGACGCTGTTCGCGTAACTGGCGCCACCCGGCATGCTGGCTGGCGACCGCCTTCGCAGCCGTCGCACTGCCCGTAAATGCATCCAGAAGCTCGCGCTGATAATCGCGCCGGAGCAACCACTGGTGCTCGTGCTGGCCATGCACATCCACCAGCATCTCGCCGAGCTCCCGGAGCTGCGCCGCCGTGACCGGCCGCCCGTTCACGAACGCACGCGACCGGCCCGCGCGGTCCACGGTGCGGCGAAGCAAACAGCAATCGGCGTCGTCCTCGAGGTCGTGCTCGGCAAGCCAGCTGGCGGCCTGGGGCCGGCGGCTGACGACAAACTCCGCGGAGATGTCGGCGCGCTCGGACCCCGCCCGGACCACCGAGGCATCGGCGCGCTCCCCCAGCACCAGCCCCAGCGCGTCGACCAGGATCGATTTACCGGCGCCCGTCTCACCCGTGAGCGCCGTGAAGCCGCCGCTGAGGTCGAGCTCGAGGCTGTCGACGATGACGAAATCGCGCAGCAGCAGGGAGCGGAGCATGCGCTTCCCGTCAGGAGTGCCGCTCGTTCCAGCGCAGCTTGCCGCGCAGCATCGAGAAGTAGCGGTAACCCGGGGGATGCAGGAGGACGGCTGGCTTGGCAGCGCAGGCAATGCCCACGACGTCACCGGGCTCCAGGGCCTCGTTGGCGTGGGAGTCGAAATTCACGCGGGCGCCCTGGCCGCGAATGAGCTGGATGTCGATTCGGGAAGTGCTCTGCAGCGCAATCGGGCGGTTGGAGAGCGTGTGCGGCGAAATCGGCACCAGCGCAATGGCGGACAGGCCCGGGTGCAGGATGGGGCCACCCGCCGACAGCGCATACGCGGTGGAACCCGTCGGGGTGGCCGCGATGATGCCGTCCGCGCGCAGGCTGTAAATGAACTCGCCGTCGATGTGCACCGCGAACTCGATCATGGTGCCGATGGCGGCTCGGCTGAGGACGATGTCGTTCATGGCGTGCGAGGCGAGGACCTCCTCCCCTTGCCGGCGCAAACGGCCTGCGAGCATGAGGCGCTCCTCGCGCGCGCAAACGCCATCGAGCACGGCGGCAAGCGAGGCCGAAACCTGGTCGGCGGCGATGTCGGCGAGGAAACCGAGCCGGCCGAGGTTGATCCCGACGAGCGGAACCCCGTGGGCAGCCATTCCCCGCGCACAGGCAAGCAGTGTGCCGTCGCCTCCCACCACGACCGCCAGGTCCGCTTGCGCCGCCAGCTGCTCGAGGGGCATGACCCCGTCCGCCTCCGCAGGCGAGGCATCTGCCGTGGGAGGGTCCATCAGCACGCGAACGGCACGCGAGCGCAGCACCGCCACGACCTGGGCCAGCACCGGGGGCACGGCAGGCGCGTCACTCTTGCCGACAACGGCGACAGTCTTGAAAGCGGGGGGCATGAGCCCCATTAAATCACAGGAAATCACCGGGTCAAGCGACATTCCCGGCGGCATCGACACCCGTTTTTCGTACAATGCGACGCATGCTCAACGCCCGCGCCCAGGCCCTGCTCAAGATCCTCATCGAGCGCTACATCGCCGACGGCCAGCCGGTCGGCTCGCGAGCCCTCTCGCGCGCCTCAACCCTGGAGCTGTCGCCCGCGACCATCCGCAACGTGATGGCTGACCTGGAGGAGATGGGGTTCGTCGCGAGCCCCCACACGTCGGCCGGGCGCGTCCCGACACCCAAGGCCTATCGCTTTTTCGTCGACACCCTGCTCACTGTCCGGCCGCTCGAGCAGGTCGAGCGCGCGCAGATCGAGGAAACCCTTGCGCCGGACGACCCCCACCGGGTGGTTGCCGCAGCCTCGCAGCTGCTGTCGGACCTCACCCACTTCGCCGGGGTGGTCATCGCCCCGCGGCGGCCCGCCACGCTGCGCCACGTGGAGTTCCTGCACCTCTCCGAGCGTCGCGTGCTGCTCATCATCGTGGCCTCGGATGGCGAAGTGCAGAACCGGGTGCTGGTCACGGA
>JAFMJY010000072.1 GCA_017853245.1 Burkholderiales bacterium | reverse complement strand
CGCAGGTGACGGTGACGCCGGTGGGGACGATGCGGCTGCGCTTCACCAATGGCGAGACGGGGACGCTGGTCTACAGCGTGAACGGCGCCGAGGTGACCAAGAGCATCACGCGACAGGTGTTCTCCAGCCCGCGCCCTAGCTGCGCCAGCTGATCGTCAGCGCCCGGCACCGTCCCTACGGGGGTCGGCCGCACCGATCCACCCCTTCGGCGTGCGTTGAATGAACCCCGCGCCGCTCAGGAGCGCGGCGCCTTCGACCACGTGGCCCTTGGCGGTGAGTGCGGGTGTGAGGGCGTGAATCGCCGTTCCGTTTTCGAGCTGCAACTTGCCTTGCACGGCTGTCGTCAAGCGCGGCTGCGTCAGCGCGTCGCGCGGCGTGCGCCCGTTCGCGAGGATCTCGATCAGGCCGGTGGCAATGTAGTCAACGATCGGGCCGCCGCCTGCCGAGCCGCCAGCCAGGATGGGCTCGCCCTTTGCATCGAAGACGATCGTGGGCGCCATCGAGGTGACAGGGCGCTTGCGTGGCTCCATCTGGTTGGCGATGCGCTCCCCGGCCTTCGGGGCAGCCGAGAAATTGGTCATGGCGTTGTTGAGGACGAACCCATCGGCCATCAGTCGCGAGCCAAAATTGAGGTTCAGCGTGGTGGTGACGGACACCACATTGCCGTTTGCATCAGCGACCGCCAATTGGCTGGTGGTGGTGATGGGATCGCTCTCGTCAGGCGTGAGCGCGCCAAGTGCGCTGGCTTCCTTAAAAACCGGCGCCTCGGCTGTGCGCTTCGCCAAGGGCTCGCCAGCGGGATGATCAGCACGCGCGCGGCCCGCGTCGATGAGCGCCGCACGGCCCTTGACGTAGGCCGGGTCTGCCAGCGCGCGCGTGGGCACGCTCACGAAAGCGGGATCACCCACGTGCTTGCGTCGATCCGCCTGCGCGAGGCGCCCAGCCTCGGCGTAGAGATGCACGAAGTCGGGGTTGGCGAAATCGAACCTGCCACCTGCGCGCGCTTCCACGAGTTGAAGGATCTGCAGCACGGCGAGGCCGCCGAACGAAGGGGGTGACATCGTGCATACCCGGTAGGCCAGAAACGGCGCGCACACCGGGTCGCGCTCCTCGGCCTTGTAGGCGCGAAGGTCTTCCTCCGTCATGAGGCTCGGCCGGAACCCGCGCTGCCCCGCAGCCAGGATCGCTTTCGCGCCACCGCCATTCAGAAAGGCACTGGGGCCGCCCGCGGCGATGCGTCGCAATGTCCTCGCGTACTCGGGGTTTCGAATCGTCGTCCCGATGGGCAGCAGTTTTCCGTCGGTGCCGAAGTAGAGGGAACGCATCTCCGGGTGGTTTTGGGCGCCACCGGGCAGCGCGAGGATGCTGTGCACATAAGGGGGCAGCGGGAAGCCTTCCTCGGCCGCGCGAATGGCGGGCGTGAGGAGGTCCGCCCACGGCAGCTTGCCGTGCCGCGCATGCGCCATCGCGAAGACCGCGACCGTACCGGGTATGCCGACGGTGCGGCCGCCGCGCTGCGAGGGGTCGCTCGGGAGCAGCGTTCCATCCGTATCGGTGCGCAGGCTTGCAGTCACGCGCCCAGGGGCCGCCGCGAGCCCATCGTACGCTTTCAATTGCTTGGCGTGAGCGTCCCAATACAGGATGAAGGTGCCGCCGCCGATTCCGGATGCATGCGGCTCGACAGCCCCCAGCACCATCTGCGCTGCGATCGCGGCATCGATTGGCGAACCGCCGCGCGCGAGCATGGCTTCGGCGGCTTCGGAGGCGAGCGGGTGCGCCGTCACCGAGATGCGCGGCTGGGGCTGGTCGACCGCGAAATCCGGGCGAAAGGCTCGCGCCTCGATCGCCGGGCGCTCGGCCGTAGCGGCCTTCGGTGGCGCAGGAGCAGGCGGTGGCGTGGTCGCACACGAGGCGATGAGCAGGGCGGCTAGCGTTACAGCGAGCGTGTGACCGGCGGTGAGCGGGGCGAAGGCCATGGCGGGGAGGGGCGGGGTGGGGACGCGGTGATGGTACGGCAGGCGGCGGGGTGGGCGTCCCCGGGGGAAAGTCGCTATAATTCGGCCGCGCTGCGCCCGTAGCTCAGTTGGATAGAGTACCTGGCTACGAACCAGGGGGTCGTGGGTTCGAATCCTGCCGGGCGCGCCAAGCAAATCAACGGGTTACCGCTACGCGGTAGCCCGTTTCCATTTCTGGCTTGCACATTTTTTGCACATTTCTCAAAAGCGGTGCAGCCTGACTTGTTTCAACTAAGGTCGCAGAAATGCTTTCACGAATCGGGTGACGGCCTCCCGGGCCGTGTGGTTGTGGTGGGTGCCGTGCTCCGAGCCCTCCAGGTCCACCTGCTCCACGCTCCGGCGTCCCGTTCACGGCGCAGGTCCACCCGGAGATGACCTGCGCAGTCCAGGCATCGTGCTTCGATCGCGCTGTTGCCTGCCCGCCCTCGCTGTGCCCCATGAGGAAGATGTTGCGGTGTCGGCCCAGTCGCTGCGTCGAATCTGATCCAGGGCGTACGAAGTTTCTTCCTGCTGGGCGACATCACCAGCTACGGCACGTTCTTCGACGCGGGGGCCTTCCTGGTGAACTACGCCACGTTCTACAACTACGGGCGGATCGTGGGAGGGGGCAACGCCGGTATTTGCATCGACGAGCCCGATAGCAACGGCGGTTGTTGACGTGCCGTCCCCGCTTGGCTGCGAGGCAGAGAGGGGTGCCCCGTATTGTCCCCACACGGGTTGTCCCGCAGGCTCTTCGAACCTGAATGAGTCTGCGGGGGCCCTTTCCCGTGTCCGGTGGTAAATCAAGTCCTCCTCGCCGCCCTGCAATCAAAGCAAAACCAACTGCCCGCAACTTGCTCGGGCCGTTGGATTCCGTGCTTGACGCTGCAATCACCCTGGCTGATGCGGATTTCGGTAGTGTCCTGCTGCTGAGTCCCGGTGGCCGGCTGAGGGTCGTCGCCCAGCGCGGGTTTCCGGATTGGTGGGTTGCCTTTCGCAGCATGGCGCCGAGCACGCACGGCATTGCTAGCCTCGCAAGCGCCAAGGGCGAGCGAGTGCTCGTCGAGGACATTGATCAGACGCCAGGGATCACGGATCGCGCCTCGCTCGAGCGTCTTCGCAAGCTGGGCATTCGTGCCTTGCAGGCGACGCCACTTCGCAGCCGATCGGGCGAGATCCTTGGCGTCTTTTCGACGCTTTACCGAGCGAATTACCGGCCCAGCGACAAGACGCTCAAGCTGATCGACCTGTTGGCTGAGCACGCAGCAGCTCTGATTGAGCACCAGCGTTCAGAGCAGGCGCTGCAGGAGCGATTGCAAATCTTCCTGGCCAACGTGCCGGTGGCGCTCGCCATGTTCGACCTGGACATGCGTTACCTGGTGGTGAGCAAGCGGTGGTGTGACGACTACGAGTTGGGCGGGCAGGAGCTTGTCGGTCGCAGTCACTACGAGGTATTTCCCGAGATCGGGGACGACTTGAAAGCCGTGCATCGCCGTGCTTTGGCCGGCGAGACCATCCGGGACGAGGAGACCCGCTTTGTGCGATTGAGCGGCCGGGTGCTCTGGGTGCGGTGGGAGGTGCTTCCGTGGCACGAGGCCAACGGCGAGGTGGGTGGAATTGTCTTGTTCACCGAAGACGTCACGTTGCGCAAGCGGGCACAACTTGCCCTGGATATTGCCCGGCGCCAGTTGATTGAAGCGCAGAAGATCGCTCACCTCGGGAGCCTTGAACTCGACGTCTCGACGCAGACGTTGGCATGGTCCGACGAGCTCTATCGGATCCATGGGCTAGATCCGGGCAAGCCACCGCCGTCGGTGGACGAGGTCTTTTCCCGCTTGGTCCATCCGGATGACGTAGAGCACATGCGCGCATGGCATCAGGAGGCGATGGAGAGCCCGGCTCGCTACGACCACGAATACCGCATCGTTCGACCGGATGGCAGTGTGCGGTGGGTGCATACCCGAACGCGTCCGTATCTCGATGCCGAGGGAAGGCTCCAGCGCTATGTCGGGACCACGCTCGACATCACGGAGCGAAAGGAGGCCGAGGCGGCCAACATTGCGGCGGAGGCCGCCCGCCGCGCGAGCGAAACGAAGTCTCGATTTCTGGCGTCTGCCAGCCATGACCTGCGCCAGCCCCTTCAGGCGATCAGCCTGTACGCGGGGGCGCTATCGGCGGGCGGGGTCAGCGAGGAGCAGCAAAACATCCTCAAGCGGATCGGGCAGTCCATCGAAAACCTCGGTGACATCCTCAATCATCTGCTCGATATCTCCAAGCTCGATGCCGGCATGATTCGGGCCGAGCCTTCTGTGGTGCACCCTGAGTCTGTCGTTGCGTTCGTGGAGGAGGAGTTCGCGTTCCCGGCCTCTCGAAACGGCCTCTCGCTCAAACTGTTTTTGAATCGTCGCTGCCCGCCGCTCTGGGTGGATTACACCTTGCTCACTACGGTAGTGCGAAACCTGGTGGACAACGCCATCAAATACACGGAGCGCGGAGGCGTGCTGGTGAGCCTGCGGCCGCGTGGTGATCGGGCGTTGCTCCAGGTTTGGGATACCGGTGTCGGCATTTCGCCCGAGGACCAGTCACGGATCTTCGAGGAATATTTTCAGACCGGGAATCCGGAGCGCAACCGCGCGAAGGGCTTTGGCCTGGGCCTGTCGATCGCGAAGCGCGTCGCAGCCTTGCTGGACGGAGCGCTTTGCTGTCGGTCGCGGCCTGGCCGGGGTTCGGTGTTCGAGCTGAGCCTGCCCCTCGCTGCGAGCCCACGGAGTGCAGCCGATGACAGCGCAGCGCCCGAGACGAATGGCGCGACGGCGCGCTCGGCGTGGTCGGGCAAGTGCATCGTGATCATCGAGGACGACGTGGCGGTGGCTGAGGCGATGAAGCTTGCGCTAGAGGCCCGTAACATCCGGCCATTGGTGTTCCGAACGGCGGAAGAGGCGCTCGCGTCGGCGCAGGCGCGATCAGCGGATTTCTTTGTCTGTGACTATCGGCTGCCTGGCATGAGCGGCGCAGACTTTCTCGAGGCAATTCGCTATCCCGAGCTGGGGACGGTGAAGGCTGTGTTGCTTACTGGTGAAACGGCGCCCGAGCGCATTGCCGGGTTCAAGGCGAACGGCTGGCCGATCTTGACGAAGCCAGTCGATATTTCGACGTTGCTGGCGACATTGGCAAGGCTGTAACCCGCGCTCGGCGCCGGCGTTCGAATCGCTGCGCAGGCAAGCGCCGACCGCGCTGGTGAGAGCTTGTCCCCACTTGGAGGGGCAGGCAGAGGGGGTATGGACGCAGCATCCGTGGGGGTGATTGCAGATTGTTGACAATCTGCAGACTGGCGGGTAGCGTTCTGGCAATTCCAACGCCCGCCCTATGGCCACGAATCAGCCCGCCGCTGCAGAGCCGCCTACCGCCGCCCAGGCGCTGGAGCTCCTGCGCGCGCAATCACTCGCCACCCTGGTGCAGAGCGAGTTGGAGCGGCGGATCATTGCTGGCGAAATCGCCGCCGGCGCCAAGCTGAACGAAGTGGATGTAGCCAGTGCGCTCGGCGTCTCGCGCGGCCCGGTGCGCGAAGCCTTCCGGGCGCTGAGCCAGGCGGGCCTGGTGAGCGTCGAGAAAAACCGCGGCGTCTTCGTGCGCCAGGTGTCGCTTGCCGAGGCGAGCGAGTACTACGAAGTGCGCGCGGCCCTTGAGGGGCTGATCGGCCGGTTGGCCGCCGAGCGCATCACGGCGGAGGAGGTCGAGCAGCTTCGCGCCATCGTCCGCCGCATGCATCGGGTGCAGAAATCCCGTCGCGCAGAGGAATACTTCGCCCTCAACGTCGAATTCCATGAGCTGCTCGGCCGGGCGGCTCGCAACAACGCGCTGCTCGCCAACTACCGCAGCGTGGTGAACCAGCTCGATCTCTACCGGCGCGCGACCATCTCGCGCAGCGTGGGCAACATCCCCCTCTCCACGCAGGAGCACGAGGCCATCGTCGACGCGGTCGCGGTGCGCAACAAGGCCAAGGCCGAGTCGCTGCTCGTTCAGCACGTTCTGGTGAGCCGTGAGCGCCTGCGCGCTTCCCTCGCCACTGCGACGCCAGCCTCCAGCAGCTGACCCCATGTGCGGCGAACGCACCTCTTGACCAACCCAACCTCACCGAAAGAAAGCACCGACATGAGCACCCATCCCGCATCCGTCCACGTCAACGGCACCGACTACCGCTGGCCCACGCGCCCCGTGGTGGTGGTGTGTATCGACGGAGGCGACCCGGCGTACCTGCGCCAGTTCCTGGCCGACGGCTCCATTCCAAACATCTCGAGCTTTGTGCGCGAGGGTTTCGCGGCGGTGGCCGATGGCTCCATGCCATCGTTCACGTGCCCGAACAACATGTCGATCATCACCGGCACGCCCACCGCGAAGCACGGCATCTCGGGCAACTTCTACCTTGATACCTCTACCTGGCAGCCCGTGGTGATGACCGGCCCCGAGTTGCTGCGAGGCGACACCATCATCACCAACTTCGCGAAGGCCGGCGCGCGAGTTGTGTCAATCACTTCAAAGGACAAGCTTCGCAAGCAACTTGCCAAGGGGCTGGATTGCGAGGGCGGGCGCCACGTTTCGTTTTCAGCCGAGTTCGTCGAGCGATGCACGCTTGAAGAGAACGGCATCGAGAACGCGCTCGAGTTCGTGGGCATGCCCAAGCCAGGCATGTACTCGATGGAGCTCTCGCTTTTCGTGCTCGAGGCGGGACTGAGGCTCCTCGCCGAGCGCCGTCCGGACATCCTCTACCTTTCACTCACCGACTGGGTGCAGCACAAGTGGTCGCCCCAGGAAGCCGACGCGCGCGTGTTCTACCAGAAGCTCGACGACGTCTTCGGCCGGCTCGCCAAGCACGACATCACGCTGGCGCTCACCGCCGACCACGGCATGAACGACAAGAGCAACGCGGCTGGCGAGCCCAACGTCATCTGGCTGCAGGACATCCTGGATGAGAAATTCGGCAAGGACGAAACGATCGTCATCTGCCCCATCACAGACGCCTTCGTGGGCCACCACGGCTCGCTCGGCGGCTTCGTGCGCGTGTGGTCACGCGGCAAGGTGTCGGCGCAGCAGATCATCCAGCATATTGGCGTGATCGACGGCATCGAGATGGCGCTGGACCGCGAGACCGCCTGCCGAATCTTCGACATGCCAGCCGATCGTGAGGCAGATGTCGCGGTGGTTTCCCGCCACGACGTGTGCATCGGCAGCTCGCGCGACAAGCACGACCTGGCAGGCCTCAAGGGCAACCGCCTTCGCACCCACGGTGGCGTCTCCGAGGCAAAGGTGCCGTTCATCGTGAACCGGCCGCTCAACGACGCCTACAAGCTCAAGACCGCCGGCATGCAGCTCAAGAGCTGGCAGATTTTCGACTTCGCCATCAATGGCACGACCTGAGGGGAGACGCTGATGTCCACCGCTGACACCAAACGCCCCACCGAAGGCCTGCTCGCTGTCTACGACAAGCCCAACGCGCCCTTCGAACTGAGGATGTTCCCCATCCGCGACCCTCGCCCGGGTGAGGTGCTGGTAAAGATCCGCATGTGCACCATCTGCCGCTCGGACGTGCACTCGTACATGGGCCATCGCCCGAACCCCACGCCAGGCGTGCTGGGCCACGAGATCATCGGCACCATCGTCTCGCTGGGCGAGGGTGTCACGAAGGACATGCGCGGCGACCCGCTGCGCCCGGGCGAGCGCATCACTTGGAGCGAATACTTCATCCCCGGCGACAACTACTACACCGAGGTGCTGGACCTCCCCCAGAAATCCCCTGGGGTGGACAAGTACGGGCACATGGCCGTGACCACGGAGCCGCACCACCATGGTGGCTTTGGGCAGTATTGCTACATCGTTCCTCGCTCGTGGATCCTGCGCCTGCCTGACGAGCTGTCGGACGAGGAAGCCACGCCGGTGAACTGTGGCGTGGCCACCGTCATCTGCGTCACCGAAAAGGCGGAGATCCGAATGGGCGACGCGGTGGTCGTGCAGGGCCTGGGCCTGCTGGGCCTCTACGCCTGCGCCATCGCCAAGGCACGCGGCGCCCGCTTGGTGATCGGCATCGACACCGTGGCAGCGCGGCTTGAGCTGGGCAAGCGCTTTGGCTGTGACCACGTGTTCGACGCTTCCGCCCAATCGGAGGCGGAAATGGTCAAGGCGGTCCGCGCGCTCTGCAAGCCGGAGGGGGCCGATGCGGTAATCGAGGTGTGCGGCTACCCCAACGTCATCCCGGCGGGCATTCAGATGCTTCGCGTCGGCGGCCACTACGTGCTGGGCGGCGTCGTGAACCCGGATTCATTCGTGAACATCGACGTGAACCAGATCCTGCGCAAGCTGATCACGCTGCGTGGCGTGCACAACTACCATCCGCGCCACTTGATCGAGGCGCTGGATTTCGTCACCGTCAACCGCAAGCGCTTCCCCTTCAAGGACCTCGTGGATGGAAAGTACCCGCTGGACAAGGTAGGCCAGGCGATGAAGGACGCTGAGGACCGAAAAGTCTTGCGCGCCGCAATCGTTCCCTGACGCCGCCAGTAACCCAACCCGCTGACCCTCTGGAGTTTCGCCCTATGGCTTCCCGTGCCTCCGTAATCGACAAACCCACCCGTGAGCCCATGCGCATTGCTGGGGACAAGGTCCACACGGACCGCGTGATCGAAGTGCGCTACCCGTGGACGGGGGAGGTCGTGGCCACGGTGCCGAAGGCGAGCGTCGAGGACGTGCGCAAGGCCTTCCGTGTGGCGCGGGAATACAAGCCAGTGCTGACCCGCTACGAGCGCTACAAGATCCTCATGAAGGCGGGCGAGATCATCGCCTCGCGCAAGGATGCGATCGCCCGCATGATCACGCTGGAGTCGGGCCTGTGCATCAAGGACACAAGCTATGAAGTGGGCCGCGCGAGCGACGTGCTGCTCTTCGCCGCGCAGCAGGCGCTACTCGACGATGGCCAGTGTTTCTCCTGCGACCTCACGCATCATGGCAAGCAGCGTCGGGTCTACACGATGCGAGAGCCAGTCATGGGCGTGATTTCCGCCATCACGCCGTTCAACCACCCGCTGAACCAGGTCATCCACAAGGTAGCGCCCTCGGTGGCCACCAACAACCGCATGGTGTTGAAGCCGACGGAGAAGACGCCGCTGTCGGCCCTCCTGCTCGCTGACGTGCTGTATGAGGCAGGCTTGCCGGGGCCCATGCTTAGCGTCATCACGGGCGACCCGCGCGAGATCGCCGACGAGATGCTCACCAACGAGCATGCGGAGATTGTGTCCTTCACGGGCGGGGTGCCCATCGGCAAGTACATCGCCGCGAAGGCCGTGTACAAGCGCCAGATTCTCGAGTTGGGCGGCAACGACCCCATCATCGTCATGGACGATGCGGATGTCGGCAAGGCAGCAGAACTCGCGGCGGGCGGCTCGTACAAGAACTCCGGCCAGCGCTGCACGGCGGTCAAGCGCATGTTCGTGCATGAGAAAGTGGCGGAAGCCTTTACTGAAGCGCTGCTGGCGAAGACGCAGTCCTGGGCCTACGGCGACCCGCTGGACCCCAAGGTGGACATGGGCACCGTGATCGATGAGCAGGCCGCTCGCCTCTTCGAGCGTCGCGTGAATGACGCAGTGGCGCAGGGCGCGCGACTTCGGCATGGCAACAAGCGCGATGGCGCCTCGTACTCCCCGACGCTGATCGACCGCGTGAAGGGCGAGATGGAAGTGGTGCGCGAGGAGACGTTTGGCCCCGTTTCGCCGGTGCTCACGTTCAAGGACATAGACGACGCCATCCGCCAGGTGAACTCCACGGCCTTCGGGCTCTCCAGCGGCGTCTGCACGAATCGCCTGGACGACATCATGCGCTTCGTGAAGGAGCTGAACGTGGGCTCCGTGAACGTCTGGGAAGTGCCGGGCTATCGCCTCGAGGTGACGCCCTTCGGCGGCATCAAGGACTCGGGCCTGGGCTACAAGGAAGGCGTTCAGGAGTGCTGCAAGAGCTTCACCAACGTGAAGACCTATTCCATGCCCTGGTGATTCGGTACCGGGTACCGTACCCGGTACGGATCAGGGATTGAGGGTGAGCTGGTGCCGCCATGTGGGCGGGTGCAGCTGCAGCGGGCGGTCGCGCACCGCGGCCCACTCGTCCCGCATGTCGCGATCGCGCGAGGAAAACACCAGGCCGCTTTGCCCAGTCTGGTAGATGAAGCGCGATTGCTCCAGGTCGGCGAGGTCGTAGATCACCCTCAGGCTCGCCGCGTGGCGGTTGGCGAAGGGCTCGCGCGGGTCATTCAGCCAGTATTGGCCCACGTTCACCGTCCAAGCGTCACCGCCCGTTGGCACCCGCACGTCGAAGAGGCGCGCGAGGAGCGGCACATTGCCGAAAGGCTTGTGTGAGGAGAGGGCCGGGTGCGCGTCACCCCACTGCCAGCGTGCCGGGTCGTCGCCGTGGCGGGCTGCCAGACGATCGAGCGCCCGATCCAACGCGCGTGTGCTCAGCTCGGCGCAAGGTTTGCCGTCGCACCAGAACGCGGCTGCCTCTTCGTTTCCTAGGATGCGCTTGATGCCCTCCCGGAAGTGCCGCCGCCCGTAGAGCGCCTTGAAGCGCTCCTCGCCGACCCGGGGTGGCAGCATTACGCGCGCCAGCTCGTCGACCCAGGCGTTCAGCAGTAACGCAGCACCGCTTTCCGCGCGCATGTGTCCGTCGAAGTCCTTGAGCAGGCTCTTCGCGGCAGGGGCCAGCACGTGCTTGCTCGGCGTCGATTGCAGCAGCGGCAGCATCGCCTGCGCCGATGGCGACACGGTGTCTCCCTGGATCGCCCGCATGCTGTCGATGTCATGTCGCTCGCGCCCAGCGATCAGCGTCTCGATGCGCTGCTGGCGCTCACCGGTTGCCCAGTCCGCGCCGAGGAAGTGGGGATAGTCGGGCCCGTGGATGCGCTGGTTCGCGGTGGCGAGCCAGCCCCGCGCACGGATCGCCTCGTCGCTGGCCGCCGGCTCCCCCCCTCTGGGCAGCCACCCCGCCCAGTCATACCGCGCCTCCCACCCGGGCGCTGGGGCCATGCCTCGCAGGTCGTTTTCCGGGGAGCGCAGCGGCACGCGGCCGATGGCGCGGAAGGTCGTTCGCCCCGCGGTATCGGCAGCGACGAGGTTCTGCATCGGCGAGTGGTAGTGCTCGAACGCTTTCTCCAACTCACCGACTGTCTGAGCAAAATTGGCCCGCAACCCCGCCAGCACCGTCTGGTTATCGGCATCGAGCGCGCTCCAGCGCAGGGCCAGCAAGAAGCGCTTCGTGTCGATCACCTTGCCGTGGCTCGCCTGCGCGTCGCTCAGCACCGGCCCGTGGCGCGTGTGGCGAACGATGAGCTTTTCGTCCGCTCGCCCCTTCACGCGTATCGTCTCCTCGCGCGTCTCGAAGGCCGCCCAGCCATCCGGCGTGCGGTAGCGGGTGGCATCCTCTGGATGGACCTGCTCGAGGTAGAGGTCCTGCACATCCGGCCCGGTGTTGGTGAAGCCCCATGCCACCCCGGATGTGTGGCCGATCACGACGCTCGGCAGGCCGGGCAGGGTGGCGCCGATGACGTCGAGTCCTGGCAAGCCAT
The DNA here is from genome assembly GCA_017853245.1 of Burkholderiales bacterium. Classification (GTDB taxonomy): domain Bacteria; phylum Pseudomonadota; class Gammaproteobacteria; order Burkholderiales; family Usitatibacteraceae; genus FEB-7. The sequence goes on along the minus strand of JAFMJY010000072.1, from coordinate 2,903 downwards.
TGGAGGCCGGCGCCTTCAGGCGCGCGACGTACCAGATTGCAGGCGTTCCCAGCGACAGGTGGGGATCATTCGCGACCAGCGGCTTGCCGGATTGCGTGCGCTCACCCGCGATCACCCAGTTGTTCGATCCCTTGCCCTCGACTTCACCCAGTTGCGCCACCCAGTCCAGGGTTGTCTGAGCCAGCTGCCCTGCGAAGGGCTGGCGACCCGCCGGCAAATCGCGGTTGCTGAGCGCTGTGGAAGCGGCGGTCGTAACAGGCGAAGCGCTACGGTAAACGCCAAGATCGCGATAAAGGGCAGCGAGATCCACCGTGGTTGCGCGCGCATCCCCAGCGGGAGGCGGCATCAGCTGCCAAAGCTGCTCCGTCTCCAGCGATTGCAGAAGCGACAGCCGCGCGAACTCGGTGCCCCAATTGCCGCCCAGGTCGAGCGCCATCATCAGCGCCCAGCCCACGCTGTCCTGTGGCGTCCACGTTCCCGGGCGCACGCGCAGCAAGTGAAACTCCGGGGGCAGGGCCTGCGATGCACGGGCATGAAACGCATTGATGCCGTCGGCATACGCTTGCAACAGTGCCTTGGCATCATCCGGCAGGCCCTGCCACTGCGCCTCGGCGGCGCGCCGGATGCCGAGTGTGCGCATGAGCTTGTCGGCATCCAGGGTGGCGGCGCCGAATACCTCGGAGAGCGTTCCGTGCATGACTCGGCGGTTGAACTCGAGCTGCCAGCTGCGTTCCTGCGCGTGCACCCAGCCGATGGCGAAGGACGCATCGCGAATCGACTGCGCTTCGATGTGCGTGACGTCGGCTGCGTCCCGGCGAACCTGAACAGGCGCTTGCAGGCCGGGCGCACTTGCCTCGCCTTGGAGGGAAGGGAAGGCGCGCCACACATATGCGACACCCAGCAGAAGGGCGGCGGCGAGAAGCAGCGCCAGAAGCCACAGCGCACGAAGCAGCCAACGTTTCATGGTGGGTGAATTATGGCGGGTAAAGCGGCCTCGCAATGGGGGGGGCTGGACGGCGTGGTCGGTTGCCGCTAAAACGCGAGTCATCCTTCGTCCCAGCCTGGAGTGCCCCCATGAGCCGCCCCCCGCATTCCCTGATCAGATTGCCCCTGTTGGCCTGCCTCGCCGCATTGAGCGTTACCGCCACCGGGAACACCACCGACAAGCTGGTGAACGGCACCTACACCTGTTATAGCGGCAGCAACTACCTGTTCATGGACATCCGCATCGACGGCGCGGAGGCCTACCAGGACGGCAAGGGCTCTAAGGGCAAGTACCAGCTGGACTCCAAGACCCAGGAGATCCGTTTCCTGAGCGGCCCGTACAAGGAGGCGAAGGGAAAGCTTCTCCCCGGCCCGCGGATTGGCATGAACATGACGGGGGGTAGCTTTTACAGCGTTACCTGCTCGCCAAAGAAGTGAGCTGGAGAAGGCGATTCCCCGTGTCGTCGACCGGCGGATACAATCCGCGGCGCCCTTCCCCCCCGAAGGTAACCCGGATGAGCCAATTCGTGCGCCGCCTTGTCGCGCTCTGTTTGCTTTGTGCACTCCCGCTCACAGCGTCGGCGCACGGCATCAGCGAGGCCGATCGCCAGCGCATGCTCGAAGGCGGGTACGCCCAGTATGTGTGGCTGGGTGCGAGCCACATGCTGACCGGCTACGACCACCTGCTTTTTCTGTTGGGTGTCGTGTTTTTCCTGACCTCGTTTCGCGACATCGTGAAGTTTGTGACCGTCTTTACCGTGGGCCACTGCATCACGCTGGTTGTTGCCACCTACTTCAAGATCACCTGGAATTACTGGCTGGTGGACGCCATCATCGCCGTGAGCGTGATCTACAAGGGGTTCGACAACAACGGCGGGTTCCAGAAGCACTTCAACATGGCCTCGCCCAACCTGGTGAAGATGGTCTTCGCTTTCGGCCTGCTGCATGGGTTTGGGCTATCCACGCGCCTGCAGCAGTTGCCGCTGGGCGACGATCCGGCGCAGATGCTGATCCGCATCCTCAGCTTCAACGTGGGGGTGGAGGTGGGCCAGATTGCTGCGCTGGTCGTGATGCTCGGCGCGCTCGCCTTGTGGCGGCAAACGGCGTCGTTCGCCCGCTTGAGTTACGTCGCGAACCTGGCGCTGATCGCTGCTGGCGTGTATCTGCTGTTCGCGCAGTTGCACGGGTACCAACATGACGTGAACGGCGAGACGTTCCGCTTCCCCGTGGAGGAACACCGCCACCTCCACGAGGACATGGACATCCGCAACAGCACCGACCCCACCCGCAACACGCTTTGACCGCGTGAGGACTCCATCGTGAAGCACCTTGCCCTTGCCCTGCTGATCGTCGTCACTGCCGTGCCCGATGCCGCTCTGGCTGATCCCGGCGGCAGTTGTCACTTCCATGGCACTAAGCCTGCTCCGGAGGCCACGGTGCTGAAGTGTGCCGAGCAGCGCAAGGCGGGGCTGGTGAAGGAGGGCAAGCTCGAGAAAACCTGGGCGGCCATCCGTCACGAGTCGGTTGCGCTGGTCGATGGCAAGAAGGGCAAGGAGTGGCAGGTGGTCTACCGCAACCCCTCAGCCAGCGACAGGCAGAGGGCCAGCCTTTATCTTTTTTTCACGCCGCCCGGCAATTTCATTGCGGCAAATCACACGGGGCAATGATGGGGTGGATGATCACGAAGTACTTGGTGACTTCTGGCCGCGTTTTCCATGCCTGATCCGGCACTACGGCTTTTGGGGTGCGATGGGCGCCTCGGTCGTGGTCGCGATCGCCTGCTCCGTGGGTTTTGCGTATCTGATCCGCGGCATGGGCGTCGACTTGCTCGGCGAGGGTAGCCGAGGTGTTTGCCTCGAATCCGGTGATCGGTGATGACTACGCCCAGGCGGGCCTTGCCACCCTGACCCTCGAGATGA
>JAFMJY010000071.1 GCA_017853245.1 Burkholderiales bacterium | reverse complement strand
ACCGGCTGCGAGAGCTCGCCGGGCTTCAGGGCATCCATGGCGCGCTCGAATTCAGGCACCGTGTCGCCCGGGGAAATCCAGCCCAGGTCGCCGCCCATTTGCGCCGAACCGTCGTCGGAATGCACGCGCGCGAGCTCCTCGAACGGCTCGCCGCCCGCGACCCGCGCCCGCAGCCGCGCCAGTCGCTCGCGAATCTCGCTGTCGCTCAAGCCTTCGCGGCCACGAATGAGGATATGCCGGGCGCGTGTCTGCGCGATCGCCTCAGCGGCCCGCTGAGCCGAGCGAGTCTCGTCCAGCCGAATGACGTGGAAGCCGTTGGCGCTGCGCAGGACATCCGTGATGCCACCGGGCTTGAGCCTGCGGATGGCATCCAGGAAAAGTGGCGGCAATCGTGCCGCGGAGCGCCAGCCCAGGTCGCCGCCTTGCAGCGAATCCGGCGCGTCGGAGAAAGCGGCGGCTACTTCTGCGAATGGCTTGCCCTGCCGCAGCTCCGCCAGGGCCTGCACGGCGCGGCGACGGCGCGACTCGACCTGCTCCGGGGAGGCCTGCGGTGGCACCCCGACCAGCACGTGTCGCAGCTTGAACTCCACCTCGGCGGCGCCGTCACGGGCCTGCCGGGCCAGCTCCGTATCCACCTCGGCGTCCGTGACGATCACCGCGCTGTCGACTTCCCGTTCCCGCAGCCGAGCGATGGCCAGCTCCGAGCGCAGGTCGTCGCGAAACTTGGCGAGCGTGACGCCCTCGCGTTCCAGCGCCGCCCGGAAGTTGTCCGGCGACATGCCGTTGTCTTCGGCAATGCGTTGGACCGTCTTGTCCACCATGGCGTCATCGATCCGCACGCCGGTTTCCTTGGCTAGCTGGGCCTGAATGAGGTCGTTCACCATGCGCTCGAGCACCTGGCGCCGGAGCGTGTCTTCCGGGAGCGACTGCCCGCCGCCGCGGCGAATCTGCGCGGCCACCCCGGCTGCCCGCTCTTCCAGTTCCCGGAGGGTGATGACCTGGTCGTTCACCACCGCGACGATGCGGTCGACGGCCACCACGCCAGCGGCGGCGCTCGGAGTCGGGCGGTCGGGGCGCAGCGGCACGGTTTGCTGCGCGGAAACTGGATTGGGGGTGCCGCTCAGCGCCAGCAGGGCAACCGCAGCGAGGGCGGCAAACGGGGCACGGAGGCGGTTCATTTCGTGATCTCGTCGGAGCGGCGATAACCGCCGATGTTCTGGCGCAGGGTTTCGAGCGGGTTGATGCCGATTCGCGACAGCCCGGACAGCTCGAGCTGCACCTGGAAGGAGGTCGATACCTGCTGCGTGGCGGTGATGAAGCGGTGCGCCACCGCGCGAATCTCCCAGCAGCCCGCATTATATTCAAAGCCCGCCAGCCCCTCGACGAGCTTGCGATCGTCCAGGCTCCAGTTCCAGCGGCCGACGGCGCGAAGCCCCCGAGCAAGAGGCCATTGCCCCGACACGTCCACTTGCCGGATGCGGTCCCGGGTGAAGCGCCACGACGCGTTCAACACCGACCCGGGCTCGGGGCTGAACCGGGCCGAGACGTCGAGGCGCTGCGCGAGCCCGCTGCCCGTGTTCAACTGGGCGGCGCCGTCGATCGAAAAGCTCCGCGATACCTGGCCCGAGACCAGCCCGACCACGTCCGAGCGGCTGCCGAGCGCGGTTGGCGAAGCCGAGTCGAGCTGTACCCGGGGCGGGTCGAAGTAGTAGACCTGGCCTAGCGTCGCCGCCAGGCGCTCCAAGCCGGAGTCGGCCTCGAGCAAGCGGCTGGTGATCGCGGCCGTCAGCTGGTTGGCGTCGCCGATGCGATCGCCCCCGATGAAGCGGTTTTCCCGAAACAGGCTGTTGGTGCCGAACTCGATCTCGGCCGTGGAGAAGTTGGGCAGCGCTGACTGGTTCCGGTAAGGCACCCGCAGGTAGAAGAGCCGCGGCTCGAGGGTCTGAAGCCAGTCTCGGCCGGCGAGCGACAACGGCCGGTCGAAGAAGAGGGCGGCATCGAGGCTCGCGATGGGCACGGTGCGCGTGACGGCGTCAGTGCCGCTTGCCTCGCCGAGGTAGCCATAGCGCGTGAAGTGAAGCCCTGCCTTGGGCGAGATGTAGCCCCACGAGCGGCGCAGGGGATACTGAATTTGGGGATAGGAAATGAAGCGGTGGCCCTCCGTGAGGTCGGGATGGCGGAATTGGGTGAACTCGCTGGCGAGTCGAAGGTCAGCGCCCTGCACATTGGGCTTCACGGCGGAGAGGGATAGTTGCGGCACCTGGCGGTAGGGCGTGACGATCGGTGCCAGCGGGTCCTGCAGCGTCTGGTAGGAGATGGCGCGCGCGCCGAGCGCCCAGACGTCGTCGGCGTAGCCCAGCAGCACGTCGCGAGGCAGGTTCGTCTGCGAAGTAGCCGCCACCCGAGTGGAGAGATCGCGGAAATAGTTGTCGTCGGACACGCGCTGGGCGTTGACGGATAGCCACCAGCCCAAGGGCAGTTGATGGCGGTGGCGGTAGGCGAGAAGGTATCGGTCGCGATCCGCCAGGGCGTCGTTGGGAAGAATTTCCGTGTTGAGCTCGCCCGAGAACCCCGGGCGCAGGTAGCGGTATTCCCCCCCGAGTTGCAGCCCGCGCTTGGTGAAGATCTTGGGCGTGAGGGTGGCGTCCTGATCGGGAGAGATGTTCCAGTACCACGGCACAGCCAGCTCGAAGCCGCCCTTCCCGGAACTGCCGAGGGTCGGCGGCAGAAAGCCCGTCTTCCGGGCGCTGTCGGTCGGAAACGTGAGCCATGGCGAATAAAGGATGGGGACCCCAAAAAAGTGCACGGCTGCGTTGCGGGCGGTGCCCACCTGTGACTTGCCGTCCAGCTCGAGCTCGCCCACGCGCAGCGTCCAGTCGTTTCGCGGCACGGGGCAAGTCGTGTAGGTCGCGTCGTACAGGCGGCTGCGCTCCTCGGGCTCGAGCACGGCACGCAGGGCCGAGCCGCGCGAGGCGCTTCGCCGGTCGTCGCGCTTGGGGATGGTGAACGTGGGGCGATCCATCTCCCCCGCCTCCTCGGCAAGCTGGTAGACGAGCCGCGGGCCCTCCACGACGTCGCCGGCCCGGTCGATCACGACGTTGCCGGTGGCAACCGCGGTCTCGGTAGGGCCGTCGTAATCGACCTGGTCGGCGCGAATGGACAGGCCGCGCTGGCGCATCTCGACGTTGCCGGTAGCTGACACCGTGCTGCTTGGGTTGCCACTCACCCGGTCCGCCGACAGGAAGCGCGCCGTGTCCCGCTCGACCTTGGGCGGCGGCGGTGACAGCCGCCGGTCGATACGAAGCGGGACGCCTGCATCCGGCCAGGCGGGCAGGCAGGCGACGGCAGCAGCAAGAAGGAGAAACAGCCGGGTGGGCAGCATCGGGAGGGAGCGAGGCGCGGTGCTAGACTGCGCCGCGAAAACTATACGCGAAAGCCTTGCATACCCGATCGATGCAGCGCCTGGAATCCCTGCGCCATTGGCTGGGCGGCGCGCTTGGCGGCCAGGCCTTCGAGCTGGAGCCGGCCAGCGCCGACGCGAGCTTCCGGCGTTACTTCCGGGTTCGGGCGGCGGGCCGCTCCTGGGTGGCGATGGACGCCCCGCCCGATCGTGAGGATTGCACGCCATTCGTGAGAGTGGCGGGCCTGATGCGGGAGGCGGGACTGCATGTGCCCGACGTCGTCGCGCAAGACCTCGCGCAGGGCTTCCTCCTGTTGAGCGACCTGGGGCCCAGGACATATCTGCAGGCCCTAGGTGACGCTGACCCCGCCCCCCTCTTTCGCGACGCCATCGCCGCGCTTGTGCAATGGCAGTCGGTGAGCCGACCGGGCGTGCTGCCCGATTACAGCGAGCCCCTGCTTCGGGCCGAGCTGGAGTTGTTTCCCGAGTGGTACGTCGGCCGCCACCTGGGCGTCGTGTTGGCGCCGCAGGAGCGGCAGGCGCTCGAGGCCGTCTTTGACAAGATCGTGGCGTCGAACCTGGCCGAGCCGCGAGTCTTTGTCCACCGCGATTACATGCCGCGCAACCTGATGGTGTCCTCCCCCAACCCGGGCATCCTCGACTTTCAGGACGCGGTCTATGGGCCTGTCAGCTACGACATCGCATGCCTGTATCGGGACGCGTTCGTGAGCTGGGAGGAAGCCGAGGTGCTCGATGGAACCATCCGCTACTGGGAGGCGGCGAGGCGGCGGGGCTTGCCCGTGCGCCCCGACTTTGCCGACTTCTGGCGCGATGTCGAATGGATGGGCCTACAGCGCCACCTGAAAGTGCTGGGCATCTTCGCGCGCATTCGGCATCGGGACGGCAAGCCAGCGTACCTCGAGGACGCGCCCCGCTTCCTCGGTTACGTGCGGCATGCCTGCAACCGCTACGGCGACCTCGCTCCCCTTGGCAGGCTCCTCGACCGGCTTGAGGGCGTGACGCCGCAAGCGGCTTATACGTTTTGATGGGCGTAGGCGTGGCGGTGGCGCTCCTGCCATGAAGGCCATGATCCTCGCGGCCGGTCGCGGCGAGCGGATGCGCCCGCTGACGGACGCGACCCCCAAGCCCCTGCTTCAAGTGGGCGGCAGGCCCCTCGTGGCGTGGCTGCTGCGCCGCCTTGCAGCAGCGGGCATTCGCGACGTCGTGGTCAACACGGCCTATCGGGGCGAGCAGTTGGAGGAATGCCTGGGCGACGGTGGAGAATGGGGCGTGCGGATCGCCTGGTCGCGCGAGCGGTTGGCGCTGGAGACGGCGGGGGGCGTTGCGCGGGCATTGCCGCTGCTGGGGCCGGCGCCCTTCGTCCTGGTGAGCGGCGACCTCTTCACGGATTACGACTTTGCCTCGTTGCACGACGTTGCAGCCGACATCGCCCGAAACCCCGATCGTCGTGCGGCGCATTTCGTCCTCGTCGACAATCCCGCCTGGCATGCCGAGGGCGACATGGGGCTGCGCGAGGGCCTGATTCGCCGCGAGGCGCCCCGCCTGACGTACGCCAACATCGGCGTCTTTCACCCGGGGATGTTTTCCTCGGTGGCTCCTGGCACTCGACTCGCCCTCTTTCCCTGGGCGTATCGATTTGTCGACGCCGGCCGCGTTACCGGCGAGCGCTTTGCCGGCCATTGGGAGAACGTGGGGACGGTAGCGCACCTGAGGGCACTGGGCAGGAGCCTGGGCTGCAGCGTCGGCGCTCCGTCGTCCCGGTAAGATTCCAGCTTCGCCCGACTCGACTTGCCCCCTGCCATGAAGCCTGAAAACCCGAACGCCACCAAGCCCTTCCGCCAGCGCCGCGCCCGCCTTGCCAAGGCGTTGGGCGAGGGGGTCGTGATTCTGCCGACCGCTCCAGAGCGCACCCGCAACGCGGATTCCCACTACGAATACCGCTGGGACAGCGCGTTCTACTACCTCACCGGATTCCGCGAGCCGGAGGCGGTGCTGGTGATGGTGCTGGGCCGCAAGCCGCGTGAAATCCTGTTCTGCCGAGAGAAGAACCTCGAGCGGGAAATTTGGGATGGCTTCCGCTTCGGCCCCGACCTCGCCCGCGAGGCGTTCAGCTTTCACGAGGCGTACCCGGTCGGGGACATCGACGAGAAAGTGACTGAGCTCATCGCCAACCAGCAGACCATCCATACGCTGGTCGGCGCCGACCCGGCTTGGGACGCGCGCGTGGCGGGCTGGCTCAACGCCGTGCGAGCGAAAGTGCGCACCGGCGTGCACGCGCCGGCGGAGATTCGCGACGTGCGCGCCGTGGTGAGCAACATGCGCCTCTTCAAGGACGCGCACGAGCTTGCCATCATGCGGCGCGCAGCAAGCATTTCCAGCGTTGCCCATGTGCGGGCCATGCGCGCGGCGGCCCCGGGCAAGCGCGAATACGAGGTCGAGGCGGAGCTGATTCACGAGTTCTGCCGCAACGGCGCCCGTTCGCCGGCGTATGGGTCCATCGTGGCGGCGGGCGGCAACGCCTGCGTCCTGCACTATCGGGAAAACAACGCCCTCTTGCGCAAGGGCGACCTGATGCTGATCGACGCGGGGTGCGAGCTGGACAGCTATGCGGCCGACATCACGCGCACCTTCCCGATTGGCGGCCGGTTCAGCGCAGCGCAGCGCGACATCTACGAGCTCGTGCTTGCCTCCCAGGACGCGGCCATCCGGGCCGTGAGGCCCGGCGCGCCGTTCATCGCGTACCACGACGCCGCCACCCGCGTGCTCGTGCGTGGCCTGATCGACCTGAAGCTTTGCAAGGGCAGCGTCGACAAGGTGCTGGAGGACGGCTCCTACAAGCAGTTCTACATGCATCGCACGGGCCACTGGCTCGGCCTCGACGTGCACGACGCCGGCGACTACATGACCAAGGGCAAGTGGCGAAACCTGGAGCCCGGCATGGTGCTGACGGTAGAGCCGGGGCTGTACTTCCGACCGGCGGATAACGTGCCCAAGGCTTTCTGGAACATCGGCGTTCGCATCGAGGACGACGTGCTGGTTACGCCGCGCGGCCGCGAGATCCTCACCGCGGAGTGCCCCAAGTCGGTAGCGGATGTCGAGGCGGCGGTGCGGGGGTAGCTGGCGCCCGCTCGCGTCCCATTGACGTGTCCGAGCCTGACGTTCTCGTTGTCGGAGCGGGCCCCGTGGGGGCCGCGCTGGCCCTGCAGTTGCGCGATGAGGGGCTCGCGGTCCGCGTGGTCGAGGCTCGCGCGGGCCCGTCGGGCGAGCGGCGGACGCTTGCCCTGTCGGAAGCGAGCCGCGCGCGCCTCGAGCGCGTGGGCGGGTGGCCAGCCCATGCCAGCACGCCGATTACCGACATTCATGTTTCCCAGAAAGGCGGGCCGGGCCGCACCGTGATCACGGCGGCCGAGCAAGGCCTGACTGCGCTGGGGCACACGCTCGCGTACGCTGCGCTGGAGGCATGCCTGGACGCTCGCTTGAGGGAGCGGGGCGTTGCCGTCTCTTACGGCGCCGCGTGCGAGGCGATCGCGCTCGAGGAGGCCTGCGTGCGCGTGCAGTTGGCCACGGGCGAAGAGGCGCAAGCGCGCCTGCTGGTATTGGCCGACGGCGGTGCCAATGCGCGCCGTCTTGCCGGCATCACCTACGACGAGAAGGATTACGGGCAGGTCGCGATCACGGGACCCGTGTGGGCCGATCGCCCGCACGGTGGCCGTGCCTACGAGCGCTTCACTGCCGAAGGCCCGATGGCACTGCTGCCCATGGAGGACCGCTACGCCATGGTGTGGACCGCCTCTCCCGCAGAGGCGGCGCAGACGCTTGCGTTGGACGATACCGCGTTCCTTGCCGAGCTCCAGGCCCGATTCGGCGACCGGGCGGGCCGTTTCGTTCGGGTGGGCTCGCGTGCCTCGTATCCCCTGCGGCTCCGCGTGATCAACACGAACGTCGCGCGCCGGACCCTTATCGTCGGCAATGCCGCGCAGGCGATGCACCCGATTGCCGGTCAGGGCCTCAACCTGGGCCTTCGCGACGCGGCCGATGCCGTGGCGGCCATCCGGGAGGCTGGCCATGGTGACCCGGGGTGTGGCCCGGTGATCGAGCGTTTCCGCGCGATGCGGCGCCGCGATGCGGGCCGGGGCGTCCTTTTCACTGATTTGCTCGTGGAGGCCTTCGGCAACGACGGGCTGGGAATGCGTTGGGCGCGCGGGCTTGCGCTCACGGCCCTCGACCTCCTTCCCTCGGCGCGGCGAAGCCTCGCCGATCGGATGATCCACGGCTCCCCGGGAAGCGCTTTGTGAGCCGGGCGGGTGTTCTGGTGGCCGGGGGTGGTGCGGTGGGCCTGGCGTTCGCCGCCGCGGGCCGTGACCCCTGCGTGGTGCTCGAGCGCGAGAACTGCCGGCCCGCGAACGACCCGAAGGAGACGGACCTTCGCGTCTACGCGCTAAGCCCCGGTACCCAGGGGTTTCTCACGAGGCTTGGCGCCTGGCAGCGGCTGCCCGCCGAACGGATCGCGCCAGTCGCAACGATGGCCGTCTTTGGCGACGACGGTGGGCGGTTGCACTTTCCATCCCGCCGCGGCGAGCCCGTGGCGTGGATCGTCGAGGGCAACCGCATCGTCCGGGCGGTGGAAGAGGCGGCAATCGCGCGTGGCGTCGACGTGCGCCATCGCGCGGCGATCGCGTCGGTTTCGGCGAGCGGCGAAGGGGTGGCTTGCGAGTTGGCGGACGGATCAACCGTCGAAGCGGCGCTGCTGGTGGGCGCCGACGGCCCCGCCTCGGCGGTGCGAGGCCTGCTGGGCCTCGCCTCCGAGGCCAAGTCGTACGGCCAGCTGGCTGTCGTCGCGCACTTCGCCTGCGAGCGCCCGCACGGCGGTGTTGCTCGCCAGTGGTTCCAGCGGGGCGGGGTGCTCGCGTGGTTGCCGCTGCCGGGAAGCCGGATATCCATCGTCTGGTCGGCGCCCGAGGCGCTCGCCAACGAATTGCTGGCGCTCGACCCTGTAGCCCTGGCGGCGCGCGTGCGGGATTCGGGTGGCAGCGTGTTGGGCGACCTTCAGTGCGAGGCGGGGCCGACGGGCTTCCCCCTGCGCCTCGTCAGAGTGCCGCGCATTGCAGTTCCCGGCGGGGTGCTTCTGGGGGATGCCGCGCACGGTGTTCACCCGCTCGCCGGACAGGGCCTCAACCTGGGACTCCAGGACGCGCAGAGCCTCGCATCGGCTCTGGCGGCACGGTCGGCGCTCGAGCGGCCGGGTGACCTGGCGGTGCTTCGGCGACACGAACGGGCGCGACGCGGCGACGTCGACGCGATGCAGTTCATGACCGACGAGTTGAATGGCCTGTTCGCTGCGGAAGGGCTCTTGCCGCGTCGCCTCCGCAACAGCGGCCTCAGCCTCTTGGACGGCTTGCCCCCGCTGCGGGACGCGCTCGCGGCTCGCGCGATGCGATAATCGCTCGTCGTTTCGCCCGACGCCACTGCCGAGGCAATCCCATGATCCGCATCGCCCCGTACCTAGCCGCCGCTTTCCTCTCACTCTTCATGCTCCCGGCGTGCGCCAACGCAGACGCCGATCGGGTGAAGGCCGAGCTCAAGAAGAAATTCCCGGATGCGCCCATCGAAACGGTGCGCCGCGCGGGCTACGGCGGGCTGTTCGAGGTGACGGGCGGCGGCGAAATCTTCTACACCGACGAAAAGACCACCTTCCTCATGGTCGGCTCGCTGATCGACACCAAGACGCGGGAAAACATCACCGAGGCCCGCCAGCGCAAGCTCTCCGCGATCGACTTCAACCAACTGCCGCTCGATTCGGCGATCAAGATCGTACGTGGCGACGGCTCGCGCAAGATCGCCGTGTTCGAGGACCCCAAGTGCGGGTATTGCAAGCGCTTCGAGCGCGACCTCGCCAAGGTGGACAACCTCACCACGTACCTCTTTCTCTACCCGATCCTGTCGGAGGAGTCCCGCCAGCAATCGGCGGGCGTGTGGTGTGCCGCTGACCCCGCCAAGGCCTGGCTCGACCTGATGCTCAACGACAAGGTGCCGGCGCCGGCGAACGCCAAGTGCCAGACGCCGCTGGACAAGATCGTGGCCTACGGCAAGGAGAAGCGCATCACGGGCACGCCGACGGTGATCTTCGAGGACGGGGAGCGGATTCCTGGGGCAATGTCCACCGCTGCGATCGAAAAGCGTGTTGCGGAGGCGAAGGCCGCAGCCGCCAAGAAGTAGGCGAACCTCTCAGGGCGTCGCCGCCGCCGCGACGAAAAGGCCGATCACACAGGCGAGCGCGCCAAGCCACAGGACGGACCTCAGCGCCGGCCGGTTGCCGACGTAGGCGGCGGTGTAACCGATTCGCAGTGCCAGATACAAGAGCGCCAACCCGTCGGCCCAGCCTTGGGCCGCGCCCGCCAAGTGAGCCACGATCACTGCGGCCGCGAACCCCGGCAGCGACTCGAAGTGGTTCAAGTGCGCGCTATGGGCTCGCCGCGCGGCGCCGGTGCGCGTGGCGAGCCAATCCCGGGGCGCGGCGTTGTCGTAGTCTCGGCTCCACTTGGCGATGCCGACCGTGACGTAGGGCAGCAGGATCGCCCCGAGCACACACCAGAATGCGATGGTCACCCGCCCCTCCCCATCGCCATCGTCGCAGGTGGCGAGTAGCCCTTCGGCAGCAGCACCCACATCCGGCCCTGCTGCTTGGTGCGGCCGGCGATCCGCCCCGCCTCGTCACCGAACCCCCAGTAGAAATCGGCTCGAACTGCGCCGTAGATGGCGCCCCCGGTGTCCTGCGCCACCATCAGGCGACGCAGCGGCTGGCGCGTGCCGGGCCAGGTGGCGTCGAGGAACACCGGCACGCCGAGCGGGATCACGCGCGGGTCGACTGCGAGCGAGTAGCCGGAGGTGAGTGGCACGCCCAAGGTTCCCAGGGGGCCGGTGAGGCCAGGGGGCAGCTGTCGAAAGAAGACAAAGCTCGGATTGGCGTTGAGGTACTGCCTCGCCTTCGCGGGATTGCGCCGAGCCCAATCCCGCATACCCTCGAGGGACGTGCGTTCCGCGGGCAACTCGCCGCGCCGGATGAGAAGCGAAGCGACAGACCGAAACGGGTGCCCGTTCTGCTCCGCGTAGCCGACGCGGAGGCGCTCGCCGTTTTCTAGCTGGATCTGCCCGGACCCTTGGATGTGCAGGAAGAAAAGCTCCACGGGATCATCGACCCAGGCGATTTCGTTCCCTTTGAGGGGCGCCCCATCGGAGTCGATATCGCTGCGCGAGTGGTAGGGGACAAGGCGATTTCCCTCGAGGCGGCCGCGCAGCCGCTTGTGGCGCAGCTCTGGGTGGAGGCCGGAGAGGTCGACCACCACCAGGTCCTGTGGCACTGCGTAGACCGGGTGCTGGTAGCGAGCGGTGCGCGTGCGGCTGCCCCGGAGCAAGGGCTCGTAGTAGCCCGTAATGGTTCCGGTATCGGAGTCGTCCGGGTTGAGCACACGGTGCGGCACGAATCGCGATTCGAAAAAGCGCGCGGCATCCGGATTGCCAGTGGCGACGGGCAGCGCAGAGGCGGCCTCGCAGACTTCCCGCCAAGCGGGTTGGGTGGCAAGCACCGTGCAGCTCTGCCGAAACGCAGCGAGCGCTTCGCCGAAGGACTCCTCTGCCCATCCCGGAAGCGATAGCCACGACGCCGGCGCGAGCCGGCCGCGATAGGGCTCCGGCGCGGGGGCGGGCGGGTCGGGTGCAAGTGCAAGCGGGGGCGGTGGCGACGCAACGGGCGCAGTCGGCTTTCCCTTCGGCTCGGCTGGCACCGGTGGGGCTGGTGCGGCCGGCACGGGGCAGGCGGCAGTGGCCAGAGCAGGTGGCGCGTCAGGCGTGGACACGCAGCCTGCCGCAATCACCGCAATCCAGGCGAGCGAAACAACGCGCGGCACGAGCGGCCAATTCATCGGGCGAGTATAGCCAGCAGGCGTGCGAAACTTTCGTATCGATGCGGAGTCCGTAGCCGCACACAAGCCAGGGGTCCACATGATCTGGGTGTTTCTGGAGGTGCTTCTTGCACTGGCCATCGCCGTCGGCATCGTCTGGTGGACGTGGCCGCGGAAACCCAAAGCCGCCCGGGGCGAGAGCCGGAAGGACTAGTGCAGCGTGCGAGGCACGCTGAGCGCGAACTCCGGGATCGAGGCCTCGAAGCGGGTGCCGTCCTCCGCAACGAGCTGGTAGGCGCCGCGCATCGTGCCCACGGCCGTGGGAATGGACGAGCCGCTCGAGTATTCGAACGTGTCACCCGGCTTGAGGAGAGGCTGTTCGCCCACGACGCCCATGCCGCGCACTTCCTGAACCTGGTTGTCGGCGTCGGTGATGATCCAGTGCCGGCTGACCAACTGCGCAGCCACGCTGCCGGTGTTGGTGATGCGGATGGTGTAGGCAAACACGTACCGGTCGTCTTCCTCGTCGGACTGGTCGGGCAAGTAGGTGGAATGAGCCGTGACGGCCACGGCGTATTTCTTCAGGTCGGTCATGCCGAAATGGTAGCAGGATCGAGCGGCCGAATTCCGAGGCCTTCGCGTAGAATCTCCTCTGTCGTCCCCGGATTTTCCCCCCATGATTCGTATCGCGCCCAGCCTCCTGTCCGCCGACTTCGCCCGCCTGGGTGATGAGGTTCGCGACGCCGTGGCTGGCGGCGCAGACCTGATGCATTTCGACGTCATGGACAACCACTACGTCCCCAATCTTACGGTGGGGCCGCTGGTGTGCCAGGCGGTGCGTCCGCACTGCGCGGTGCCGATCGACGTGCACCTCATGGTGAAGCCGGTTGATCGCATCGTGCCGGAGTTCGCGAAGGCGGGCGCCAGCATCATCAGCTTTCACCCGGAGGCGAGCGACCACATCGATCGCACGCTCGCCCTGATCCGCGACAGCGGCTGCAAGGCGGGGCTGGTGTTCAACCCGGCGACGCCACTGGCCTACCTTGACCATGTGATGGACAAGGTGGACCTCATCCTGGTGATGAGCGTGAACCCGGGGTTCGGTGGGCAGGCATTCATCCCGTCTGCCCTCGACAAGATCCGCGAGGCGCGCCGGCGCATCAATCAGAGCGGGCGCGACATTTGGCTCGAGGTCGATGGCGGGGTGAATGCGTCGAACGCGGGCGCCATCGTGGCGGCGGGAGCGGATACGTTGGTCGCTGGCTCCGCCGTGTTCGGGGAGAAGGACCGCGCCGCGGCCATTCGCCGCCTCCGCGAGTCGCTCGCCAAGGCATGACTCATGCCCTGTCGCTGCCCGGCATCCGCGCAGCGCTCTTCGACCTGGACGGAACCTTGCTCGATACGGCGCCGGACCTGGCTGCTGCGGGCAATCGCATGCTGGGCGATATCGGCCGCGCCGCTCTTGCCGAGGCCCGCATCCGCGACTTCATCGGCAAGGGCATCGTGAACCTGGTTCGCCAATGCCTCGAGGCCACCGGGGGCGGCGCCGAGGCGGAATTCGAGCGTGCGCTCGCCGTATTCCAGCGCCATTATCTGGCCGGCATTGCCGATGCCACCCAGCCCTACCCGGGAGTGGTGGATGGCTTGGAAGTGTTGCAGGCCCACGGCATCGCGCTCGGATGCGTCACCAACAAGGCGGGGCGCTTCACGGAGTTGGTGCTCGAGCGCACGGGCCTTCGGGATTACTTCGGTGTGGTCGTGTCGGGCGACACGGTGGCGCGCAAGAAGCCGCATCCCGATCCGCTGCTCCATGCTGCCGAGAAGCTCGGCGCAGAGCCTCGCGAGACGCTGATGGTGGGCGATTCCCTGAACGATGTGAAGAGTGCCCGCGCGGCCGGATGTCCGGTGGTCGTCGTTCCGTACGGCTATCGCGAAGGACTCGCCATTGAAGCGCTGGGGGCCGACGCGGTTGTGCCCACCATTGCGGCAGCTGCGCAGGCTGTCTGCCGGCCGTGACGCCCGAGGCGTTTCGCGCGCTGGCGGAGCAAGGGTACCGGCGCATTCCGGTAGTCCTGGAAGCGCTCTGCGATCTCGACACGCCGCTCTCCATCTACTTCAAGCTGGCCAACACGGCCAATACCTACCTGCTCGAGTCGGTCATCGGCGGCGAGCGCTTCGGTCGCTACTCGATCATCGGGCTCCCCGCCCGTGAGCGACTCGAGGTGTCGAAGGGTCGGGCGCTTGTGTGGCGAGGCAATGGGCAAGTCGAGGAATCGCCGGCCGGCGACCCGCTTGCCTTCATCGACGAGTACCTGAAAGCCCAGCGCGCGGCGCCCCTGCCCGGGGCGCTCCGGTTCTCGGGCGGGCTGGCGGGCTACTTCAGTTACGACACCGTCCGCTACATCGAGCCGCGCCTCGCCAACGACGGGCGGCCAGACCCGGCAGGTCTTCCCGACATCCGCCTGTTGCTCGCCGATGAACTGGTGGTGGTGGACAACGTTGCGTGCAAGGCTTACTTCATTCATTACGCCGATGCCTCCGCGCCGGATTCGTATGAGCGCGGGATGGCCCGATTGCGCGGGCTGGTTGAGCAATTGAAGGCGGCGCCGCAGCATCGCTCGGGAACCGTCGCGCCCGCCGCGCCGTCCCAGCCGCGCTCGAACATCGGTGAGGAGGCGTTCTACCGCGCAGTGGCGCGCGCCAAGCGCTACATCGAGGATGGCGACGTGATGCAGGTGCAACTTTCCCAACGCCTCACGCAACCCTTTCGTCACGCGCCGATCGAGCTCTACCGGGCCCTGCGGTCGATCAACCCTTCTCCGTACATGTTCTATTTCGATTTCGGCGACGCGCAGATCGTGGGAGCCTCGCCGGAGATCCTGGTGCGCCGTGAGGGCGACAAGGTGACGCTGCGCCCGATCGCCGGCACGCGCAAGCGCGGCGCCACGCCTGAGCGGGATCGCGAGTTGGAGCAGGAGTTGATCAACGACCCCAAGGAACGCGCCGAGCATTTGATGCTGATCGACCTCGGCCGCAACGACATCGGCCGCATCGCCAAGACCGGCACCGTGCGCGTGACGGACCAGATGGTGGTCGAGCGCTATTCGCATGTGATGCACCTCGTGTCGAATGTCGAGGGGGAGGTCGACTCCTCGCTCACCCCGATGGGCCTGCTGCGGGCAACATTCCCGGCGGGCACCGTGAC
>JAFMJY010000177.1 GCA_017853245.1 Burkholderiales bacterium | reverse complement strand
AGGCGAAGCGCGGCACCTTCGTCACCACGTAGTCGATGGTGGGCTCGAAGGACGCTGGCGTGGCCCCACCCGTGATCTCATTGGCGAGCTCGTCCAGCGTGTAGCCCACCGAGAGCTTGGCGGCGATCTTGGCGATCGGGAAACCGGTGGCCTTGGAGGCCAGCGCCGAGGAGCGCGACACGCGCGGGTTCATCTCGATGATGACCATGCGCCCATCGGCCGGGTTGATGGCGAACTGCACATTCGAGCCGCCCGTTTCCACGCCGATTTCGCGCAGGCACGCGATCGAGGCATCGCGCAGGATCTGGTATTCCTTGTCGGTCAGCGTCTGCGCGGGTGCCACCGTGATCGAATCCCCCGTGTGCACGCCCATGGGGTCGAGGTTTTCGATCGAGCAGACGATGATGCAGTTGTCCGCCTTGTCGCGGACCACTTCCATCTCGTATTCCTTCCAGCCGAGGACGCTTTCCTCGATCAGGAGCTCCTTGGTGGGGGAGGCATCGAGGCCGCGCTCGCAGATGGCGACGAACTCTTCCATGTTGTAGGCAATGCCGCCACCGGTGCCGCCGAGGGTGAACGAAGGGCGGATGATGGTGGGGAAGCCCACCATCGCCTGCACCTGGATGGCTTCTTCCAGCGAGTGCGCGAGCGCCGAGCGGGCGCTCGCCAGCCCGATCTTCGCCATGGCGTTCTTGAACTTCTCGCGATCCTCGGCCTTGTCGATCGCTTCCTTCTTGGCGCCGATCATCTCGACGCCGAATTTGTCGAGCACGCCTTCGCGCGCGAGGTCGAGCGCACAGTTGAGGGCTGTCTGCCCGCCCATGGTGGGCAGCAGGGCATCCGGCCGCTCCTTCTCGATGATCTTCGCCACCATCTGCCAGGTGATCGGCTCGATGTACGTGACGTCGGCCGTTTCCGGGTCTGTCATGATCGTGGCGGGGTTGGAGTTCACCAGGATGACCCGGTAGCCCTCCTGCCGCAGCGCCTTGCAGGCCTGCGCGCCGGAGTAATCGAACTCGCACGCCTGGCCGATGACGATCGGGCCCGCGCCGATGATGAGGATGCTCTTCAGGTCGGTCCGCTTAGGCACGGCGGGCCTCCATCAACGCGATGAACCGATCGAACAGGTATTCCATCTCGCGGGGGCCGGGTGACGCTTCCGGGTGCCCCTGGAAACTGAAGGCCGGCACATCGGTGCGCTCGATGCCCTGCAGCGAGCCATCGAAGAGCGATTTGTGCGTGGCACGCACGTTCTTGGGCAACGTCGCCTCATCCACCGCGAAGCCGTGGTTCTGGCTGGTGATGAAGACCTTGCGCGAATCGAGGTCCTGCACCGGGTGGTTCGCGCCGTGGTGGCCGAATTTCATCTTCACGGTGCGCGCGCCGCTGGCGAGGCCCAGCAGCTGGTGGCCGAGGCAGATGCCGAAAGTCGGCGTTTTCGTCGCGACGATTTCGCGAATGGCCTCAATCGCGTAGGTGCACGGCCCGGGGTCGCCCGGGCCGTTGGAGAGAAACACGCCGTCTGGCTTGCGGGCCAATACCTCGACCGCCTTTGTTTGCGCCGGAACCACCGTCACCTTGCACCCGCGCTCCGCAAGGTGGCGCAGGATGTTGTGCTTCACGCCGAAGTCGTAAGCGACGACGTTGAAGCGGGGTGAGGCCGCAGCAGCGTATCCCGAGCCGAGAGCCCACAGGGAGTGGTTCCAGTCGTAGGCCGTCTTGCACGTCACCTGTTTGGCGAGGTCCTGCCCCGCCATCGACGGCGCTGTGCGAGCGGCCGCGAGCGCCGCCTTCTCATCGCCTTCACCGGCCACGATGCAACCGTTCTGGGCGCCCTGGGTGCGAAGCAACCGGGTAAGGCGGCGAGTGTCGATGTCCGCAATGGCGACGATGCCGTGCCGCGCGAGGAATTCCGGCAGCGTCTCCTGCATGCGCCAGCTCGAGGCGAGCAGCGGAAGGTCGCGGATCACCAAGCCGGCCGCATAGGCCGAGCGCGACTCGAAATCCTCCGCGTTGGCGCCGGTGTTGCCGATGTGCGGGTAGGTGAGCGTGACAACCTGACCGGCATAGGAAGGGTCCGTGAGGATTTCCTGGTAGCCGGTCATGGCGGTGTTGAACACCACTTCCCCCACCGTGCGGCCGGCAGCGCCAACGGACGTTCCGCGAAAGACGGACCCGTCGGCGAGAACCAACAGGGCGGAAGTCTTCGACGGCACGGCGTGCTCCGGAGGGCGTGGGGAAACGATGGGCGCAAAAAAACGGGAGGCCTTGGATGCTGCAACGACAGGCTTCTCCCGCTCTTCAACCGGCACCGATTCTACCAAAACGCGACCCGCTCTTCAATGAAGCACCCGCCTCGGGCATGATTCGAGCGTGACCGAGATCGCCCACAGCCTCGCCGGCGCCACGCTGATCCTCGCCGCCGCCTGGGGCCTCTCGGAGCAGCGCCGGCAGGTGCGTTGGCGAGTCGTGGCGTCGGGTGTGGTGCTGACCGTGACCCTGGCAGCGCTCCTCATCACCTTGCCGGCCTTGAAACCCCTGATCATGGCTTCCAGCATGGCGCTCGACGCGATCGACCGCGCCACCGCCGAAGGCACGCGATTCGTCTTTGGCTACCTCGGCGGAGGCGCAACCCCTTACGACGCGGTCAACCCCAGCGCTGCCTTCATCCTCGCCTTCCGCGCGCTGCCGATCGTCCTGGTGATCTCGGCCCTCTCGGCAGTTCTCTTTCACTGGCGCCTCCTGCCGATGGTGGTACGCGGCTTCGCGTGGCTGCTCGAGCGCACCATGGGACTGGGGGGCGCCGTAGGGGTGTCATCAGCGATGAACGTCTTTGCCGGCATGGTGGAGTCGCCCCTGATCGTGAAGCCCTACCTGATGAAGCTCACGCGCTCGGAGCTCTTCATGGTGATGGTGTGCGGCATGGCCACGGTCGCAGGCTCCGTGATGGCGCTCTACGGCGTGCTGCTCGCTCCTGTTGTGCCGGATGCCATTGGCCACGTCATCATCGCCTCGTTCGTCGCGACACCCGCAGCGCTCGCCGTGGCCGCCCTGATGGTGCCGGGCGACCTCTCGAGCCAGCGCAGCTCGGAGATCCCGCGGGAGGACGCCAGCGCCATGGATGCCCTCACCCGAGGCACGGTGGAGGGCCTGCAACTGCTGCTCCACATCATTGCGATGCTGGTGGTGCTGATCGCCACCGTGGCGCTCGTGAACACGGGCCTGTCGCTGCTGCCAGACGTTGGCGATGCGCCCATCACGTTGCAGCGCATCCTGGGCTACCTCTTCGCGCCGCT
>JAFMJY010000202.1 GCA_017853245.1 Burkholderiales bacterium | reverse complement strand
AAGCAGGTAATGATAGGCTTGTAAGAAGTACATTTACATTGATGTGTTATGCATATCTTCTTCCAGACAAATATGAAAATTACAAGAGTGTTGTACAAAAGGCATTCACTCCCAGAAAAATATTATTCACCACGGAAGTTGTCACTGAAAATCCAAACACAAAAACAACCGAACTTGGTGCCGCAACTCCTGTTCAAATGAAACAAGCAGCACCTTCGGCAGGTTCACTTGGTTTTCCTGGCATTACTCAAATTGCAAATTATGCAAATATTGCCGGTGCGGCAAATACCGCAAACTATGCGGCTACGGCAAGTTATGTTGATTTTTCACAGGCAGATGGAACATTTTCTGGCATCACAATCAATGGCGAAGCAGGTGCGACAGGATCAATCAATACAAGTATAACAGTCAATGTTACACCAGATTCTGGTTCTGTATATATCGACAGCGTTCCTATATCTTCTGGAAACACAGCAAAATGGCTGGTCAGTATCAACGATGGTACGAATTACAGAGGCAGTGAAATGTTTGCAACTTGGAACAACTCTATGGTTAAATATTATAACACGGAAATTAGTGAAATTGGTAGCGTGCCAGTTACACTTTCAGTAGATAACACTGGTGGCAACATCAACTTGTTGGCCACTGCATTTAGTGGTAATTGGACAATAAAGATGCTTAGAATGGTTGTTTAAGTCGCAATTATGTTTTGCGCTAATTTTTCGCCGTATAAAAACGAGATATCACTCGTATATAAAAACAGATTTTGGCCAAGGATATATATTTATAATATATCATAATAAATATTTATGGCCAACGAACTAATTGTCAGAAATGGCTTGATTGTAACTGGTACATCCAGCCTATCTGGTAGTTTGTATGTATCTGGTTCTATTCATAGCGATTATCTTGCATATTTGACCGCCAGCCATGCTTTGACAGCGTCATATCTTCAAGGAATGGCGCAGGGTACATCAAGTTGGGCGCAAAATTCAGTCAGTTCTTCGTATTCAAATTATGCCGTATCCGCTTCTTATGTGATCGGTGCGCCAGCTACATCAAGCTGGGCAATCAATGCGGTTACAGCTTCGTATGCATTAAAATCACAAACTCTTGTTGATGGTATAACCATAAACGCAAATGCAATAACCGCTTCTGCAATTCAAGTTGAAAAGTTGTCGGTTGTCACAATCACAAGCAGCGTTGATTTTGTTTCTGGAAGCACATCATTCGGATCCAGTTTAACGGATACACACATATTCACAGGCAGTGTAAACGTAAAAGGAGATATAAATCTAGAAAACGGATATGTGATGTATGGCACTGCATCATACGCTCTAAGTTACAGCGGAACTTCTGGTACAAGTGGAACTAGTGGTAGCAGCGGAACTGGCGGTTCGAGCGGATCTTCCGGTAGTACTGGTACAAGTGGAAGTACTGGTACCAGTGGTTCTTCTGGCACAAGTGGAAGTAGTGGAACGAGCGGATCGTCTGGTACAGATGGAAGCAGCGGAACCAGTGGTAGTGCTGGTACCAGCGGATCATCTGGTACAAGCGGCAGCAGTGGAACCAGCGGTAGTGCAGGTACAAGCGGATCATCTGGTACAGATGGAAGTAGTGGAAGTAGTGGCAGCACAGGCACCAGCGGTAGCAGCGGATCAAGTGGCTCATCAGGAACCAGTGGATCTTCTGGCACAAGTGGAAGCAGTGGAAGTACAGGTACAAGTGGGTCGTCTGGCACAAGTGGCAGTAGTGGCAGCAGCGGCAGCACAGGAACCAGTGGCAGCGCAGGCACCAGTGGATCTTCTGGCACAAGTGGAAGTAGTGGCAGCACAGGTACAAGTGGATCATCTGGGACAAGTGGCAGCAGTGGAAGCACAGGAACCAGTGGTAGCACAGGTACCAGTGGATCTTCTGGTACAAGTGGAAGTAGTGGCAGCACAGGCACCAGCGGATCGTCTGGCACAAGCGGTAGTAGCGGCAGCAGCGGCAGCACAGGAACTAGCGGCAGCGCAGGTACCAGCGGAAGTAGTGGAACCAGCGGAAGTGCTGGTACCAGCGGATCGTCTGGTACAAGTGGCAGCAGTGGAAGTAGTGGAAGTACAGGTACAAGTGGCTCATCAGGAACCAGTGGAAGCAGCGGAACCAGCGGCAGCGCAGGTACCAGTGGATCGTCTGGCACAAGCGGTAGTAGCGGGTCTTCTGGTTATACGCCACAAAACATGGTTACAAGTTCGTTTCAACTTTCAAATGGCGGCGGTTTGGCATTTAGTTCAGCAAACAATGTGACGTTTGGACAAGTGACGGCATCTTCGATAGTCGTTACCAATTTATACGTACAAACAATAACAAGTTCTGTTGATTATACATCTGGTAGTGTGCTTGTTAGTGGATCGTTAACAGTTTCTGGCTCTACGAGTCTAGTCGGAGCCAATGGACAAACAATATTATCGACAAATGCAGATGTTATAGAATTTACAGGATCGTTGTTTGCGTCCGCGTCCATGTTTATTACTGGTAGCGTAAATGTATACGGAGGAATTACAGGATCGTTGAATGGAACTTCAAGCTGGGCTGTTACTGCATCCTATGCATTAAGTTATAGCGGTACCAGTGGATCTTCTGGTACATCAGGATCAAGTGGCAGCAGTGGAACCAGCGGTAGCAGTGGAACCAGTGGTAGTACAGGAACAAGCGGTTCGTCGGGTACATCGGGATCCAGTGGTAGTAGTGGCAGTACAGGTACTAGTGGATCGTCTGGCACAAGCGGCTCATCTGGTACCAGTGGAAGTACGGGCACCAGTGGAAGTAGCGGTTCTACAGGAACCAGCGGTTCGTCTGGAACGAGTGGTAGTAGCGGCAGCACAGGTACCAGCGGCTCTTCTGGTACCAGTGGCAGCAGCGGCAGCACAGGCACGAGTGGATCGTCTGGTACCAGTGGCAGCAGCGGCACCAGTGGTAGTAGCGGTTCCACAGGAACCAGCGGTTCGTCTGGAACGAGTGGCAGCAGCGGAAGCACAGGCACCAGCGGCAGCACAGGTACCAGTGGCAGCAGCGGCAGCACAGGAACTAGCGGTAGCGCAGGTACCAGTGGCTCTTCTGGTACCAGTGGAAGCAGTGGTAGCACAGGTACGAGTGGATCGTCTGGTACAAGCGGTAGCAGTGGCAGTAGTGGAAGCACGGGTACAAGCGGATCTTCTGGTACAAGTGGAAGTGCTGGGACGAGTGGTAGCGCGGGTACCAGCGGATCTTCTGGTACAAGTGGAAGTGCTGGGACGAGTGGTAGTAGCGGAACAAGCGG
>JAFMJY010000176.1 GCA_017853245.1 Burkholderiales bacterium | reverse complement strand
CCTGCAGCGCTTGCCAGAAGTGCAAGGGCGTGGTGGTGCCATAGATGCAGGCGCATGGCTGATGGATGGCCCGGTGCGCGTTGTTGTGCTGGGTGCTGGCGTACTCCACCCCGAAGTAGGTGGTGCCCGAGGTGGTGTACAGCTCGGTCATCAGGTCCAGGATCTCGCACACGTAGCGCGGGGAGCGCTTGCGGTCAGCCGCGGCCGACAGGAACATGCCGAACTCATCGAGCTGAAACAGGATCGCCGGCTGGCGCTGCATGGCCGTCAGCAGTCCAGCACCTGAGGCGATCTTGTTGCCGCCCAGGTACTGCAGCAGGTTGGCCTTGCGAAACAGCTCGTTGATCACTACGCGGCTGTGGTTCTTGCCGGCCCCGCTCTCGGCGATCCCCACCACATACAGGTTTGAGCGGGTGTTGCTCTCGGTGCGGTACTTGCGCCCCATGAGCGCGCCGACGGCGCACAGGCTGGCCCCCAGCGCCAAGACCGGCTGCGGTCGCTTGGCAGTGGCTGCCATGAAGGCCATCATGTCGGCGATCACACCCCCGACCTGCTGCCAGCCCTGCGGCAGCGGCTTGGGCGGTGGCAGCGACTCGCTGGTGGTCGTGCTGGGATCCACCTGGATCGGATCACTGGCTTGAAGCGCCTGCAGCAACTCCCGCGCCGGGTGATGCCCGTTCATCACGATGTCACCGTTGAGCTGCAGACCAGCGGCAGGGTGCCAGCCGTTGTCCAGCGCCAGCTTGTACAGCGTGCCTGCGCCGATGCGCTCCGGCTTGAAACTGCGCCAGGCGCGCGCGGTGGTCTTGGGATCATTTTTCTGGGAACTGGCTGACCAGGCCTCAAACAGCGGCCAACCCTCATCTCCTAGGGCGCCTTTGATGGCCATGCCGATGCACACCCAGCTGTCGTAGTCCAGATCGGCGTTGACGATGTGGGCCAGGGCGTCGTCCACGGCTGCATAGGTCCCTCGCTGCTCGGGCAGAAAGGCGTACGAGCTGGGGCCTGCCTGGTTCAAGCCCAGCGTCTTGGGCCGCAGGGCCGGCGGGATCAGCTCATAGGCTTGCTGGGCAAATTCGCGCGCCTGGGCCTCGGTGATGGCCGGCAGCTCCTGCGGACTGAGGTCGGTCAGGGTGCTAACCGGCCAGTCGTAGGGCTCACCGGTGTCCGGATGGACGCCATAGGCGATGAACTGCTGGCCTACGCCCAACACCTCGATCGGCGGGTACTTGAAGCCCGCGAAGGGTTGCACGGCCCGGTACACCAGCAGCCGCTTGGGCGCATGCCCGATGCGCACGGCAGGCGTGTCGCCCAGCAGCCGCTTGGCCAGTGCCTCGATCTGCAGCGCAACCGCGGGCGAATCCAGCACATCGATGTCGATGCCAATGACCCGACCGGCGGCGATGCCGATACCCGCCTCCGGCCAGTTGCCCCAGATGTCGACCTCGTTGTCGGTGGTGTCGCGCTCGCAGTGGCGGCTCCACTTGGGATAGTCATGCCACTGCCCCAGGCGGTACAGGCCGGGCTTCTTGGTCTTGGGTTGAATGGGCAGGATCGAAAAGCCGCGATCCACCAAGGTCGCGCCGAGCTGCGCCATGTAGTTTCTGTCTGTCATAGCGGCCCTCAGATCGGAGGATCATCGGCATAGGCCTGACGCAGGAAGTCCTGAAACGAGGTGACGATGACATCCACCAGCGTGGCCCATTCCTGCTCGGTCCAGCTTGCAAGGTCGGTCTTGCCAATTTCCTCGACGAAGGCACCGCCGCTTATGCCGGCAGCCGCCAGCGCGTTGGTTTCATGCTTGTTGGGATCAATCATTCCTTTGAACTTTCCTGTGATGTCTTGACAGCGCTGCGAGCACTGTTTGACCGCGGGTG
Organism: Burkholderiales bacterium; assembly: GCA_017853245.1. Classification (GTDB taxonomy): domain Bacteria; phylum Pseudomonadota; class Gammaproteobacteria; order Burkholderiales; family Usitatibacteraceae; genus FEB-7. The sequence continues at coordinate 1,454 of JAFMJY010000176.1, read as the reverse complement.
CGCGAATGCCGATGAGCTCCGGCGCAAAGCCCCAGCCGCGGGCGTCGCGCCGGCAGATGCAACACATCATGAAAACCGCGCCCCCACCACCTCCGTGTAGCGGCCGTTCGGACGCACGGCGATTTCCTTGGGGCAACGCAGCCTGGCAGCGCAGGCAATAGCCTCATCTACCCGACGGGGCAGCGGCAGGCCCTGAGCACGGTTGGCCCACCAGCTGGCAGCCTTCTGGCGCGGATAGCCCGGGTGCTCAATGCAGATCCACTCACTGTGATGCGAGAGCCCGCTCCAGTAATCCACCCGCAGTGACGGCGGCTTACCGGGCTTGTCGTGGCGGGCGTAGGAGACCCGGGTGACTGGCACCCACTCCGACTTGCCAGAGCTCAGCACATCCAGATGGCTGGCCTGAGCCTCGATCTTGACCTGGGGCGGGGGAAACACATGCCCACAGTCGGGGCACTCACGCACCGCGGCATGCACGATGCTGAAACAGTCAGGACAGGTCTTGGTGGGTGCTACGCCATCCTCGCCACTCTTCGGCCGCTTGGGCTTGACCGCATCGATCGGTCCATGGCGCTCGATGTTGCCGGCGAAGTCCAGCACGAGGCAGTCCTGCTTGCCCGGCGCCAGACGGCACCCCCGGCCCACGATCTGCACATACAGACCCGCCGACTTGGTGGGGCGCAGCATGGCGATCAAGTCCACGCCGGGTGCATTGAAGCCGGTGGTCAGCACGTTGGCGTTGGTCAGGCATTGGATGCGACCGGCCTTGAAGTCGTTGATGAAAGCCTCGCGCTGCGGCCCAGGGGTGTCGCCGACGATGGTTTCGCAGCTCACGCCGCGAGCGCGAATGGCATCGCGCACGTGATGGGCATGGTCCACACCGGCGCAGAAGATCAACCAGCTCTTGCGTTTCTGTCCATACGAGAGGATTTCATCGACTGCTGCCTGGGTGATGGCGTCCTGGTCCACCGCGGCCTCCAGGTCCTTGGGGATGAATTCACCACCCCGGGTGCCGACGTCGGTGACATCGATCTGCGTGGCCATGCGCTTGGAGACCAGCTCACACAGGTAGCCCAGATCGATGAGCTCACGCACCGACACCTCGTAGGCCACATCGGTGAAGATGGCGTCTTCCCCCTCATGCAACAGACCCGAGTCCAGGCGATAGGGCGTAGCGGTAAGGCCAATCACCTTCATCAGCGGGTTGAGCCGTTTCAAATCACCCAAGAAGCGCCGGTACATGGTGTTGGACGAACGTGGGATCAGGTGCGCCTCGTCGATGAGCACCAGGTCGCATTGCTGCACGTCATAGACGCGCTTGTGGATCGACTGGATGCCGGCAAACAGGATCTGCGACTTGATGTCGCGCTGCTTCAGGCCGGCCGAGTAGATGCCGGCCGGCGCTGACGGCCACAGTGCCTTGAGCTCCTTGTAGTTCTGCTCGATCAGCTCAC
>JAFMJY010000070.1 GCA_017853245.1 Burkholderiales bacterium | reverse complement strand
ATCCAGCTCTACATCCCGCTCAACTTCCTGGGCGTGCTCTATCGCGAGATCAAGACGTCGCTCACCGACATGGAGAAGATGTTCCGGCTGCTCTCCGTGAATCGCGAAGTGGAGGACAAGCCCGGTGCGCCGCCGCTCGCCATCCGCGGGGCCGGTATCCGGTTCGAGGCGGTGGATTTCAGCTATGACAGCCGCCGACAGGTGCTCTCGGGCGTGTCCTTCGAGGTTCCCGCTGGCAAGACGGTGGCGATCGCCGGGGCGAGTGGCTCGGGCAAGTCGACGTTGGGCCGCCTGCTGTTTCGCTTCTACGACGTGCAGGCCGGGCGCATCATGATCGACGGGCAGGACATCCGCGACGTGACACAGGCCTCGGTTCGGGCGGCGATCGGCATCGTTCCGCAGGACACGGTGCTCTTCAACGACACGCTGTACTACAACATCGCCTACGGCCGGCCGGATGCCACGCGCGAGGAAATCGTGGAAGCGGCACGCGTGGCCCACATCCTTGACTTCATCGATAGCTTGCCGGACAAGTGGGACACCAACGTGGGCGAGCGAGGCCTCAAGCTCTCCGGTGGCGAGAAGCAGCGCGTGTCGATCGCGCGCACCTTCCTAAAGAACCCGCCCATCCTGATCCTCGACGAGGCGACCTCGGCGCTGGATTCGAAGACCGAGAAGGCGATCCAGGCCGAGCTCGCGGAGATTTCGCGCAACCGGACGACGCTCTTGATCGCGCACCGCCTGTCGACCCTGGTCGATGCCGACGAGATCCTGGTCATGGACGGTGGCCGCATCGTCGAGCGGGGCAGCTTCCGGGCGCTGCTGGCCAAGGAGGTGCGGTTCGCGGAGATGTGGCGCCTGCAGCAGGAGTCCGAGGCGCAAGGCGAGGACGCCTAGCGCCAGCGGAAAGCTGAGGCAGATCAGCGGGTTGCGAGCGTTTTCGCAGCCATTTTCCTTGCCAAGGGGGTTCCCGGCTGCTATGGTTCGGGGCTGCCATTGATGCCTGCGCCATGAGACGTATCGCCCTCCTGACCGTCGCTTGCCTGTTTGCCCTTCCAGGGTTCGCCAACGAACGCGCGGCAGCGCCGGCGAAATCCGCCAAGGCGGCGCCTGGCAAGCAGGCGGTGGCCAAGCCACCGCAGCCGAAGGCGGCTCCGGAGACGGATCGCGATGGCAACCCGCTGCTGCAATCCTCCGGTGTGATGGTGCTTGATGCTGCAACGGGGCAAACGCTGTTCGCCAAGAACGAGAACCAGGTTCAGTCGATCGCGTCGATCACGAAGCTCATGACCGCCATGGTCGTGCTCGATGCCGGCCTGCCGCTCGACGAGCCGATCGAGATCAACAGCGAGGACCTCGACACCCTCAAGCACACCACCTCGCGCCTGCCGCTTGGCAGCGTCTTCCGCCGCGGGGACCTCATTCGTTTGTCGCTCGTCGCCTCCGACAACCGCGCGGCAAGCGCACTGGGCCGCAGCTACCCAGGGGGCATCTCCGCATTCGTCGAAGCGATGAACGCGCGCGCCAAGATGCTCGGGCTTTCGGCCACGCAGTTCGTCGATTCCAGCGGCTTGGCGCCGGGCAACGTCTCGAGCCCAGCGGACCTGGCGAGGCTCGTCGCGGAGGCGCATGGTTACCCCGTGATCCGCGAGTACTCGGTCACCAAGGCGCTCGACGTGACGTTGCCCGAGTCGGGGCGCAAACTCGCCTTCGTCAATACCAACGCCTTGGTGCGCGAGGGCTCTTGGGACATCGGCGTCTCCAAGACCGGCTTCATCCGCGAGTCCGGCATGTGCCTCGTCATGCAGGCCGTCATCGCCAACACGCCGGTGATCATCGTGCTGCTCGACTCGTGGGGCCGCCTCACGCGCGTGGGCGACGCCAACCGCATCAAGCGCTGGCTCGAGAAGAACCCCGGCAAGCTCGCCCTCGCCGGCAACCCGGCCTCCCGTCCCTGAGCCCACGCGCCGTGCGCCTCGCCGGTGTCATCGGCGGGTTGGCGCTCCTGGTCTCCTCGCCTCAAGCACTCTCCGCGCCAGACCCGGACGAGCGCGCCCAGCTTCCGGGCGTCGTCGCGTCGGCCACCCGAGAAGCCCGGCGAGCCGCGGAACTGCCCGCTGCGATCGAACGAGTGGATGGCGACGCGCTTCGGGAAGCCGCGGCCCGCGTCAACGTGTCGGAGGCGCTGGGCCGCGTTCCCGGCCTCGCGGCACTGAATCGCGGCAACTACGCGCAGGATCTCCAGGTCTCGGTTCGCGGTTTTGGCGCGCGGTCCACTTTTGGCGTGCGAGGAGTTCGCCTCTTCGCCGATGGCATCCCCGCATCGACGCCGGACGGGCAAGGCCAGACCGCGTCGTTCGACCTCGACACCGCCGGGCGCATCGAGGTGCTTCGGGGGGCGTTCGCCGCCCTGTACGGCAACTCGGCAGGCGGGGTCATTCAGGCGTTCACGCGGCCCGCGCCTGCAGAAGGCGAAGCCGAGCTGGCGCTCTTCACGGGACCTGATGTGTCCCGCCGCGCTGCGCTGCGGGTGGCGCGCGACTGGGATGGTGTCGGCGTTCATCTCGGCGCCTCGCACTTCGAGACGGATGGCTACCGCGACCATAGCGCCGCCCGGCGCGATGGCGTCAATGCGCGACTGGCGGGCGATGCCTTCGGTGGTCGGCTGGTGCTCGTGATCAACGCGCTCGACCAACCGCTGGCACAGGACCCGCTCGGACTCACCCGCGCGCAATTCGAGGCGAACCCGCGCCAGGCCGATGCGGCTGCGACGCTGTTCGATACTCGCAAGCGCGTTCGGCAGGCGCAGGCAGGCGTGTCTCAGGCTTGGGGCGATGCCCGTTCGTCCTGGCAGGCGCGCGCGTATGGCGGCACCCGTGACGTGTTGCAGTTCCTGGGCCTTCCTGGCGATAGCCCGCTCGCTTCGGGCGGCGTGGTGGACCTGGGCCGCCACTTCGGTGGCGCTGGCGTTCGCCACACACGAACCTGGGACGAGGGCCCGCGTTCGCTATCCCTGACGCTGGCTGCGGAGCGGGATCTCCTCGCCGAGCGCCGCCGTGGCTTCGTCAACGCATTCGGGCAGGTGGGCGCGCTGCGCCGCGACGAGAGCGACCGCGTCGCCGGTGATGGGCTGTGGGCGCTGGCCGAGTGGGTGCCTCGGCCGGAATGGCTCGCGAGCGCCGGCGTTCGCTACAGTCGCGTGAAGTTCTCGGTCGCAGATGAGTACGTCACCGCGACCAACCCGGACGACAGCGGAGACGCGTCCTATGCCCGAACCGTCCCCGTGGCGGGGCTGTCGTGGCAGGCGGCACCGGGGCTTCGCCTCTACGCCAGCGCTGGCGGGGGCTTCGAAACACCGACGTTTTCCGAGCTTGCCTACCGCAGCGATGGGCAGGCCGGCCTCAATTTCTCGCTGCGTCCCGCTACCAGCCGCCAGGCGGAGCTTGGCGCCAAAGCGGACCGGGGTGGCACCCGATTTGCCGTGACGTCCTTCGCCATCGACACGCGTGACGAGATCGTCGTCGACACGGCCGTGGGTGGCCGCACCACGTTCCGCAATGCACCGCAGACGCGCCGGCGTGGCATCGAAATATCCGGTGACGGGCGCATCGCAGGCAACTGGGAGGGCGTGATTGCCTTCACCTGGCTGGATGCGCGATTCGCGGGCGTTGGCAGCGCAGGCACGCGCCTGCCCGGCGTCGCCTCGGCGACGGCGTTTGCGCAACTCTCATGGCGCGATCACGGCAAGCGCCTGCGCCTGGGCGCGGAGGCACGCGCCTCATCGCGCGTTTTCGTCAATGATGCCAACAGTGATGCGGCGTCGGGCTTTGCCGCCGTGTCTGTCTTCGCGACGCATGAGATCAGCCGAGGGCCGTGGAAGCTCGCGCCCTGGCTGCGCGTGGACAACGTCCTCGATCGACGCTACGCGGGCTCGGTGATCGTGGGCGAGGCGCGCGGGCGCTTTTTCGAGCCGTCGCCAGGGCGGGCCGTGAGCGTGGGGCTGTCGATCACCGACCACTGAACCGGCGTCGGCGGCGCTGCTACACTCGACCGCGTGAAAGTCGGCCTCTTCGTTACCTGCCTCGTTGATCTTTCCCGGCCCTCGATCGGGTTCGCGACATTGCGCTTGCTGAAGCACTACGGCTGCGAAGTGGTCGTGCCCGAAACCCAGACGTGCTGCGGCCAGCCGGGCTACAACTCCGGCGCGCGGGACGTGGCGCGCACGCTCGCCCGCAAGGTGCTTGCGGAGTTCAGGGGTTGCGATTACGTCGTGGCGCCCTCGGGCTCGTGCTCGGGGCAGCTTAAGCACGCCACCGTGCACGACCTCTTCATCGGCGAGCCGGACCACGCGGAGTTCGTCGCGCTCTCCGAGCGGTGGTTCGAGCTCTCGGACTTCCTGGTGAACGTGCTCAAGGTACAGGAGGTGCCGGGGCGCGTGAACGGCTCTGTCACCTACCACGACAGTTGCTCGGGACTGCGCGAGCTGGGCGTCAAGATGCAGCCCCGGTACCTCTTGCAAATGGCGGGCGCCGGGATAGCCGAGATGGAAGGCGCCGAGCGCTGCTGCGGCTTCGGCGGCACCTTCTCCGTGAAGCTGGGCGAGATCTCCACCCGCATGTGCGAGAACAAGTGCGAGGCGGCACGGGCGAGCGGTGCGGGCACCATCGTCGGCGGGGACCTCGGGTGCCTCCTCAACATCGAGGGCCGGCTACGGCGCACCGGAGACCACGCCACGCGGGTGGCGCATTTTGCCGAGCTGATCGCAGGCGGGGAGGGCTGATGCAGGTCCAGTCCATGCACTTCAAGCGCCGCGCGTCCGAGAAGCTGGACGACGCGCTGCTGCAATCGAACATGAAGAAGGCCAAGGGCAAGTTCGTCGACGGGCGCGCGAAGGCGGTCGCCGAGTTCGGGCCCTGGGAGGAGCTTCGTTCGCACTGCGCGGCGCTTCGGGACCGCGTGATTGCCAACCTCGACGCCTACCTCGTGGAGTTCGAGCGCAACGCCACGCGACGCGGCGCCGTCGTGCACTGGGCGGAGACGGCCGAGGAGGCCTGCGCCATCGTGGCGGACATCGCCACGAAGAACGGTGTGCGCACGGTCACGAAATCGAAGTCCATGGTTTCCGAGGAGATCGCGCTCAACGACCGGCTCGAGGCCGCTGGCATTCGCGTGGTGGAAACGGATCTCGGCGAATACATCCTGCAGCTGGCGCACGAGCCCCCCTCGCACATCGTGGCGCCAGCGGTGCACAAGTCCAAGGAGCAGGTGGCAGACCTCTTCCAGGAGGCCCACGACCGCCCGCGCAACACGGACATCCCTGCGCTGACCCGCGAAGCGCGAGAAGCCTTGCGAGACGACTTCCTCAACGCCGACATGGGGATCTCCGGCGCCAACTTCATCATCGCCGAGACCGGCACCACGCTTACCGTCACCAATGAAGGCAACGCGGACATGGTGACCACGGTGCCGCGCATTCACTGCGTGGTGACCGGGGTGGAGAAGGTGATCGGCACGCTCGAGGATTTCGCCTCTCTCATTCGCCTGCTGCCGCGCTCGGCCATCGGCCAGACGATCACCAACTACCTCACGCTCACCACCGGCACGAAGATGCCGGGCGACGTGGACGGCCCGGAGCAGATGCACATCGTGCTGGTGGATGCCGGCCGCACGAAGCTCGTTGGCAGCGACCTTGAGCCGATGCTGCGATGCATACGCTGCGGCGCCTGCATGAACCACTGCCCCGTCTACCAGAACGTCGGCGGGCACGCGTATGGATGGGTGTACCCGGGGCCCATGGGCTCGGTGCTCACGCCGGCGTACGTGGGGCTCGAGAACGCGGGCGACCTGCCCAATGCGGCGACCTTCTGCGGCGAATGCGCAGTCGCCTGCCCGGTGAAGATTCCGCTGCCGGACCTCATGCGCAAGCTTCGCGAGCAGCAGTTCGACCGGCGGCTGCGCCCCTGGGGGGAGCGGGCTGCGATCTCGATGTGGAGCTTTGCAGTCACGCGCCCGGGCCTCTATGCGTTCCTGAGCCGTTGGGGCGCGCGCGTGGCCTCGTGGATCGGCGGCCGGGAGAAGCTGATCCACAAGTTGCCGGGCCTGGACGGCTGGACGAAGGGCCGCGACATGCCGGCTCCTGCAGGCCGAACCTTCCGCGACCTCTATCGCGAGGGCGGCCGCTGACCATGGGCGCCCGCGAAAACATCCTGCGCCGCATTCGCGCAGCCCAAGGCCGGGCTGGGGCCGAGCCGACGGAGGGTGAAATCGCCGCCGTGCGCGCGGATATCGCGCGTCGTGTCGCTGGCCCGCTGCCGCCCTTCGCGCGCCCCGCCGATCGCCTCGCGCAGTTCCTGAAGGAGTGCGACCGCCTGAGCACGACGCACGGCCAGGTGGCAAGCGAGCGGGGCGTGCCCGCTGAAGTGTCGCGTTACCTCGCGTCACAAGGCCTTCCCCCGCAGGTCGTCGGCTGGCCGGCGTACGCGGGGCTCGACTGGGCCTCGGCGGGGATCACTTACGACGCGCGTCCCGCAACCGGAAGCGACCATGCGGGCCTGACGGGCTGTTTCTGCGCCATCGCCGAGACGGGCACGGCGCTCCTGCTCTCTTCGCCCGCCGAGCCCAAGGTGACGGCGCTGCTGCCGGAGACGCACGTCTGCATCGTCCGCGAGGCGCGCCTCGTCGACACCATGGAGGACGCCTTCGCCCTGATGCGAGCGGAGGTGGGCGAGCCGCCGCGCGCGACGTTTTTCGTCTCCGGGCCCTCGCGCACCGCGGACATCGAGCAGACGATCGTCATCGGTGCCCACGGGCCCTATCGCGTGCACGTGATCGTCGTTTCCTGAGTGACCGGCGTGTCCCGGCGCGCGAGGGCGCGGGGTAGAATCGGTTCGTCCCATCAGCATCCGAGCTGTCGCCATGCGATACGCGGTCGCCGCCCTGGCCTTCTTCGCTTTCTGGGTCGTGATGTCGGGGTATTTCACGCCGTTCCTCCTGTGGGCGGGCGTGGGTTGCTCGATTGCGGTCGCGCTATTCGCCCGCCGGCTGCGCGTCGTCGATCCCGAGACCCATCCCTCGAGCTCCTTTCCCCTCATGCTCCGGTACTGGCCGTGGCTCGCTTGGGAGATTGTCAAGAGCGCGTGGGATGTCACTCGCCTCATCGTCAGCCCGCGCCTGCCGATCAGCCCGACGATGATCCGCGTGCGCCCGACGCAGCAGTCGGATGTCGGGCGCGTGATCTACGCCAACTCCATCACGCTCACGCCGGGCACGATCACCGTGCTGGCCGAGGACGGCGAGTTCCTCGTTCACGCGATCACGCAGGCGGGCGCTGAAGGCGTGACAAGCGGCGACATGGACCGGCGCGTGACGGCTTTCGAGCGGCCATGATGTACCTGCCCATCATCGCTGCATTGCTGGCAACGCTGGCGCTTGCGCTGGCCCGTGCCTTCGCCGGGCCTACGGTGTTCGACCGCGTGCTGGCGGTCAACACGGTCGGCACGGGCGCGATGCTCCTCCTCGCCGTGCTGCAGTTCCTCACCGACCGCCCGGGGTACACCGACCTCGCGATTGTCTATGGGCTGCTGAATTTGGTGGGGACAATCGCCATTCTCAAGTTCCTGCGCGTGGGCGACCTGGGCCACGGTGGCGACGACGGCAAGGAAGCACGCCGATGAGCGCCCAGGACTGGATCGCCACGTTGCTGGTGAGCGCGGGCGGTGTTTTCTGCGTCATCGGCGCCGTCGGGCTCATCCGTATGCCAACCTTCTTCACCCGCATGCATGCGGCGAGCGTCATCGAGACGCTGGGCGCAGGGCTCGTGATCGCCGGCCTGATGGTTAAAGCGGGGTTGAGCCTTGAAAGCGGCAAGCTCGCCATCCTCGGCCTCCTCATCTTTTTCGCAAGCCCCGCCGCCACCCACGCCCTGGCGAAGGCGGCATGGGAGCGGCGTCGCGAGGTGGGGCGAGACGTGGGAATCCCCCCCGGGGAGGACTCGTGACCGAGACGCTCGCCGTCGGCGCGCTGCTCGCCCTGCTGGTGGCCACCGCGATCGCCATCGCACGGCTGCGCAACCTGTTCGCGGTGGTGGCGCTGACAGGCGCCTACAGCTTCCTGATGGCGGCCGTGCTCACGGCCCTCGATGCGGCCGATGTCGCGATGACCGAGGCAGCGGTTGGCGCCGGCATCTCGACTGTGCTGTTCCTGGGCGCGCTGCACCTGACCGGGGCCCTCGAGGCGAAGCCCGCGCAACGGCCCCTTATTCCGCTGCTGGTGGTGATTGGCGCTGGAATTCTGGTGGTCTACGGAACCTACGGGTTGCCGGGGTTTAACGACCCGGCGGCGCCCATACACACGCACGTCGTTCCCCGCTACCTGCAGGACGGGCCTCGGGAGACGGGCATTCCCAACATGGTGACGGCCGTGCTGGCGAGCTACCGGGGCTATGACACGCTGGGCGAGACAACCGTCGTGTTCACCGCCGGCATCGCCGTGATTGCGCTGCTGCGTCGACGCCGGCGCCCGAAAGACGGCGAGGGCAAGCGATGAACCGCGACATCATCCTGCGCGTCGTCTCGAAGCTCCTGATCCCGATCGCCCTCATCTTCGCCCTGTATGTTCAGTTCCACGGCGAGCTAGGCCCGGGAGGCGGCTTCCAGGCGGGGGTGATCATCGCGGCGGCGATGGTGCTGCACGCGCTCATCTTCGGGCTGGCAGCGGCTCGGGCGCTGGTGCCCGAGTGGCTGGTGGAGACGATGGTGGCCCTCGGTGTCCTCGTCTACGCCGGCGTCGGCGTGGCCGGGCTGCTGCTCGGCGGCAACTTCCTCGACTACTTCGTCCTCGCGCGCGACCCCGCCTACGGCCAGATGCGCGGCATCTTCTGGGTGGAAGTGGGCGTAGCCATCTCCGTGAGTGGCGTGATGCTCAAGATCTTCTACGTGTTCGCTGGCCGCGGCCGAGCGCTGGACGACAAGCCGTGACCACGCTCGGGCACCTGGGCTACTGGGCCACCGTCGCGCTGCTCATGACGGGCCTGTACATCGTGATTGCGCGTGGCCACTTGGTGAAAAAGCTGGTCGGGCTGGGCCTCTTCCAGTCCTCGGTCTACCTGCTCTACATCGTGCCGGGCAAGCTCGTGGGCGGCACCTCGCCCATCGTCGACCAGGGCGCGCGCGTCTACTCAAACCCGCTGCCGCACGTGTTGATCCTCACCGCCATCGTGGTGGGCGTGGCCACGCTTGCCGTGGGGTTGGCGCTCGCGGTTCGCATCCGTGAGGCTTACGGCACCGTGGAGGAGGACGAAATCCTCGCCGCCGACGATCACGACGGCTGAGCGACCCATGCTTCTCGCGCACCTGCCCATCCTCATCGTCGTGCTGCCGCTGGTGGCCGCACCCCTGGTCGTGCTTGTCCGCCATGGTGGCGTTGGGTGGGCCGTGGCGCTTGGCGTCTCGGCCGCGTCGACCGCGATGAGCGTCGCGGTTCTCGCCGAGGTGCCAGGCACAGGCGTACTCTCGTACGCGATCGGCAGTTGGGAGCCGCCCTGGGGTATCGAGTACCGCATCGATGCGGGCAATGCGCTTGTCGCTCTGCTGGTGAGCGCCGTTGCCACCATCGTGCTGCCGGCAGCGAAGCGCACGGTGCTGCTCGAGGTCGGCGCCGACCGGGAGTATCTGTTCTATGCGTTGTTCCTGCTTTGTCTCTGCGGCCTGCTGGGCATCGCGCTCACCGGTGACGCGTTCAACGTTTTCGTCTTTCTCGAGATCTCGTCGCTCGCGACCTACGCCCTGATCGCGCTCGGGCGCGACCGGCGGGCGCTCACGGCGGCCTACCAGTACCTGCTGCTGGGCACCATTGGCGCAACGCTTTACGTGATCGGCGTGGGCCTGCTCTACCTCGTCACTGGCACGCTCAATTTCGCCGACATGGCGCAGCGCCTGCCGGCGGTCGTCGACCGTCGCCCGGTGATTGCCGGCCTCGCCTTCATCACCGTCGGCATGGGGCTCAAGGCGGCGATCTTCCCCCTGCACGCTTGGCTGCCTAATGCCTACGCGCACGCGCCGTCGGCGGTGAGCGCTTTCCTGGCGGCCACGGCCACCAAGGTCTCGCTCTACGTGATGATGCGTGTGTACTACTCCGTGATCGGCGCACCGACGGCGTTTGGCGCCGAGCCCACCGGGGCCATCCTGATGGCGCTCTCCATCGCCGCGTTGCTCGTGGGCTCGGGCGCCGCCATCGTGCAGCGGGACCTGCGCCTGATGCTCGCGTTCTCGAGCGTCGGACAAATTGGCTACATCACGCTCGGCATATCGCTCGCCAGCGCGGCGGGCATGACGGCGGCGATGGCCCATCTCATCAACCATGGCCTCACCAAGGGCGCCCTGTTCCTGCTGGTGGCCGGGGTGGCGTTGCGCCTCGGCGGCACGCGCTTCGAGCAGATAGCGGGGCTTGGGCGGACCATGCCCATCACCTCGTTTGCGATCGTGATCGGGGGGTTGAGCCTGATTGGCGTTCCGGGCACGGCCGGCTTCGCGAGCAAGTGGGCGCTGGTCGTCGCTGCGATCGGCGCCGGCCTGTGGTGGGTGGCCGCGATCGTGCTCGCCAGCTCGCTGCTCGCGCTCGCCTACGTGTGGAAGTTTGTGGAGGCGGCATACCTCTCCGCGCCGCCCGCGGGCGCGCCAGCTCGCGGCGAGGCGCCAGCCGATGTCACCGTCCCGGCGCTGGTGCTCACCGCTGCGGTGGTTGCCTTTGGCCTGCACGCCACCCCAGTGCTCGAAGCGTCGTCGCGCGCGGCAAGCGCCTTCCTCAGGGGGTGGCCATGACGGGCGGGGCAGGGGCGGCGCTCGCGCTCGCCATCCCGTTCCTGGCGGTGCCGGGCATCTGGCTCGCGCGCCGACGCCCGAACGTGCGCGAGGCCGTGACGTTCCTCGCGGCCGTGAGCCTTTGCGGGCTGGTGATGTCGCTCGCGCCGGCGGTGCTGTGCGGAGAGCGCCCCGCCATCGACCTCTTCGAGATGCTGCCGGGCCTGTCGGTTGCGCTGAAGGTGGAGCCGCTCGGGTGGCTCTTCGCTGCGGTGGCCTCCAGCCTGTGGGTGGTGAGCACGTTTTATTCGGCGGGCTACCTGCGGGGCAATGACGAGGGCCACCAGACGCGCTTCTTCGCCTGCTTCGCGCTCTCCCTGGGCGCCGCGGTGGGCGTGGCGTTCGCCGGCAACCTGCTCACGCTGTTTCTGTTCTACGAGCTGCTCACGCTGGTGACGTGGCCGCTCGTCACCCACCACGGCACCGAGGAAGCGAAGCGGGGCGGGCGCGTCTACCTCGGTCTGCTGGTGGGCACCTCGGTGCTGTTCCTCTTGCCCGCCATCGTTGCCACGTGGGTGATCGCGGGGACGCTGGAGTTTGCTGCCGACGGCATTCTCGCGGGAAAGCTCGATGCGTCCTCCGCGGCCGTGCTGCTGGCGCTGTTCATGTTTGGAATCGGCAAGGCGGCGCTGATGCCGTTTCATCGCTGGCTGCCGGCGGCGATGGTGGCGCCAACGCCCGTGTCCGCTCTGCTGCACGCCGTGGCGGTGGTGAAGGCAGGCGCCTTCTGCGTCATCAAGGTGGTCGTGGGCGTGTTTGGTATCGAGACGCTGGCGGGCCTCGGGGGAGCAGCGTGGCTCACGGCCGTGGCGGGCTTCACGCTGATCGCCGCGTCGGTGGTGGCGCTGCGCGCCGACAACCTCAAGCGCCGGCTCGCGTACTCGACCGTGAGCCAGCTCGCCTACGTGACGATGGCGGCCTCGCTCCTCACGCCCCTGGCGGTGATGGGCGCGGCATTGCACCTCGTGGCGCACGCCTTCGGCAAGATCACGCTCTTCTTTGCCGCCGGGTCGATCTACACCGCTGCACACAAGACGGCGGTGAGCGAGCTCGATGGCATCGGGCGAGTGATGCCGTGGACCATGGGCGCGTTCGCGATAGGCGCGTTGTCGATGATCGGGTTGCCGCCTGCGGCGGGATTTCTGTCGAAGTGGTTCATCCTGTCGGGCGCCATGAGCGCAGCAGATTGGCTGGCGGTGGCGGTGCTGGCAGTCAGTACCTTGCTCAACGCGGGCTACTACTTGCCCATCGTGTTCCGGGCGTTCTTCGTGGCCCCGGGCACGCCTTCAGCCGGTGTGCGAGAGGCGCCGCTCGCGATGGTCGCCTCGCAGGTTGTCACCGCCGGGGCCTGCGTGGCCCTGTTTGCGTTTCCCGGGCCAGTGATTGGCTTCGCGCGCGCGGTGGCGGGCGGGTGAGCGTGGCCGACATCCCGTACCTGCACCCCGGTTGGTGGCTCGCCGGGCTGGGCATCGTTGCGCTCTTCCTGCGCGGCGGCGCGCGGCGTGTGGTGACGCTGATCGCGCCGATGCTCGCGCTGGCCGTGCTGATCGTGTTGCCGGATGGCACGCACGGAAGCTGGGCTCTGATGGGGCAGGCCGTCCCGGCGCTTCGCATGGACCCGCTCGCGCGCCTCTTCGGCATTGCCTTCGCGATCGCTGCGCTCGCCGGCGTGGTGTTTGCGTGGCGCCAGGAAAGTCGCGTCGAAGGGTCCGCAGCCTTGGTTTACGCGGGCGCGGCCATCGCCGCGGCGTTGAGCGCCGATCTGGTCACTCTCTTCGTGAGCTGGGAAGCGATGGCGCTCGCCTCGACCGCCATTCTCTGGTCGGCGGGGCCGGCAGCGTTTCCCGCCGCGCAGCGCTACCTTGCCGTGCACCTGCTGGGCGGCATGCTGCTCATGGCGGGCATCGTGGGGTACGTGGGTGAGACCGGCTCCATCACGCTGGCAGGCATGGCGCCGGATAACGTGTCGCGCGCCCTGATCTTGGCCGGATTCCTGGTCAACGCCGCCGCCGTGCCGCTCGCCAGCTGGCTCCCGGACGCGTACCCGGAATCGTCGTGGAGCGGCATGGTGTTCCTGAGCGCCTTTACCACCAAGGTGGCGCTGCTCGCGTTGCTGCGGGCGTTTCCTGGCGCAGAAGTGCTGGTCGTGCTGGGGCTCTTGATGGCCCTCTACGGGGCCGCCTACGCGCTCGTCGAGAGCGACATGCGACGCATCCTCGCGTACGCGATCGTCGGCCAGCAGGGCGTGATGCTCGTCGGCGTCGGCATCGGCACGCCGCTATCGATCAACGGTGCCACGTCCCATGCCGTGGCAAGCATCTTCTATACCGGCCTCGTGGCCATGGCCACCGGCGCGGTTCTCTATCAGACCGGGCGTCGCGATTGTGGCGACCTCGGCGGCCTTTGGCGGCCCATGCCATTCACCGCGGCGGCGGCATGCCTCGGCGCGCTGGCATTCGCCGGTGTGCCGCTCGCCTCCGGCTTCGTCACCAAGTCCCTGGTCAGCGCGGCCGCGGCGGAATCGGGCCTCGATGGGGTGCGGTGGTCGCTCGCCGCAGCGTCGGCGGCGTCGCTGCTCGCCGCAGGCTTCAAGCTGCCTTGGCGAGTGTTTTTCCACCGCACCGCCGGTCTTCGCCCGGCCGAGGCGCCGGTTTCCCAGCGGGTGGCCATGTCCATCCTGGCGGCCATGACGCTCGCCATCGGGCTGGTCCCCGGATTGCTCTACCGCCTGCTTCCTCTTCCGGTGTCCTACGAGCCTTTCACGGTGGCCACACTGCTGGGTACGGCGGCCACCATGGGCGCGGGCGCCCTGGCCGTGATGGCCTTGCTGCCGCTGCTGCGACGCAGCAACAGCCACCTGCCGGACATCGACCAGCTCTGGCGTGGCCCGGGCCCCCGAATCGCGCTGGCGATCGAAAGAGCAGTTCAGTCGTCGATGCGTGCGATTGCTGCGTTGCGCAGGGCGGGCATCGCGGCGCTGGTCCGGCGATTCCAGCCCGGCACAAGGGGGGCATCCCTCGCCCGGAACTGGACTGTCCGCGTAATGGTCCTTTGGGTGGTGGTGGCGCTCGCGGGAATCCTGGTTTTGTCCTACCGCTGATCGGGTTCCCCCCCCCCGCAGCGAGCGGTTGCTTGGGGCCCCTGCGGAGCGTTAGCATTGCGGTCTCACTGCCAGCGGGCGTAACCCGTCGAGTCCAACGGCATCTGGGCTATTCAACTCCACTCAACTTCACGATCCACCGAGGAGAACTGCATGAGCGACAAGCAAGTCACCCGACGCAAGTTCCTGGCCGGCGCCGCCGGCGCCTCCGCCCTGGCTTTCCCGATGGTCGCCAAGGCGCAAGGCCCGATCACCATGCGCTGGCAGTCCACCTGGCCGGCCAAGGACATCTTCCACGAGTACGCCCTCGACTTCGCCAAAAAGGTGAACGACATGACGGGCGGCGACCTCAAGATCGAAGTGCTGCCGGCCGGCGCGGTCGTGCCGGCCTTCGGCCTCCTCGACGCCGTCTCGAAGGGCACGCTTGATGGCGGCCACGGTGTGCTGGTCTACCACTATGGCAAGCAGAACGCGCTTGCTCTCTGGGGCTCGGGCCCAGCGTTCGGCATGGACGCCAACATGATGCTTTCCTGGCACAAATACGGCGGTGGCAAGCAGCTGCTCCAGAAGCTCTACGGCTCGATCAACGCCAACGTCGTTTCCTTCCCCTACGGCCCGATGCCGACCCAGCCGCTCGGTTGGTTCAAGAAGCCCATCACCCGAGTTGAGGACTTCAAGGGCCTCAAGTACCGCACGGTCGGCATCTCGATCGACGTGTTCACGGGCCTGGGCGCAGCGGTGAACGCGCTTCCCGGCGG
>JAFMJY010000006.1 GCA_017853245.1 Burkholderiales bacterium | reverse complement strand
TCGCGCACCATGTCCTCGACGAACTTCGGGTTGTCGTAGGCCAATTCCGTGACGTACTTTTCATCCGGCCGCTTGAGCAGGCCGTAGAGCTCGCTCGAGGCCTGCTTCTCGACCAGGTCGATGAGCTCCTCGATCCACACGAAGCTCGCGATCCGTGCCGTGACGGTGACGTGCGATCGCTGGTTGTGGGCGCCGTACTCGGAAATTTTCTTCGAGCACGGGCAAAGGCTTGTCACTGGCACCAACACCTTGAGCGCGAAGCGTTCCTCGCCGGTGGCGGTGATTTCGCCGATGAAGGTGACCTCATAGTCCAGCAGGCTCTTCACGCCGGAGACAGGCGCCTTCTTCTGCACGAAATACGGGAAGGCCATCTCGACCAGGCCCGACTCGGCTTCCAGTCGCCCGGCTGTCTCGCGCAACATGGCACGGAAGGAGTCGACGGTGATCTCGCGCTCGTGGGCGTTGAGAATCTCCACGAAGCGCGACATGTGGGTGCCCTTGAAGTGGTGCGGCAGGCCAACGAGCATGTCGAACGTTGCCACCGTGTGCTGGGTGCCGCCACCACGCTCCGCGATCCGCATCGGGTGCCGAATGCCCTTGATGCCCACCCGGTCGATGGCGAGGCGGCGGCCGTCCGGTGCGCCTTGCACGTCGGGTATCGAATGGGGGGTGCGCTGATTCATGCGGGGGCTCGATTAAACGGGAGCATCAGGTGCGTTCGACGATGATATCCCACGACCCGTGGCCCAGCCGCCGGCCACGTTGCTCGAACTTGGTCTCGGGCCGAGACGCAGGGCGCGCGGCGAACCCGGGGTGCGGATTGCGCAGGGCCTGGGTGCCGGACACGACGGTCAAAATTTCCTCGGCGTATTCCTGCCAGTCCGTGGCGGCGTGCAGATAGCCACCGGCCTTGAGGCGGCTGGCGAGCAGGGCCACGAATGGTGGCTGCAGCAGGCGCCGCTTGTGGTGGCGCTTCTTGGGCCACGGGTCGGGGAAGAACACGTGAATGCCGGTGAGTGAGTCCGGGGCGATCATCTCCCGCACCACCTCGACAGCGTCGTGCTGGACGATGCGCACGTTCGTGAGGCTCCGCTCCTCCAGGCGCCTCAATAGCGCACCGACGCCCGGACCGTGCACCTCAACGCCGAGATAGTCGTTGCCCGGGTTCTCCTCGGCGATACGTGCCGTGGTCTCGCCCATGCCAAAGCCGATCTCGAGGATGCGCGGCGCCTCGCGGCCGAAGGCCTTGGCCCAGTCGAGCGGAGCAGGCGCGTAATCGATGCCGAAGCGCGGCATGAGCCGCTCGCGCGCCTGCTGCTGCCCGGGCGAGAAGCGCCCCTGCCGGAGCACGAAGCTGCGGACGGGGCGGTGCGTGCTCCCTTCGCTATCGCTCACGCCACCTTGCCCTTGGGCGTGATGAGCCCTTCCGTTGGTGAGCTCGCCGAGGCCTTGTAGATTTTTTTGTCCATGCGGCCGGCGAGCCATGCCTCGCGTCCGCACGCCACCGCGAGCTTCATCGCGCGCGCCATGCGGATCGGGTCCCGTGCCTTCGCGATCGCCGTGTTCATGAGCACGCCGTCGCAACCCAGCTCCATGGCGATGGCCGCATCCGATGCGGTGCCGATGCCGGCATCCACCAGCACGGGCACCTTGGCGCGGTCGAGAATGATCTGCAGGTTCCACGGGTTGAGAATCCCCATGCCGGAACCGATGAGGGAGGCGAGTGGCATCACGGCCACGCAGCCGATTTCCTCCAGCTGCTTCGCGACGATGGGGTCATCACTGCAATAGACCATCACCTGGAAGCCCTCGGCCACCAGCGTCTTCGCGGCGGCGAGCGTCTCGGGCATGTTGGGGAAAAGTGTTTCCTGGTCGCCCAGCACCTCCAGCTTCACGAGCGCGTGGCCATCGAGGAGCTCGCGCGCGAGGCGCAGTGTGCGTACCGCATCCTCGGCTGTGTAGCAGCCGGCGGTGTTGGGAAGAATGGTGAAGCGCGAGGGCGGCAGGGATTCGAGCAGGCTGGGCTCGTTCGCATTCTGCCCGATGTTCACGCGCCGGATGGCCACCGTGACGATCTCGGCGCCACTCGCCTCGACCGCACGGCGGGTTTCGTCGAAATCCTTGTACTTGCCGGTGCCCACGATGAGCCGGGAGCCATAAGCCTTGCCGGCGATGACGAGCTTGTCTTCCATCAGCCTCCTCCCACGGCGACGACGACTTCGAGCTTGTCGCCATCCGCCAATTGAACGGCTCCGTACTGGCTGCGCGGCACGATCTCCCCGTTGCGCTCGATGGCGATGCGCTTGCCTGCCACACCCAGCTCGGCCACCAGCCCTTCGACGGTCAGGCGGGAGGCGAATTCCCGGGGGGCTCCATTGATCTGAAGGCGCAGGGTCATGGTCCGGCGTTCGCAGGGCGGCTAGCCCGCGCGGCCGCCTTCGGCGGGGTGATAGGGTGGAGCGGGTGAAGGGAATCGAACCCTCGTCGTAAGCTTGGGAAGCTTCTGCTCTGCCATTGAGCTACACCCGCGAACGCCGCAATTTTAACCCAGCCACCTGCCCCGACCATGTCCGCCACCAACGCCCTCGCCGCCTGGCGCATCCTGAAGGGCTCTTCCTTCGGGCGCTGGCTCTTCGCCCGCGTGATCTGCCTGCAGGCGCCGTACTTCGCGACCATCCGCCCGCGGATCGACCGGCTGGAACCGGGGGGCTGCGAGGCGCGCATGCGCAAGCGCCGGGCGGTGCTGAACCACGTGGGCTCGGTGCATGCGATTGCGCTCTGCAATCTGGCGGAATTGGCGGCCGGGCTCGCCACTGACGTCTCGATCCCACTCACCCATCGGTGGATTCCCAAGGGCATGACCGTCGAGTACCTGAAGAAGGCCACGGCGGGAGTTCGGGCGATCGCGACTTATCCCGCAGTCGAGGCAGGCGTTGAGCCGCTGGACGTGATTGTGCCGGTCGAGATATCCCAGGAGGGCGGCGAGGTGGTCTTCCGGGCGCGGGTGACGATGCGGGTCTCTCCGCGGCGGGTCGGCTCGCCGGGGGAGTGAACCTTGCCCGGAACCAAACGCACGCAATTCGATCCCAGAAACCGGCGTTTCGTCGCACGGGGGGCTCACGGTGCCCCCAAGACCTTGTAGCCTTCGCACCCTCAAACCCGACGCCCCAGGAAGGAACCCCCGATGTCCCTCAACCCCAAGCCGCCCGGCGCCCTCAAGCGCTTTTTCAGCAAGCTCTCCCGAATCGCCGAGGGCATCCGAAAGGGCTTCATCACCATTGCGGTCTTCGGTGGCGTGGCGGCCTTCAGCTTCGGCATCTACATGGGCGTCTCGCAAAACAAGGGCAAGGTGGAGCCCAAGAGCGTGCTGGTGCTGGCACCCCAGGGCGAGATGGCTGATGAACTTTCCAAAGACCCGACCTCCCTCGTGGCGGAGTTCGTGGGCAGCGGCGGGGGCAAGGGCGTGCTGCTGCGGGATTGGGTGCTGGCTCTCGAGAAGGCCGCCAAGGATGACCGCATCGAGCGGGCCATCCTGCTTCTCGACGACTTCGAGGGCGCGGGCCTCGCCACCCTCCGGGAAGCGGCGGCGGCCATCGAAACCTTCAAGGCTTCCGGCAAGCCGATCATTGCGTGGGGAGCCATGTACGACCAGCGCCGCTACTACCTCGCTTCACACGCGAGCAAGGTCTACGTGCACCCCATGGGCGGCGTGTTCATCGAGGGCGTGGGCCGGCAGCGCAACTATTACCGCGATGCCCTGAAGCGCATCGGCGTGGAGCCCAACCTGATCAAGGTGGGCGCGTTCAAGTCGGCGGGCGAGGTCTATGCCAACAACGCGCCCTCGAAGGAAGCGCTCGAGGCGGACAAGTACCTGCTGGATGCGGTCTGGGGCGTCTACATGCAGGGCATCGAGCGGGCACGGAAACTTCCGCAGAGGCACATCACCAAGTCCATCGAGGCGCTGCCTGGCGCGCTCACGGCGGTGAAGGGCAATGTCTCGCAGCTGGCGCTCGACTGGAAGTTTGCCGATGAGGCGAAGACCTTCGAGGACATCCGCGCGATGTTGATGAAGGAAGTGGGCGAGGACAAGGATGGCAAGACCTTCCGCCAGACGTCGCTGGATGCCTACGTGAAGAATGTCCGCGAGCGGGTGAAGGGTGATCACGTCGCCGTGATCGTGGCCTCCGGCGAAATCGGCGACGGCGATGCGTCGTCGGGAAAGATCGGCGGCAAGTCCACTTCGCGCCTCATTCGCGACGTGGTGGCCGACAAGAACGTGAAGGCCATCGTGCTTCGCGTCGATTCGCCCGGCGGCAGCGCCTACGGCTCCGAATTGATCCGCCACCAGCTTGAAGTGGCCCGCGCGGCGGGCAAGCCCGTGGTGGTCTCGATGGGCGACCTTGCGGCCTCAGGCGGCTACTGGATCTCGATGTCGTCGGACCGCGTGATCGCCGACCCGGCCACCATCACCGGCTCGATCGGCGTCTTTGGCCTTCTGCCCTCGGCGGATGGTGCCATGGCGAAGCTCTCGATTGGCACCGGCGGCTACAAGACCACCTGGCTCGCTGGCGGCTACGACTTCCGCCAGCCGCTGGATCCGCGCATGCGCGAGCTGGTGCAGCAGGGCATCAACCACATCTACGCCGAGTTCATCGGCAAGACGGCGACGGCGCGCAAGCTGGATGTGGCTACCGTGGATGGCATCGCGCAGGGCCGCGTGTGGACGGGCCAGCAGGCGCTCGACCGCAAGCTCGTCGACCAGGTGGGCAGCCTCAAGGATGCGATTGCCGCGGCGCGCGAACTGGCGAAGGCCGACGCCGCGCTGCCCTTCCGGTATCGCACCGCCAAGCCCTCGACGCCGCTCGCAGCGGTTCTGGATGCGCTGAAGGGCCAGATTGCCGCTTGGGTGGGCGCCTCGATTGCTGACGCGGCGGAGAACTCCGCCTCGCTTGCGCGCCTGCGCCTCGCAGACCCTGTCACGCGCGAGGTGGCGTCGGACCTGCTGTGGCTTCGCGACCTGGTGGAGGGCCGCAAGCCCTACGACGCGGTGGCCCACTGCTTTTGCGAGCCGGCGCTCTAGCCGCGGGCCGGATCAGAGCGAGGCGAGCAGTTTCTTCACCGGGGCGGGAAGCGCCGCGCCGGTGATGTCCGCCAGGGGAAGCCACAGGCTTCCCGGTGGGAGCGGTGCGGTTCGTGGTCGCCTCACGCGCAGCAATACGGGCGTCACGGCGAGGCGAAAGTGCGTGAAGCCGTGCTCGAAGGGTGGCAACGTTTCCGCGGAGGCGAGCGCCAAGCCGGGCTGTGCGGCCAGCCACGCGTCCGGTGAGGTGCCAACGGAGGCTTCGGGCAGCGACCACAGCCCACCCCAGATGCCCTTGTCGGGCCGGCGAAACAGGAGCACGTCGCCGCGGGAGAGGGCCACAAACATCGTGATTTCCCTCAAGGGCACCGCGCGGCGCGCCTTTCGGCCGGGTAGCTCGGCGATGCGATCCGTCTCGCGCGCAACACAGGATTTCGCGACCGGACAGCGATTGCACGCAGGCATCGTGCGCGTGCAGACTGTGGCGCCCAGATCCATCAGGCCCTGCGTGTAGGCCTCCACGTGCTGGCGCGGCAGCTCCCGTCGGGCAACCGCCCAGAGGCCCTCGAGCGTCTCGCGTGAATCCACAGCGCCCGTGACGCCAAAGTGCCGCGCGAACACGCGCTTCACGTTGCCATCGAGGATCGCGTGTGGCTCGCCCGTGGAAAACGCCACGATGGCCGCGGCCGTGGAGGCACCCACCCCCGGCAGCTCGGCCACCGCCTCTATGGCCGTCGGAAAGACGCCCCCGTGCCGCTCGACGACGTGGCGTGCAGCTTTCAGGAGATTCCTCGCCCGCGCGTAGTAGCCGAGCCCGCTCCACAGTTGCATCACCGCTTCGTCCTCCGCGGCGGCGAGGGCCCGCACGTCAGGAAAGCGCGCGAGAAACCGCTCGTAGTAGGGGATCACGGTCGCCACTTGCGTCTGCTGAAGCATCACCTCCGAGAGCCAGAGGCGATAGGCATCACGCGTGCCCTGCCACGGCAAGTCATGCCGTCCCTGCACGCGCTGCCAGGCAACGAGCCGGCTCGCGAACGTCGGCGTTCGCGCGGGGCGCGGCGATTTGTCTCGCGGGCTGCGGGCGGCCACGAGGCGATCAGCCGCCGCGGTCGATGTCCCGGTGGCGGACGATCAGGGCGTGCTGCGGACGGAGGCGCTCGGCAAGGCGCTCGATCAGGTACACCGAGCGATGCCGCCCGCCCGTGCAGCCGATGGCGACGGTGAGGGCGGCGCGCCGGTCCTGCGCGAACTTGGGCGCCCAGCGCACCACGAGCCGCTCGATATCTTCAAGCAGGAGCAGCGCCTCCGTTTCCGTCTCGAGAAACTTCGCCACCTCGGGGTCCTTGCCCGTCTTCGGGCGAAGGCGCGGGTCGTAGTGCGGGTTGGGCAGGAAGCGCGCGTCGAAGACGAAGTCCGCGTCGAGGGGCACGCCCGCCTTGAAGCCGAAGGACTCCAGGCAAAGCACCAGCCTCGAGTCGTCCATCGCGAGCACATCCTGCACCGCTTGCCGAAGCTGGGCGGGTGTGAGGTTGCTCGTGTCGATGCGCTGGCCGATCTCCGCGATCGGGGCGAGCAGGCGCCGTTCCTCGGCAATGGCCTCCTCGACCGTGCGCCCTGCGCGAGCGAGCGGGTGCGGGCGGCGGGTCTCCGAGAAGCGACGCACGAGGCTTGCGTCGCTGGCCTCGAGGAACAATACCCGCACGTCGACGCCGGAAGCCCGTTCTGCGTCGACCACGCCGGGGATCGCGCCGATGGTGTCGGCACCGCGCGCATCGGCGCTCACCGCCACCCGGGGCTCGCCGCGGGACGCCAGGTCGGAAACGAGCGCATGCACCAGGCCCGGCGGCAGGTTGTCGACACAGAGGTAGCCCGAGTCTTCCAGCGCCTTGAGCGCCACGCTCTTGCCGGAGCCGGACAGGCCGCTCACGAGAACCAGCTCCATCAGCCCTCCCTGCCTTGGGACTCGCGTATCGATTGTTCCTGCCGCGCGATGAATTCGGCTGTCGAGTCGATGCCGCGGGTGAGGAGAATATGGTTGCGCACGGCCGCTTCCACCAGAACGGCGAGGTTCCGGCCGGGCGCGACGGTCAGCGTGACGGTGGGAATGTCGACGCTGAGGATGCGCTGCATCCCCGAGCGTGTGGCGAGACGGTTGCGCTCATCAAACCCACCGGCCTCGGCACGCTCCAGGTGCACGATCAGGCGAAGCGCCTTGTGGGGCCGCACGGCGGTTTCGCCGAAGATCGAGCGGATGTTCAGAACGCCGAGCCCGCGGACTTCGAGGAAGTCTCGCAGCAGCGCGGGGCAGCGGCCCTGCACCGTGTCCGGCGTGACGCGCTGCAGCTCCACGACATCATCGGCGACGAGCCCGTGGCCCCGTGAGATCAATTCCAGCGCCAGCTCGCTTTTGCCGATCGAGGACTCGCCCGTGACCATGACGCCGATTTCGAGCACGTCGAGCAGCACGCCATGAAGGGACGTGACCTCGCCCAACTCCCCCAGGAGGTAGGGCCGCAGGACGTTGATGACTTCGACGCCATTCCGGGCCGAGGTGAGCAGCGGCACGCCGGCACGCGAGGCGGCGCGCTCGAGCTCGGGCGACGGCTTGAGGCCGTTGCCCTGGATGATGCAAACGCACCCCCCATCGACCACCTCGTCGCACAGCGACTGCCGGCGCGCGGAGTCAAGCGAGGCGAGGTAGCGGTCTTCATTGCGGCCAACCACCTGCACGAGCAGCGGATGGATGGGGTTGAAGTGGCCGATCAGCCCCTGCCCGGGGCGCGAGAGCATGTCGTTGGTGAGCTCGCGTGCGGCCGCGGAGGCGCCGGCCGCCCACGCGAGGCCGAGGCGCTCGCGGCGCGCCTCAAACAGCTGCTGAATGCTCAGTCGCGGCATTGGGCGACCAGTCGGCGAGCACGCGACGGGCCTCGGCAGGCGTGGGGGCGCAGAGCAGGCGCTCGCGAAGCGCCGGGTCGCTGAACATCTGTGCGAGCTCGGAGAGCAATTCCAGGTGTGCTTCCGTGGCGTGCTCCGGCACCAGCATGGCGATGACCAACTGGACGGGTTGGCCGTCCGGGGCCTCGAAGGGCATCGGCGAGCGCGTGCGCACGAACGCGCAGAGCGTCTCCTTGAGGTTCTTCATGCGGCCGTGCGGGATCGCCACGCCGCAGCCCAGGCCGGTGGACCCCAGCTTCTCGCGGTCGAAGAGGCTGTCGAAGACGCGGGCTCGCGCCACCTGCCGGGAGTTCTCGAAGATGAGGCCTATCTGCTCGAAGAGCCGCTTCTTGCTGCCGACGTCCAGGTCCAGCACGACGTGGCTCTCGGGCAGGTGAGGGGTGAGGCGGTTCATGTGGGGCGCGTTCCTTGCAGTCGGGGCGTCACGGCGCGTTGCGCTTGGGGCTGGGCTCGCTGCGCCCGGCTTCCCGTGACTCCTTGTGGCGGATGATCTGGCGGTCGAGCTTGTCAGCGAGCGCGTCGATGGCGGCATACATGTCCGCGTCGTGGCTTTGGACGTGGATGTCATGGCCGGACAGGTGGACGTTCGCCTCGGCGCGCTTGTCGAGCTTGTCGACCGAGAGGGTGACGCTCACGTCGATGAGGTGGTCGGCATGGCGATTGATGCGGTCGAGCTTGGAAAGCACGTACGTGCGCAAGGGCTCGGTGACGTCCACGTGATGCCCGGTGATCTTGAGGTTCATGGGTTCCTCCGTCGGTGGGCAGGGCCCCTCACAAGGCCTTGCGTTGGCTGGCTGGCTGGATGTGCAGCGCCTCACGGTACTTGGCGACCGTGCGGCGGGCAACCTGGATGCCCTGTTCGGCAAGCAGGCCGGAGATGCGGTGGTCCGACAAGGGCCGGCGCCCGTCTTCCGCGGCGACGAGCTGCTTGATCAGCGCGCGGATGGCAGTGGAGGAGCAGGCGCCGCCGGCATCCGTGGAGACATGGCTGCCGAAGAAGTACTTGAGCTCGAAGATGCCGCGCGGGGTGAGCATGAACTTCTGCGTCGTCACCCGTGAGATGGTCGACTCGTGCAGGCCCACGACCTCGGCAATCTCGCGCAGCACGAGCGGGCGCATGGCCACCTCGCCGTGCTCGAAGAAGGCGCGCTGGCGGTCGACGATCGCCTGGGTCACCCGCAGGATGGTGTCGAAGCGCTGGCGCACGTTCTTGATCAGCCAGCGTGCCTCCTGGAGCTGGCCCGCGAGGTTTCCGCCGCCGGCTTCGCGGGAGGCGTGCAGCAGGTCGGCGTACATCTTGTTGATTCGCAGCCTCGGCATGGCGTCGCGGTTGAGGCTTGCCATCCAGCGCCCGCTCGCCCGCTTCACCACGACGTCGGGGACCACGTATCGCGTTTCCGTCACCGTCCAGGCGAGGCCTGGCTTCGGGTTCAGCGTGAGGATCAGCGCGCGCACGGCACGCAGGGCCTCCTCGTCGAGGCCAAGCAAGCGGCGCAGGCGGTTGAAGTCGCGGGAGGCGAGGGCGTCGAGATGCTCGGTGGCGAGCGTGAGCGCCTCGTCGCGGTATTCCGTGTCCGATGGCAGGGCGCGAAGCTGGAGTGCCAGGCACTCAGCCAGGCTTCGCGCGCCGACGCCCGCTGGCTCAAGGTTCTGGACCTGTTTGAGCGTGATGGCGAGCTCCTCGGGCTCCACGTCGGCGATCTCCGTGGCTGCCAGCGTGCGCAGCTCCTCGAGGCTCGCGCCGAGGTAGCCGTCTTCGTCCAGGTGCGCGATGACCAGCAGGGCGAGGCGCTTGTCGCGCTCCGTGAGCGGGGTGAGCTGCAGTTGGCGGATAAGGCACTCCTGAAGCGTCGGCTCTGCCGCCGCCACGTCAGTGAAGTCGTCATCGTCGCGGTCGCCGCGTCGCAAGCCTGAGGAAGGCTCGTCAGAGAAGCTGAAGTCCTCATCGCCTGCGCCGGGGCTCTCGGCCGAGCTTTCCGGCGCCGCCGGCTCCTGGGCGTCCCCGGGTACATCGCCCGCCGCCACGGGCGTAGCCGAACCCTCCGAGCCAAAGTCTGCCCGCTCGAGCAGGGGGTTCTCGGCAAGGTAGCGCTCGAGCTCCTGGTTGAGCTCGACCGTCGAGAGCTGCAGCAGCCGGATGGACTGCTGCAACTGCGGCGTCAGCGTGAGGTGCTGGGATAGCTTGAGCTGGAGGGTGTGCTTCATGCCGGGGGGGCGGAGAAGGGTCCGCCGGGTCAGAGGCGGAAATGCTCCCCGAGGTAAACCTTCCGGACCGCTTCATTATAGATAACTTCCTCCGGCTTTCCGAAGGCGAGAACCGTCCCGTCGTTGATGATGTAGGCGTGGTCGCAGATACCGAGGGTCTCGCGTACGTTGTGGTCGGTGATCAGCACGCCGATGCCGCGCGCCTTGAGAAAGCGAATGATCTGCTGGATGTCCAGCACCGCGATGGGGTCGACGCCGGCGAAGGGCTCATCGAGCAGGATGAAGCGCGGCTGCGTGGCGAGCGCTCGCGCGATTTCCACGCGCCGACGCTCGCCCCCGGAGAGGGCGGTGGCGGGGCTGTCGCGCAGGTGGGCGACGTGCAGGTCCTCCAGCAGGGCGTTGAGCCGGGCGCCGACTGCGTCGCGATCGAGGCCCTGCAGCTCGAGCACGGCTTGAATGTTTTGCGCCACCGTCAGCCGCCGGAAGATGGACGCCTCCTGGGGCAGGTAGGACAGCCCCAGGCGCGACCGGCGATAGATCGGCAGGTGGGTGAGGTCGCGCTGGTCGAGGAAGACTCGGCCCCGGTCGATCGGAACGAGGCCCAGGATCATGTAAAAGCAGGTGGTCTTGCCAGCGCCGTTGGGGCCCAGCAAACCGACCACCTCGCCGCTCTTCACCTCAAGTGAGACATCCGAGACCACGGTGCGCTTGCGGTAGCGCTTCATCAGCGATTCGGCGCGCAGCACCGATACCCCGGCTGCGGCAGCCTTTTCGGCGGGCTCGGTCGCGACGGCGTTCACCGGGCGCCCGGGTTGGCCGGCTTCGGGGCGGCCTTCTTCGGCGTGGCTCCGTCCGGATCCTTCTTGGGTGGAACGATGGTCGCCTTCACACGCGATGGAGGCGCTCCGGGCTTGGCGCCCGGCGCGCCGGTGACCTCGACGAACTCCTTGCCGCGGTCGTAGGAGATGAAATCGCCGGTGAGCTCGCCCTGAGGGCTTTTGAGCCGCGCCGCCTCGAAGAGCTTGAGGAGCTCGGTGCGGTCCTCGAACTCGGCGCGCTTCGCCTCGCCGTCGACCCACTCGTCGACCTTGTCGCGCTTCTGGCGGAACGTCACCGGCGAGCCGGTGGCGACGTAGGTGCGATAGCCCTCGGCATCCTCGCGCACGGTGATGCGGGCTGCGGTGATGCGAAGCGTGCCCTGCGTGATGATGACGTTGCCGTCGTAGACCGCCTCCCGCTTGGCTTCATCCGCGGTCAGTCGGTCGGCGAGCACCTGGATTTCCTTTTCCCGGTCGGTCTTTTCAGCGCGCGCAAGCGGCACGAAGGCCACCGCGATAGTGGCGAGCACGGCGGCCAGGGCCCGCAGCGAGCCGGAGAGTCTCATGAGCGCGGCTTCGGCAGGTAGGTGGCGCGCACCCGGTCCATGCGCAGAGTGCGGTCCAGGTTGTTGGCCTCGGCAGACTGGGCCTCGAGGCGGCCCCGCTCGCTCGTGAGCACGACCGGGTCGTCCGAGCGCGCAATGCGGGCGTCAGGCAGGACGAGCAGGCGGTCTGTTCGGAGGGTGGAGGCCTCCGATTTCCGGTCGGCGTCGCGAACCATCACCACGTTGCCCTCGAACCAGACACGCTCACCCCCTTCCAGCACGCGGCCGGTGTCGGAGCGAACCTCCACGCGCGGTTGCTTGGGGTCGAAGGCCTCGAGCTGCAGGTCCTGCAGTCGCGAAAAGCCGTCGCTCTGGTGATGCTCCATGCGGCGGGCTGCGAGTGTGTAGAGGACCTGCCCGTCCTCGCCGTACTTGCGGGCGCTGAAGCGATCGACTACCAGGTCAGGCTCACCCAGGGGCTTCTCGCGTCTCGGCTGCGCCGGTTGCACCAGCTGGTTGAGCCAGGTGGTGAGCGCGACCAGCGCAGCGAGGAGCGCGAGCGGTAGCCAGGTGGACGGGCGCAGCATGGCAGCTCAGGCGCGCGTGTCGGCTTTCGCCGGCTCGAGTATCCCCTGCGCGCGCAGGAGAAATTCGCAGAATTCCCGAACCGCTCCGTTGCCGCCGGAGGCCGAGGTGACCATGTGCGCGCAGGCCCGCACGTCGGCCACGGCGTTGGGCACCGCGACCGCCAGGCCGCAGCGGCGCATCACGGGCAGGTCAGGCAGGTCGTCACCCATGAACGCGCAATGGGACGGCTCGAGCTTCAGCTCGGCGCAAAGGGACTCGAAGCGCGCGAGCTTGTCCTCGACGCCGAAGAGGGCATGGGGCAGCCGAAGCTCCTTCACGCGCGCTGTCGCGGCGGGGCAGGCGCGCCCTGAAATCACGCCGGTGGCCACGCCAGCCCGGGCGAGCAACTTGAGTCCGTGCCCATCGAGCGTGTGGAAGACCTTCAGGGCCTCGCCGTCCGCCCCGAAGTAGAGCCTGCCGTCGGTGAGCACGCCATCCATGTCGAAGAGCGCGAGCCGCACCTGGCGGGCTCGGGCCTCGGCATCCGGTGTGGCGAAGGCCGGCACGGTCAGATCACACCCGCGCGCAGCAGGTCGTCAACGTGCACGGCGCCGACGAGCTTGCCGGCGCCATCCACCACCAGCAGCCGGCCGCTCACATGGTGCGACTGCATGACCTGCGCGGCTTCCGCGGCCAGGCGCTCCGGGGCGATGCCGCGCGGGTTGCGGGTCATCACGTCGGCGACCTTCAGGCCGCGGATGTCCTCGTGCTTTTCGAGCGTGCGACGCAGGTCGCCGTCGGTGAAGAGACCGGCGACGCGCCCATCGGCCTCCACGATCGCAGTCATGCCGAGGTTCTTCTGCGACATCTCGAGTATGGCTTCCTTGAGCGTCGCGTCGGCCCGCACCTTGGGCAGCCGCTCGCCCGAGTGCATGACGTCGGAGACCCGCAGCAGGAGCTTTCGGCCCAACGTGCCGGCGGGATGGTGCCGCGCGTAGTCGTCGGGCGAGAACCCTCGTGCTTCGAGCAGGGCCACGGCAAGCGCGTCGCCCAGGGCCAGCGCGGCGGTGGTGCTTGCCGTTGGCGCGAGGTTCATCGGGCAGGCCTCGCGCTCAACGGCGGCATCCAGGTGCACGTCTGCCTGAGTGGCGAGGGTTGATTGCGGGCGCCCGGTCACGGCGATCACGGCGGCGCCCCGGCGCTTGATGAGCGGAAGGATGGCGACGACCTCGTCGGACTCGCCCGAATGGCTGATGGCCAGCACCACGTCCCCGGGAGCGATCATGCCGACGTCGCCGTGGCTCGCCTCGCCCGGGTGCATGAAAAAGGCGGGCGTCCCGGTGGAGGCGAGGGTCGAGGCGACTTTGCAGCCGATGTGGCCCGACTTGCCCATGCCGGTCACGACCACGCGGCCCGAAGCGCCCAGGATGAGGCGCACGGCCTCGACGAAGGCCTCGCCCAGCCTCGCCGACAATGCGTGAACGGCCTGGGCCTCGGTCTCGAGGACGTCGCGCGCGAGCGCCAGCGCCCTCGCGCCATCCGCAGCTGATCGGGGATGGTGACTGTTTTCCACCGGGAAAGTATAAAGGGAACAGACCCGCTTCCCGCCCTCGCGCCCCCCGATGCAAGACACCTTGAGCGTGGCCCTTCTCCTCCTCGGCGCAACCGTGGCGGTGGTGGCGATCTTCCGGCGCCTGTCGATGCCGGCGATCCTGGGCTACCTGCTGGTCGGCGCGCTGATCGGGCCGGGAGTCCTGGGGCTTGTCTCTGCCACGGAGGACCAGCGCCACCTCGCGGAGTTCGGCGTGGTGTTCCTGATGTTCTCGATCGGCCTCGAGTTCAGCCTGCCGCAACTGATGGCGATGCGGCGAACGGTGTTCGGCTTCGGCGGTGCGCAGGTGGCGCTCACCATGGCGGCGGGAATCGGCATCGCCATGGCGGCAGGCGCTTCCTGGAGCACCGGCTTCATCATCGGGGGCATCCTCGCCATGTCGTCGACGGCGATCGTCTCCAAGACGCTGTCCGAGAACGGCCAGCTGCATTCGCCAGCGGGCCGCCAGATCATGGGCGTGCTGCTGTTCCAGGACCTGGCGGTCATTCCGCTTCTCGTGCTCATCCCCGCGCTTGCATTGCCCGCCGACGAGCTCGCGAGCGCCCTGGGCGTGGCCGTGCTCAAGGCCGCCGTGGTGCTCATGGTGGTGCTGCTGCTCGGCCAGCGCCTCATGCGCCCGCTCTTCCACGTGGTGGCGAAGCAAAAATCCTCCGAGCTCTTCGTGCTGCTCGTGCTCTTCGTGACGTTGGGGCTCGCCTGGGTGACGGAAATGGCCGGCTTGTCGCTGGCGCTCGGCGCCTTCCTCGCCGGGATGCTCATCTCGGAGACCGAGTACCGCTACCAGGTGGACGACTACATCAAGCCGTTCCGCGACGTATTGCTGGGGCTGTTCTTCGTCACCATCGGCATGCTGCTCGACCCCCGCAGCGTCGTGAGCCACTGGTGGCAGGTGGGGCTGGTGCTGGCGCTGCTGCTGCTGGTCAAGGGCGGGCTCATCCTGGGGTTGGCTCGGCTCGCAGGCAACGACAAGGCCGTGGCGCTGCGCGTGGCGCTGGCCCTCGCGCCAGCGGGCGAGTTCGGCTTCGTGCTGCTGTCGCTCGCCGGGCGCGAGGGCTCGCTGCCCTCGGACACCCTGCAAGTTGTCCTCGCCGGCGCGCTGATTTCCATGGCGCTCACGCCCGTCCTGCTCGCCAACGCCGAGCGCATCGTCTTGCACTTCGTGGCGAGCGAATGGACGCAGCGCGCCATGGCGCTGCACCAGCTCGCGGCCAAGTCAATGACCACCAAGGGGCATGTGGTGGTGTGCGGATACGGCCGCAGCGGCCAGGCGCTCGCCCACTTTCTGGAGAAGGAGGGCATCTCGGTGATCGCGCTCGATGCGGACCCCGAGCGTGTCCGCCAGGCGGCTGCAGCGGGTGACTCCGTCGTGTTCGGCGACGCCTCGCGCCGGGAGGTGCTGGCTGCAGCCGGCTTGAGCCGTGCGCTGGCGGTGGTGGTGAGCTTTGCCGACACCCATCGGGCGCTCACCATCCTGTCGCACCTGCGCGAGTTGCGGCCCGGGATCCCCGTGATCGTGCGCACCCTTGACGATACGGACGTGGGCAAGCTGCGTGAAGGCGGCGCGGCGGAGATCGTGGCCGAAATGGTCGAGGGCTCCCTCATGCTGGCCACCCAGACCATGATGCTGCTCGGGGTTCCCCTGAACAAGGTGCTGCGCCGGCTTCGCGAGGAGCGCTCGGAGCGTTACCACTTGATGAGCGGGTTCTTCCCCGGCTCGTCCGACACCGATGACGGGGCCGATTCCATGCAGCCCAGGCTGCGGTCCGTCATGGTGGGGCCTACGGCTGCGTGCGTCGGAAAGACGCTGGAGAGCCTCAACCTCGGTGCCATGGACGTCGAGGTCACGGCGGTGCGCCGCCAGGGCGTTCGCGAAACCAACCCCTCGCCCGGCATGCGGCTGCAGGAGAACGACATCCTCGTGTTGCTGGGGTCCCAGGAGGCGCTCGCCGCCGGCGAGATACGGCTACTGCAGGGCTAGGCCTGCGTGGCGATCAGAACGACAGGCACACGGTGAAGGCGCTGGCCTCGTCGTAGGCGGTGCCGGCGCCGGCCGCGTTGCCGACCACCGCGCGCACGTTGCCACCCGTGGCGCTGCCGTCATCCATGGCGATGTCGAGCTGGCGGGCGAGCGGGCCCGGAACGTTGCCCGCACAGACGCGAACGCTGCCGGGCATGCCGGTCACCAAGTCCGCCGCCGTCGTGGAGCCGATGGCCATTGCGCCGCTGAAGGTGTTGACCGGCGCGGCCGCACCCGAGCCGGTCAGCAACCCCGCGCGACGCAGGTGATCCCACGCCTGGGTGGTTTCCGCGCCCGCGATGATGCCGTTTCCATCGCCGCTGGACGCCGGGGACCCGGAGGGCCAGGTGGCGGCGGCGCCGGCGTAATCGCCGGGCAGCGCGCGGAACTTGTCCTGGAACGCGAAGATCGCCGTCTGGGTCGAGCGAAATTCATTGGCGAGGTTCTTCACTCGCGCGTTGTTGATGAGCTCCTGGCCCTTCAGCACGCCACCCAGCAGCACGCCGATGATGACGAGCACGATGGCTATTTCCACCAGCGTGAAACCGCGCCTGAATCGCTGCATGTGTCCTCCTGTCGAGAGCAAGTTACCGCAGATCGGGTCGTGATGCGTTTGTCTCGGCTCAGGGCAGCCGCCCTGCAGTCACCATTCGGCTTGCGAGCGCCGCGGGCGAAGCCCACGTGAGCATGTCGTCGAACGAGTCGAGGCTTCCCATGCGGTCGCTCGGGCGCGAGACAAATACCGGCGTGCTGTCCTGGTTGCGCGCCTCATCCGTGCCCGGAAGCGGGGCGCGCTGGCTGTTTGGCCCGAGGGACAACACGACGAATGCGGCCCGGCGTGTCAACTGGTTGGCCGCCGGCCCGCAGTCGACGGCCGTGGCGCCGATTGCCGAGTGGCAAATGAACAGATAACGCGGGGCAGACCCCAGGGCGAGCAGCGTCGCGTTGCGCATGCCGTCGGTGCGGGTCAGCGCGTTGGTGACGCCGCCGAGGGATTCCCCGTTGCCGTGCACTGCATATCGAATGCGGCTCGCGGCGCCGTGAGGCCAGGCATCACGCAGGAAGCCTTCGTTGTCCACCGGCAACAGCCCGAGGCTGGCGGCGGGCAGCCAGCCGTCATGGAAGCGCTCACATCGGCCATCGAGTGCGCTGCCGCCGGGCGCGAAGGACTCCATGCCGCGGCTGCCGGCCGATGCAGGGCAGGGAAGCCGCGCATGTATCGCGGCGAACCCGAGGAGCGCTTCGCGGGCCTCGTCCAGCAAGCGCTGGGTGTCGGCCTGGCGACGCAGGGCCACTTGGGAGGCGAGGGGCGTCGCAATGCCAGTGAGCGCGATGGCCAGCACCAGGAGGGCGATCATGACCTCGAGGAGGGAAAAGCCCCGCGGTGCGCTCATGGAATGGCGACGACGATGTCGTTGTGTGCGAAGCGGCGGTCCAGCGCCAAGTGATTGGCGCCAGGATTTCCGGGGCCGAGGGCCAGGCTCGGGTCCGGGGCGCAATCGGGGGCGGGAGGGTTGTCGTTCAGCCGCCGAAGCTCGGCGTTGCTGTTCTCGAGCCAGTGCCGCGCGTCCCCGTCGGCTCCGGGGCCACGCAACTGCTCAAAGCCGTCCCATCGAAGCGGATGGCCGGCGACGAGCACCGCGACACGATGGCCTGGCCGGGACGGTGCCCCGACATCGGGTGGCGAGAGGACCAGGCAGGTGATGCTGTCACAGGGAGGCTGCACCGCCCCATCCGGGCGGCCCGGCCCGGCAACGGCGTAGAACACATGGCGCTTCCACGCCGACCACCAGGTGAAGCGCGAATGGCTGGTGGTCGCGCCAGCGTTGTCTGCCAGGCGGCACCCCTCGGCAGCAGGCCAGAGGCGGGAGAGGGCTCCCCCGCTGCTCGCCTGAGAGACGCCGAACGGCGTGTCGGGGATGCGGCCGAACGCGACGCCACGGGCATCGGCCCAGCGCAGCGCCGAGTCCGGGCTCCCTGCTCGGCACATCGGTGTCGGCCACGGCGTTCGTCCGGCGTGTCCGGCTTGCCGCTGGTAGCCCTTGAGGCAGGCTGCAACCTCCTCCGCGACGCGGCGCATCACCGCTGGCATCACATCGTCGTAGGTAACCGCAAGCAGGCGATCGTTTACCCACGTGCCGCGAGCGTCGGTGATCGGGCCGTGGATGAACCCGTCACGATTCAGGGGCCTGCCAGCACGGTCGTTTCGGTCGATGAAGTGGGCGTTGTCCTCGGCGGCGAGGGACGTATCGGGGGACCGGTCGAGGTAATTTTCCGGCGCGCAGTTGGCGGTTTTCATGGGGGGCTCCGTGAGGCACTGGCCTGTCGGGGCGCACTGGCCCGCCTCGCAGAGGCGGCGCTGCAGGCCGCCTCCCCAGCGACGAATCGGGGCGCCTGGCGCGATCACGACCGCGAGCGCGCCCCCGAGGGACGGCGTGAGCCGGCTCGTGGAGGTGCCGTCATGCAGCAAGTTACCGGCGGCGTCGCGGACGGTGATCGTGCCCAGGGCCGACTCGGGACCCATGTCGACGCATTCAGGGCTCGCCTCGCAATTCAGCAGCCCCTTCTGCTTGCTGGACACCGCATACCACAGGCGCTCGCCGTCAGCGTCGCGCAGGTCCGGCAGGCCGAGGGTCTTCCACGGCAAGCGGCCGAGCCGGCGCTCCTGCCCCGTGTCGCCCGACAGGGATCCGCAGGTGGACTCCGCCCACCCGTCGTTGTCGAGGTCGGGGCAGGGCAGGTAGCCGGGGCCCACGATACCGTCGACGGGCCGGGACGCCGCGAAGGCCACGAGGGCTTCCTTGGCCCGGGCAAGCGCCAGTTGCGTCACGGCCTCTCGGGCTGTCGGCGCCTGGGTGGCCGGCCGGGCCGACACCAGCGCGGCCGATGCAAACAGCGCCAGCACGAGCGCCATCAGCATGGCAAGCGCGCCGCGTTGACGCAGGGTGGCTGTCATGGGGGAGGAGCCTCGTCACGTTGCGGAGGGGCGCAGTGTTCGGCACCGGCGACGAGTTCGCGTGCGGATATTCCGCGCACGGTGTCGGAACATGGCCTTGACAGAATCGGGGCGGCGAGATGCGCAGGTGCCCGATTGGCGAAGAACACGGTGGCGCGGCCGTCGCTTCGTTGCACGAAGCCCGTCACGATGGGCTGCACGGGAAGCGCTTCCTCCTGGCGCGGCGCTGCGGGCCGCGCGGGCGCGTCGAGCTGTGCCCGCTCCGCTGGAGAGTGCAGCAGCGTGCCCAGGGGCTGCGCGCCGGCGCTGGCACACAGGAGTGCACACGCGGTGACCTGGACCTTACGGCGCACGGGACTGCGCCTCGCGAGGGCGGACAGTCAGCCACTCGAAGATGCACGTCGCCTCGGTCGCCTGCCCGGGCAGCGCGTGTGGCAAGCGCCGCAGGCTGCAGGAGAGGGGGGGCAGCGCGCCCCGGGAAGTCGCGCGGGCGGCCTCGAGGAACGACAGCGCGTGCTGCTCGTGCCCCGACCGCAGGGTGACCTTGAGGCGACTGGCCAACAGCGCCAACGACGGGGCGGAAGCGCGATGCAGAGAAAGCTCCCGCTGGGGCTCGAGGTCAAACTCGAGCGAGGCCACGGGGTGCAAGGACTGCAATCGCCGCAGGCGCTCGGCAAGTGCCAGGCGATCTTCCGCATCCAGCACGCCGCGCTGGGCGAGATCGCGGTGCACGGCGAGCCAGTCCGGGAGGCCATCGCGTTCCTGCTGCGTTCGCTCCAGTCGCGCTGCAGCCTGCGACAACAGGCTGCGAGCGTGCTCGAGCTGCAGAGCCTCGGTGGCCTGGAGCGCGCCAGTGGCCCAGGCGATGGCAGCGGCCAGTGTGACGCTAGTGAGCAGCGTGACCCAGGCAAGCCGCAGGGAGCGCAGCCCGTCGCGGGACAGGAGGACGCTCACGAGGGGTCGTGGCGCTGCCACGTGACGCGCAGGCGGAAGCGCGTTCGCCCCTCTGCCTGTTCCCCCGCCAGGAAGCGGCCCTCGAGCCGGGCGCCGGGCCCGGTGTCGAGCGGGCTTTCCGCGATCTCGGCATGCACGCCTGGCAGCGAGGAGAGGTCTTCCACCAGGCGCTCCAGTCGCCGTTGGCGTGCGGCAAAGTCGCCGCCAGCCGATGGCATCACGCCTTCCAGGGTAGAGAGGGCAAGTCGTCCGGTCGGCATCGCCGCGGCGTCGGCCGTCGGCGCTACCGCCGCCCCCGGTGCTGCGACCGAACGCAACGCCCCGGTTGGGTCGCCTGGGGGCTCGTGGAGCGCGGGGTATGGATGCGCGTTGTCCGACAGGTGCCAGGCCAATTGCGTCAGCCGCACTTCGGGATACCGGGCAACGACGTGGGACAGGGGCACCAGCAGCGCGCTCGGCCCGGGATGCTCGAAGGGAACGCGTGCCTGCAGGGCGGCAAGCTCGGCGAGGAAGGGGACGGACGCCGGCAGCGGTGGAAACTCGGCTGCGGCCGAGTCAGCCTCGGCGGAGAGCGCGACGCGGCGTGCTCGCACGGCGGCCTCGGCGTCGCGAGCGTCGGCAACGGCCGTCAGATTCCAGGCGCTTACGGCGAACCCGGCGATCGCAGCCGTCACCGAAAGAGCGCCGATCGCGCCTCGTGCCCGCACGATCGAGGCGTGTCGCAGCGCGTAGCGTGGCGCGTAGTGGTTCAGCGTGCCGCTCCTCGCCAGTATGGCTGCGATCAGCGCGTCGATGCTGTCGAGGGTTGGCGCGTGATGAAGGCCCATCGCGTGAGCTACTTCGTCAAAGCCGACCACCCGGAATGGAAGCGGGCTTGTCTTGTCCAGGCGGAGCGCCAGATCGGCTCGGGCTCGCGTCGGCACAAAGAGGGTCGCCTTGGGGGGCTCGGAGGCCGTCCCCCATTGCCCGTCGTCCGACAGGTACTGCGCCGTGCGCCGTGACTCCTGCGCTACGGCATGCGGCCAATCGTCCCGGCCCTCGAGGGCGCCCCGGGGAACGAGGCGACTGAACATCGGAACGCCCGCGTGGAGAGCGCTCAAGCGAATGCCCCCTGTCGGCAGGCTCCAGATGGCCAGGCGGCGGGAGCCCCCATCCGCCACGCCCTCTGCCCAGCGCGCGCCCAGTAGCGCAGCCGAGTGCACTCCCACGAGCGGCAGCTTGAGCGCGTCGAAGCGCTCGAGCCAGCGCGACAGGGCCGCCGGGCGCGAAACAGCGGCGAGCAGTGCCCGTTGCTGCGGAAGGTGACGCAGGAATCGGAAGGGTGTGTCCGGGTGGCGCCGTTCCAGGGCTCGCTGCGCGAGCGCTTCCCGGTCGCGACGCAGCCTGGCGGAGAGGGTGATGAGCTCGAACGCCTCATCGGTGAGATCGACGACGAGGCGGGTGCGCAGGCGAGAGGAAGACCGGAGGCGATGCTCGATTTCGTCATCCCCGGGTTGCGCCCCGTCGAACGGGTGGCGATCCATTGCGCCGCCTGCGTCAACGATCGTCGACACGAGGAGGTCGTCGGCGAGGTAGAGCGCGTGCAATGGGCGGCGGTGCCTCACAGGGACACCCTGCCGATGACGTCGTAGAGCGGCAGAAAGACTGCATAGACGACGGCGCCGACGACAGCCCCCACGATCACCGTGGTCGCGGGGCCGATCAGCGCCTGCAGGGTCGCGACCGCTTCGCGCGCCGAGCGGCTGTAATGGGCGCTCACGTGCTCCAGCGCGTCATCCAGCTTTCCCGAAGACTCCCCGACTTGCAGCATCCGCAACACGAGTGGCGGGAAGACGGCGGCGTCGGCAAAGGCCTGGCTCAACGATCGGCCTGCGGAAATTGCCCGGCGCGCGCCCCGCACGGCTTCCCGCAGCTCATGCGGCCCGGCGAGGCTCTCGCAGAGGCGAAGGCTGTCGAGGACGCTGATGCCGGACCGGTAGGTCAACGCGAAGCAGGCGGCCAGTCTCGCGAGCGCGAAGCGCATCCGCAGCGTGCCGATTCCCGGCAGCCGCAGGGTCGCCCGGTCGATGGCGGCCCGCAGTCGCCCGTTTGCTCGCGTCGCCACGAGCACGATGGCAATCAGCAGCGGGACGGCCGCGATCACGGGCCAGCCCGTCGACAGGGCGGCCGATGCGGCGAGAAGAAGCTCGGTCTGCGGCGGCAGCTGCGGCGAGATCGACTGGAACACGGACGCCAGTGGCGGCACGAGGAAGATGAGCATCCCCGCGAGGGCTGCCGCGACGACGGTCAGCACCAGCGCGGGGTAGGCCAGCGCCTGCCGCGCAGCTCGGGCGATGCCATCGCGCCAGCGCAGGTCGTCGGCCAGGCTGCCGAGCACCGCTTCGAGGCGGCCGCTTTGCTCCCCCGCGCGAAGCAGCGCGACGAACACGGGGTCGAAGACGTCTGCGCGGCTTTCGCAGGCTTCGGCAAGGCTCGACCCCGACTCGATGCTTGCGGCGAGCGATGCGGCCAGCTGCCGAAGGCCGAAGCGATCATCTCCCTCGCGCAGGCTCGCGAGGCAGTCCACCAGCCCGATCCCCGCGCCATAGAGGTGGGACAGCTGGAGGCAAAACCGGGCGAGCTCGGCGCGCGTGGCCGGCGAGCGGCGCGGCAGAAGCCCCGCCGTGCGCCTTTCTCGGCAGCGGACGAGCAAAAGCCCCTGGCGCCGCAGGCGGCGCTCGAGGTCGTCCGCGCTGGCCGCAGTGGCGCTCGCGACGTGCGCGCGTCCCTGGGCATCGATCACGCGATAGGCAAACCGTGTCATGGCCAGGGTCACGCCGGAGGCTCCGCGAGGCCCAGCACCCGCGTGATCTCGGCGAGGCTGGTGTCGCCCTCCAGGACTCGGCGGACCGCGTCTTCCCGCAGGGACCGGAAGCCCTGCCGCGAGGCGGCTTCCTGGATCGCGCGCGGCGGCGCCTCGGCGCCGATCAGCGCTTCAATATCGGCATCCACGCGCAGCACCTCGACGATCGCGGTGCGTCCGCGATAGCCAATGCCGCTGCACCGGGGGCAGCCCTGCGGCGCATGGATCACACACGCTGCCTCGGCCGGGACCGAGAGCGTCTGGCGCTCCGCCCTCGACGGCTCGGCCGGCGACTTGCAATGGGGGCACAGGCGCCGCACGAGGCGCTGTGCGAGAACGCCGATCAGGTTTCCCGCCAGCAGCGAGCCTGACACGCCGAGGTCTCGCAGGCGTGGAAAGGCGCCGCTTGCCGACGGCGCGTGCAGGGTCGAGAAAACCTGATGTCCCGTCATTGCCGCCCGCATCGCCATCTCGGCGGTGCTCGCGTCGCGTATCTCCCCCACCAGCATCACATCGGGGTCCTGGCGCAGCATCGAGCGCACGCCGGAGGCGAAATCGAGCTTGACGGCCTCGTTGACGGACGTCTGGCGAACCGCGGGCAAGGGGTATTCCACCGGATCCTCGAGGGTCATCACGTTGACCCCTTCGCCGCAGACCTGCGAGACGAGGGAGTAGAGCGTGGTGGTCTTGCCACTGCCGGTTGGCCCGGTAACAAGGAGGAGGCCCTCAGGCCGAGCCAGCATCCGCTCGACCAGCCGTTGCGTGTCGGCGGCCAGGCCGAGGCCCGGTAGCGCCACGATCCCGCGTTCGCGGTCGAGCAGCCGCAGGACAAGGGCCTCGCCGTGGGTCGTGGGCTGGGCGGCGAGGCGAAAGTCGATTTGCCGCCCGCCAAGGGCCATCGACATCCGGCCGTCCTGTGGCGCGCGGGTCTCGGCGATGTTCATCCCGCCCATCACCTTCAGCCGTACCAGCATTGCCGGCCAACGCGAGCGATCGAGGGTTCTTGCGGTGCGCAGCACCCCGTCGACCCGGTAGCGAACGCGCAAGCATCCTTGCTGCGGCTCGAAGTGAACGTCCGACGCATTGGCTCGCGCGGCGTCGGCCAAGAGGGCTTCGACGAGGCGGATGACGGGCGGTCCCTCCTCTGGCTTCGCGGCTCCTGACTGCGGGGCTTCGTCGGACGCGGCCATCGCTGCCAGCAGGTCGTCGATGGGCCACTCGGCGCCGTAATGCCTCGCGAGGCAGGCGGCGATGTCTGCTTCCCTCGCGAGCAGCGGCTCGACGCGAGTAGCCCCGCCGACGGCGCTCCTCACTTGGTCTATGGCGGCGACGTTCCCCGGGTCGGTCGTCGCGATGCTCAGCGTCGAGGCGGCGAGGTCGAGGGAGACGGGCACCAGGCAAAACCGGCGAGCGAGCGTCGCGGGAACAAGCGCAATGGCAGCGGCATCGATACGCTCGGGGTCAAGGTCAATCACCCGCTGGCCGAGGGATTGCGACTGGGCCTCGCAGAGGTCCGACTCCGACACGAAGCCCAGCTGGACCAGGACGCGACCCAGCGGCGCCGAGCGACGGCGCTGTTCGGCGGTGGCGATTCGCAACTGGTCGGCGCTCAGCGCACCTTGCGAGAGCAGGGCTTCACCCAGGCTGGGGCGGGTCATGGGCGAGCGCCACCCGGGGGCGCCGTGAAGAATTGCGGCCCGGGCAGGGCTTCGCGGAACCGCGCGAGGTCCGTCGGGAGGCTCCCGGGGCTTACGACCACCGGGCGAACGAAGACAACCAGCTCGCGTTTCTCCGAGGCCTCGTCGCGCTGGCTGAAGAGCGGGCCCAGCAAGGGGAGCCGAGCGAGGATCGGCATGCCCGCTCGAGCGCTCGTGGCGCCGTCGACCATCAGCCCCCCGAGAACCGCGGTCTGCCCGCTCGCCACGCGCAGCACGCTCTCGAATTCACGCGTCTGCGTCACTGGAATCTTGCTCTCGATGGCCGGCTGGGTGAGCGACCCGCGCAGCAGCGGGTTCGGGTCCTGCACTTCGCCGATCTTGGCCGTGACGGTCGGGCGGATGCCAAGCGTCACGACGCCCTCGTCGCTGACCTGTGGGGTGATGTGAAGGATGATGCCGACCGGCAGAACGTTTTGCGTCGTGGTGAAGGTGGTGACCGACGTGCTTTGATTCGTGTTGGTATCCGCTTTCACGGTGAAGTAGACGAGGTTGTCCGTCACCCGCAGCACGGCTGCCTGGTTGTTGAGCACCATGAGCGTCGGTGTTGACAGCACGCGGGCGCTGCCGAAGGCGTCGAGAAGCTTGAGCGTGCCGGCGAGGCTTCGCCCCCCGGGCCCGCCGGGGCTCGCGTAGCCGATGGTGATGCCGCTCGGGGCGCTGGCAAGCGATGCGGAGGTGAGGCTCTGGCGAAACGTCCAGCCCAGGCCGGTGGCGGCGAGCGACGACCAGTCCACGCCCGACTGGTGTCGGCCATCGAGGCGAACCTCGACCACGGTGGCCTCGATCAGCACCTGGCGGCCTGCCGAGCGCGCAACGTGGCCGAGGAACTCGGCAACCTTCTCGTGCTGGCGCGACGTGGCGCGCACTGATAAGACGCCCGCCTCGGCATTGACGATGACCGAGGCGGCTTCGCGAAACGTGAGCCGCGACTCGACGCTTTCGGTCGCGGTTTGCACCGCGACGCTCGGCTGCCCCGGTGCTTGCCGCGACGCAGGCGCGCCAGTGCGGCTGGTGGGAGCCCGGTTGGCCGGCACGGCAGCCACGCCAGCGTGGCGCCCGCTCACAAACGTCTCGGCGCTGCCCTCCGGCAACACCTTGTCGGTTTCGCGCAGGAGGTCCTTCAGGTTGCGCTCGAGGCTTTCCCAGAAACGGTGGCGCGATGCGTTGGCGATGCGAAGGGTGGAATTGTTGTCGCCGGCGGCGTGGGTGGCGGCGCCCGACTGGATCTGGGTGGCGATGGACAGGACCTCCGCCGCC
The DNA here is from genome assembly GCA_017853245.1 of Burkholderiales bacterium. Taxonomy (GTDB): domain Bacteria; phylum Pseudomonadota; class Gammaproteobacteria; order Burkholderiales; family Usitatibacteraceae; genus FEB-7. Next base: position 20,284 of record JAFMJY010000006.1, on the reverse strand, counting down.
TCGCGCGCAAGGTTCACGTAATCGACGCGGTAAGTGCGGAGAAACGGTGTGTCCCGCATGACGAGAATCGCCTGGCCGTGCGCCTCATGGCGCATGTCCGCCTGCCGTGCCATGCGGTCGAGCAACTGCGGCAGGGTCTGGTCGATGGCGTTCAGGGTGACGACGCCATCGACATCCGGGTGTACGTCGATATTGGCCTGGGTGTCGCGCGCCAAGGCTTCCAGCACCTCACGGATGGGTTGCTGCGACACCACGACGGAATAGCGCAGGGCAGGGGTGAGCGCCTCTGCCGCTGGCGACGGCGCCGGCTTGCCTGGGGCGACAGGCTCGGCGGGCCGATCCTCGCGCAGCGCGGCCCACGGTGCGAGGTGCCCCGCGGGGTTGGCCAACGGCGCGCTGGCACAGGCGGTCGCAAGCACGAGGGTGGCGAGCATCGCGCCGGCGGGTGGCAGGCGGTTCTGGCGGGGCATGTTCATCGCGCGAGGGAAGCGGAAACCGGGATCGCAAGGTAGTCCCCGGCCGAGCCGCAGGCCGGCTCAAATCCGACCGGCGCCCAGGTGTCTTTCGCTTGACAGAGGCTTGCGAGGCGCGGTGCTGCATGCGGTCGACTGCTGCTACCATCGGCGGCCCTGTTGGCTGCGTCCTCCTCAACCGCTTTCCGTGAGCGCACAACCCCTCGTCGACGTTTCGGACGTGCACTTCGGCTACGGCCGCGAGCCGATTCTTCGGGGCGTGAGCCTGCGCGTGCCCCGGGGCAGCGTGGTCGGGATCATGGGCGGCAGCGGGTGCGGCAAGACCACGCTGCTCAGGCTCATCAGCGGCCAGCTCAGGCCGCGGCAGGGCGCCGTGCGCGTGGCGGGGCAGGACGTCCCGAGCCTTGACGGGGAGGCGCTCTACGGGCTGCGGCGCCGCATGAGCATGCTGTTCCAGTTCGGCGCGCTCTTCACGGACCTTTCCGTTTTCGACAACGTCGCCTTTCCGCTTCGTGAGCACACGTCGCTGCCGGAGGCGATGGTGCGCGACCTCGTGCTCATGAAGCTCGAGGCCGTCGGGCTTCGCGGGGCGCAAGCCCTCATGCCCTCCGAATTGTCCGGCGGCATGGCGCGGCGCGTGGCCCTCGCCCGCGCGGTGGTGATGGACCCGATGCTGGTGCTCTACGACGAGCCCTTCGCCGGGCTCGACCCGATTGCCATGGCGGTGGTGGGAACCCTGATTCGCAAGCTGAACGACATGCTCGGGGCCACCTCGATCATCGTTACCCACGACGTGCACGAATCGCTGCAGATCGTCGACTACTTGTACTTTCTTGCGGGCGGGCGCGTGGCCGGCGAGGGTGCGCCGGAGTCGATCCGCGCCACGCCCACACCAGTCGTGCGGCAATTCGTGCACGGCGAGATCGACGGCCCCGTGCCGTATCACTACCCGGCTCCCGGCTATGCCGAAGACCTGGGCCTCGCGCCGGCCCGAGGCGATCATCGTGCTTGAGGGCTCGCGTCAGGGCGTAGCCCGCATCGGGCGTCACTTCATCGATCTCGTCTGGCGCGTGGGCGCCCTGTCGCGCTTCCTCGTGCTCGTGCTGCTCGCCTCGGGCACAAGCTTTCGCCGTTTCCGGCTGGTGGTGCGCGAGGTCTACTTCGAGGGGGTTCAGTCGCTCATCATCATCGTCGTCTCGGGCCTCTTCGTGGGCATGGTCCTGGGCTTGCAGGGCTACGAAACCCTGCAGAAGTACGGCGCCCAAGAGTCGATCGGCGTGCTGGTGGCGCTCTCCCTGGTGCGCGAGCTCGGGCCTGTGGTGGCCGGCCTGCTCTTCGCCAGCCGCGCCGGCTCGGCCATCACGGCGGAGATCGGCCTCATGAAGGCCACCGAGCAGATCACCGCCATGGACATGATGGCTGTCTCGCCCATGGCGCGCGTCATCGCGCCGCGCTTCTGGGCGGGCGTGATCTCCATGCCGCTGCTCGCGGCCCTCTTCTCGGCGATGGGCGTCTTCGGGGGTTATCTGGTGGGGGTTGTCCTGCTCGGCGTCGACGCGGGCGCCTTCTGGTCGCAAATGCAGGCGGCGGTGGACTTCCGGTATGATGTTTTGAACGGCGTCGTGAAGAGTTTTGTCTTCGGAATCGCCGTCTCGGCGATCGCGACGTTCGAGGGCTTCGACGCGCCGCCGACGGCCGAGGGCGTCTCCGGCGCCACAACCCGCACGGTGGTGAGCTCGGCGCTCGTGATCCTCGCCCTCGACCTTGTCCTCACGGCCTTCATGCTTCGGCAAGGCTGAGGGCCCAGGAACCCGACATGGAAAGAACAACGCTCGATTTCTGGTTCGGCGCCTTCGTGTTGGCCGGCTTCGCCGCGCTGCTCGTGCTGGCGCTGAAGGTCGGCAACCTCGGCGCCGAGACGCCGTCCTCCACCTATCGCGTCCAGGCCCGCTTCGACAACATCGGGGGCCTGAAGGTGCGGGCGCCGGTTCGCAGCGCCGGCGTCCTGGTGGGCCGCGTGGCGGAGATCCGCTTCGACAACGACCGCTTCCAGGCCTCCGTCACGCTGGCGCTCGACGCCCGCTACGGCTTTCCCAAGGACACCAGCGCCTCCATCCTCACCTCCGGGCTGCTGGGCGAGCAGTACATCGGGCTCGATGCCGGTGGGGATGACAAGAAGCTCGCCGACGGCGACCGCATCACCCTCACCCAGTCGGCGATCGTGCTCGAGCGCCTGATCGGCCAGTTCCTGTTCAACAAGGCGCAGGAAGACGCAGCGCCCTCCAAGTGAGTGGCGCCGTGCGGCTTGCTGCCCCATAGACCAAAGCTCCTCGATGATCACGCGCCTCCTCCGTTGTGCGGCCGTTGCCTGTGCGGCAAGCCTCCTCTGCGCCACGCCCGTCATTGCCCAGGACGTTGCGCCTGACGCCCTCGTCCGGCAGTCCATCGACGAGACCCTCGGCCTCATCCGCGCCAACCGGGACCTGCAAGGAGGCAACCCGGCGCGGCTTTTCGAGCTGGTCGAGGCGAAAGTGCTGCCGCACTTCGACTTCGCCCGCATGACTCGGCTCGCGGTGGGCCGCTCCTGGTCGCAGGCGAGCGATGCCCAGAAGGCGGCGCTGACGCGGGAGTTCCAGACGCTCCTCGTCCGCACTTACTCCACGTCGCTTTCGCAATACCGAAATCAGACCGTCGACGTGAAGCCCGCCAAGGTGGCGCCGAAGGACGATGACGTCACCGTGAAGGTGGTGGTGAGCCAGCCTGGCGGGCAGCCGATCCCGATCGATTTCGGCATGGGGCGCTCGGGCAGCACATGGAAGGTGTACGACGTCCTCGTCGACGGCGTTTCGCTCGTGACGACTTATCGCTCGTCCTTCAACGACCAGATCCAGAAGAGCGGCATCGACGGGCTCATCAAGACGCTTGCCGACCGCAACCGCGCCTCCGAGGCCTCGCGCGGCGCCGCCAGGGCCGAGCCTAAAAAGTGAACGGGGCTGCTTCCGAGGAGACCCTTGCCCCCGAGGGCCCGCTTTCGTTTGACAGCGTCGCCACGGTACTTGCGCAGGCCCAGGCTTTTTCGGCGCGCGCGGACCTCCCGGGGCGAGTGACGGTCGACTTCTCCCGAGTGAGCGAGGTGGACTCGGCAGCCCTCGCCCTGCTGCTCGAGTGGCGGCGAGTGGCGCAGCGCCGCGGCATTGCGCTTTCGTTCACCCACCTGCCGGCCAACCTGCTGGCTCTTGCTTCCCTGTACGGCATCGAGCAGCTCGTGCAGCCGACCGCGCCCTGACGTGGGCGCTGCGGTCGAGGTTCGCGGGGCGCGAAAGCGCTTCGGCCTGGTGCAGGCGCTCGATGGCGTCGACTTGCGCATTGACGAGGGGGAGTTCTTCGCGCTCCTCGGCCCCAATGGCGCAGGCAAGACGACGCTGATCTCCGCGCTGGGCGGCCTGGTGCGGGCTGACGCGGGCGAGCTTCGGATCATGGGCCACGACGTGGTGGCAGATCCCCTCCAGGCCCGCCGTTCGGTCGGCATCGTGCCGCAGGAAATCGTCTTCGACCCCTTCTTCACCGTTCGCGAGACGCTGGAGCTGCAGAGTGGGTACTTCGGGCTGCGCCGCAACGGCGCGTGGATCGACGAGCTACTGGCCCGCCTGGACCTCGCGGGCAAGGCGCGCGCCAACATGCGATCCCTCTCCGGTGGCATGAAGCGCCGCGTGATGGTGGCGCAGGCGCTCGTGCACCGGCCCCCCGTGATCGTGCTGGACGAGCCGACGGCGGGCGTCGACGTGGAGCTGCGCCAGGCCCTGTGGGAATTCGTCCGCGAGCTAAACGCCGCCGGGCACACGATCGTGCTCACCACCCACTACCTCGAAGAGGCCCAAAACCTGTGCTCGCGCATCGCGATGATGAAGGGCGGGCGCGTCGTGGCGCTCGACACCACGCGCCGGCTGTTGGACTCGTTCTCCGAGCGACTCCTGCGCGTGAAGCTCGCGCGCGGCGAGGTCCCGGCCGGGCTTTTGCCGGGCAACGGTCCCGACACCGCGGGCTGGCATCGCATCCCGGTGCAGAACGCGGCCCACGTCGAAGAGGCGCTCGGGGCGTTGCGGGCCGCCGGGCTCACGGTGACCCATGTCGAGGTGGCGGAGCCTGAGCTCGAGGAAGTCTTCGTGAAGATCATGGCGCGCGAGCCGCGGGCCGGGGCTGCCCCATGAGCCCGGGATTCCGCACGCTGCTCTTCAAGGAAGTGCTGCGCTTCTGGAAGGTGGCTTTCCAGACCATCGCCGCGCCCGTCCTCACCACGGTCCTCTACCTCGTGGTGTTCTCCCACGCGCTGGCCGGCCGGGTCGAGGCCTACCCCGGCGTGTCCTACGTGCAGTTCCTGTTGGTGGGTCTCGTAATGATGGCGATGCTCCAAAACGCGTTCGCCAATAGCTCGTCGTCGATCATCCAGTCCAAGGTCACCGGCAACATCGTGTTCATTCTGCTTGCGCCGATGACGCATCGGGACCTGTTCGCGGCGTACCTTCTGGCATCCGTCGTCCGGGCCGTGGCGGTGGGCGCGGGCGTCCTGGCGTGCGTGGCGTTGTTCATCCCCCTTCCGCTTCCTCACCCGGGCTGGCTCCTCGCCTTCACGGCGGTCGGGGCTGGCCTTCTCGGGGTGATGGGGATTCTCGCCGGCATCGGATCGGACAAGTTCGACCAGCTGGCTGCCTTCCAGAACTTCACCGTCACACCCCTGACCTTCCTCGCGGGTGTCTTCTACTCGGTGGCGACCTTGCCCCCGGCCTGGCAGGTGTTCTCCTACTTGAACCCGTTTTTCTACGCGGTCGATGGCTTTCGCTTCGCCTTCTTCGGCCAGTCGGACGTGTCGCCCTGGCGAAGCCTCGCGATTGCGACCGCTGCGCTCGGTGCCCTATCATTCACGGCCCTGCGCCTCCTTGCGCGCGGCACCAAGCTGCGCCACTAGACCCCCATGGCCGACGCCCAATCCCTCGACGCGATCATTCGCGGCGCCATCGACTGCACGCACCTGGACGTTCGCGGCGACGATGGCGTGCACTTCGAGGCCCTGGTGGTGAGCCCGGCCTTCGCAGGGCTCAATCGCGTTCGTCGCCACCAGATGGTCTATGCCGCCCTGGGCGACCGGATGAAGCAGGAAGTTCACGCCCTCGCGTTGCGCACCCTGTCCCCCGAGGAGTGGCAGGGCCAGTGAGGCGTCGCCACCCTCCGGGGTGGCTGCTTCCGCGCCCGGCCGTCGAACGACCATGATCACCATTGCGCTCTCCAAGGGCCGCATTTACGACGAAACGCTGCCGTTGCTTTCGGCGGCCGGGGTGAAGCCCGTCGTAAGCGGCGATACCGACCGGCGCCTGATCGTCCCTACCAACCGTGATGGCGTGCGGGTGATCCTGGTGCGGGCTGCCGACGTCCCTACCTACGTCCAGTACGGCGCAGCCGACCTGGGGGTGGCGGGCCGAGACCTCCTGATCGAGCACGGCGGCCGGGGGCTCTATCAGCCCATCGACCTCGGAATCGCCCGGTGCCGGCTCGTCGTGGCGGCGCCCGAGGCCTTCGACTACCCCGCGGCCATCCGGCGCGGCGCGCGCCTGCGGGTCGCCACCAAGTACGTGAAAACCGCTCGCGAGCATTTCGCGGCCAAGGGCATGCACGTCGACCTCATCAAGCTCTACGGCTCGATGGAGCTTGCCCCGCTGGTCGGCCTTGCCGACGCCATCGTCGACCTGGTCGACACCGGCGGCACGCTACGCGCCAACAAGCTGAAGGTGGTCGAGGAAATCCAGCCGGTGTCGAGCCGGCTGATCGTGAACCCCGCCTCGCTGAAGACCAAGCGGGCGGAGGTGGTGCCCCTCATCGAGGCGTTTGGGAAAGCCGCTCGTGCCTGAGGTTCGCCGACTGTCGTCGCGGGAGGCGGGCTTCGAGGCGTCTCTTGAAGCGCTGCTTGCCTTCGAGGCTGCCCAGGATGGCGCCGTCGAGCAGGCGGTGGCGGGCATCCTCGCGGCGGTCAAGTCGGAGGGCGACGCTGCCCTGCTGCGCTTCACGCGCCAGTTCGACCGCTGGAATCCTGCTTCGGCGAGCGATTTGTGCGTGAGCGTCGAGGCCGCTCGGGCGGCGCTGGGTCGCATCCAACCCGCCGAGGCCGAGGCGTTGAAGCTTGCGGCGAGCCGCATCCGCGCGTTCCACGAGCGACAGCACCTCGAAAGCTGGCAGGTCGACAATGGCGACGGCACGATCCTCGGCCAGCAGGTGACCCCGCTGGACCGCGCAGGGCTTTATGTTCCCGGTGGCAAGGCGGCGTACCCGTCGTCGGTGCTGATGAATGCCATTGCCGCGAAGGTGGCAGGGGTCGGAGAGCTGGTGATGGTGGTGCCGACCCCAGACGGCCTGCTCAACGACCACGTACTGGCGGCCGCTTCGCTTGCGGGCGTCGACCGTATCTTTCGGGTGGGGGGCGCGCAGGCGGTCGGCGCGCTCGCCTTCGGCACGGGGACGGTGCCGCCGGTCGACAAGATTGTCGGGCCCGGCAACGCCTATGTGGCCACGGCCAAGCGCCAGGTCTTCGGCAGGGTCGGTATCGACATGGTGGCCGGCCCCTCCGAAATCCTGGTCATCGCCGACGCGAGCGCGAACCCCGAGTGGGTGGCGATGGATCTCTTTTCCCAGGCGGAGCACGACGAGGTGGCGCAGGCCATTCTGCTCACGCCGGACGCCTCGCTCGCCGATCGCGTCGCCGCAGCGATCGGGCGCGCGCTGCCCACGATGCCGCGCCGGGACATCATCGCTGCGTCGCTTGCAGCCCGGGGTGCGCTCATCGTGGTGCAGGACCTCGATGAAGCCTGCGCCATGGCCAATCGCATCGCTCCCGAGCACCTGGAGCTCGCCGTGGCGGACCCCGAGGCGCTGCTGCCCAAGCTGCGCCACGCCGGTGCCATCTTTCTCGGGCACTACGCCTCTGAGTCATTGGGCGATTACTGCGCCGGGCCCAATCATGTGCTGCCCACTTCCCGGAGCGCGCGCTTCTCCTCGCCGCTGGGTGTCTACGACTTTCAGAAGCGCACCAGCCTGATCCGCGTATCGCCGGACGCAGCGGGGCGACTGGGCAAGACTGCCAGCGCGCTGGCCCGCGCCGAGGGGCTCGAGGCGCACGCGCGCAGCGCCGAGCTGCGCGGGAAGGGCTAGGGGTGGCGCGCGCTGCCGACTGGGTGCGCGAGGAGATCCGCGCCCTGTCCGCCTACCGGGTGACGCCGTCGGATGGCATGGTCAAGCTCGATGCCATGGAAAATCCGCATCGGCTCCCCGTGGCGCTGGCGGAAGATCTGGGGAAGCGCCTTGCCGCCGTTGCCGTGAACCGATATCCGGACCCGCGAGCCGGCGAGTTGAAGGCCGTGTTGCGCGAGGCGATGGGAATTCCGGCCGCCCTCCCGGTTGTTCTGGGCAACGGCTCTGACGAGCTGCTGCAATCGATTGCCTTGGCGCTGGCTCGCCCCGGCGCCGCGATGCTCTCCCTCGAGCCCTCGTTCGTGATGTATCGCATGAGCGCCACGCTCGCCGGCATGCGCTATGTGGGGGTTCCTCTACGGCCGGATTTCACGATCGACCTCCCCGCCGTGCTGGCCGCCATCGCCGCGCACCAGCCGGCGCTCGTGTGGGTCGCCTATCCGAACAATCCCACCGGCAACCTTTTTCCGCGCGAAGCCATCGCGGCCATCGTGGAGGCGGCTCCGGGGCTCGTGGTGGTCGACGAGGCCTACTACCCGTTCACCGGTGGCGCGACCTGGCTGCCGGAATGCGAGCGTCGCGACAACGTGATGGTGGTGCGAACCGTGTCGAAGCTGGGCCTCGCCGGGCTGCGGCTGGGCCTGGCTGCCGGCCCGGAGGAGTGGCTGGCCGAGCTGGACAAGGTGCGCCTGCCCTACAACGTGAATGCCCTCTCGATGGTGGCCGGCCAATTCCTTCTTGAGCACAGGCCAGTGCTTGAAGCGCAGTGTCGCCAGATCGTCGCCGAGCGCGCGCGACTCGAGGCTGGGCTCGATGCCATCGGCGGCGTCGAGCGCTTTCCGTCCGCAGCCAATTTCGTGCTCGCGCGCCTCCCCAATGCGCAGCGGGCGTTCGAGGGGCTCAAGGCGCGTAAAATACTGGTTCGCAATCTTCATGGACACCATGCCCTGCTGTGCCAGTGCCTGCGATTCAGCGTCGGGACTGCCGACGAGAATTCAGCCCTGCTGGCAGCCCTGGCCGACGTGATCGAGTGAGCCCCATGCGCACCGCCGAAGTGCAGCGCGACACCAAGGAAACGCAGATCTTCGTGGCCGTGAACCTGGACGGATCGGGCCGGACGGAGCTCGCCTCGGGCATCCCGTTCCTCGACCACATGCTCGACCAGATCGCCCGTCACGGCGCGACCGACCTCACCGTTCGCGCCAAGGGAGACCTGCAGATCGACGCTCACCACACGGTGGAGGACATCGGCATCACGCTCGGCATGGCCGTGGCCCAGGCGCTCGGGGATCGCAAGGGCATTCGCCGTTACGGCCATGCCTACGTGCCGCTCGACGAAGCCCTGTCGCGCGCCGTGATCGATTTTTCAGGGCGCCCGGGCCTCGAGTTCCACGTGCCATTCACGCGGGCGCGAGTCGGCGATTTCGACTTGGACCTCACCCATGAGTTTTTCCAGGGGTTCGTGAACCACGCCATGGCAACCGTGCATATCGATTGCCTGCGCGGCGCCAATGCCCACCACCAGTGCGAGACGGTTTTCAAGGCCTTCGCGCGCGCGCTGCGCGCCTCGGTCGAGCTCGACCCGCGGGCGGCCGGCACCATTCCCTCCACCAAGGGCGCCCTCTAACTCCGTTTCCGCCGGCTTCGCCGGCGACTGCCGTCATGGCTCAGCGCATCGCAATCGTCGATTACGGGATGGGCAACTTGCGCTCCGTTGCGAAGGCGCTGGCGCAGGTGGCGCCTGGCGACCGCGTGGAGATCTCCGCCCACCCGGAGGTGGTGCGCGCGGCTGACCGAGTCGTCTTCCCGGGCCAGGGTGCCATGCCCGATTGCATGCGGGGGTTGGCCGAAAGCGGCCTCGGGCAGGCGGTTCGAGAGGCTGCCGGGGCCAAGCCATTCCTTGGCTTGTGCATCGGCCTTCAGATGCTATTCGAGGAGAGCGCGGAGGGCCCGACGCGAGGCCTGGGACTGCTTCCCGGCAGGGTGCTGGCTTTCCGCGACGCAGCCGAGACCCGGGAGGCCGGCCTGAAAGTGCCTCACATGGGCTGGAACGAGGTCTGGCAATCCCGCCCGCACCCCCTGTGGCGGGGCATCCGGGACGGCGAGCGGTTCTACTTCGTCCATAGCTACTACGGCGTGCCGGGCGACCCGGCTCTCACCCTGGGATGGGCGCGTTATCCGCACGCCTTTACCGCGGCGATCGCGAGGGATAACATCGTTGCGACGCAGTTCCATCCGGAAAAGAGCGCTGCTGTCGGGCTCAAGCTCCTCGCGAATTTCGCCACCTGGAATCCCTGACCCGCGTCGCCCCATGTTGCTCATCCCCGCCATCGACCTCAAGGACGGCCGCTGCGTTCGCCTCGAGCAAGGCGAGATGTCGACCGCCACGGTCTTCTCCGACAACCCCGGGAAGACGGCCGAGCACTGGGCGAGCCAGGGCGCGCGGCGCATCCACGTCGTGGACCTGAACGGGGCGTTTGCCGGCAAGCCGCGCAATGCCTCGGCGGTCAAGGCCATCATCGAGGCCGTCGACCCCGAGATTCCCATCCAGGTGGGCGGCGGCATCCGGGACCTCGACACCATCGAGCGCTACCTGGATGACGGTGTGGCGTACGTGATCATCGGCACCGCCGCCGTGAAGAACCCCGGGTTCCTGCATGAGGCTTGCGACGCCTTCCCGGGGCACATCATGGTGGGGCTTGATGCGCGCGACGGCAAAGTAGCCACCGACGGCTGGTCCAAGCTCACCGGGCACGACGTCGTCGACCTCGCCAAGCGCTTCCAGGATTACGGCGTCGAGGCAGTGATACACACGGACATCGGGCGCGACGGCATGTTGCAGGGCGTGAACATCGAGGCCACCGTGAAACTCGCCCAGGCGCTCACCATCCCCGTCATTGCGAGCGGGGGCCTCACGGGCCTGGATGACGTGAGGCGCCTTCGCGAGGTGGAGGCCGAGGGCATCACCGGCGCCATCACCGGGCGCGCAATCTATGAGGGCCGGCTCGACTTTGCCGCCGCCCAGAAACTCGCCGACGGCGAGTCCTGACATCGCCGCTACCGGCGGCGTGTACCTTTTCTCCCATGGGCCTTGCCAAGCGGATCATTCCCTGCCTCGACGTGCACGCCGGCCGCGTTGTGAAGGGCGTGAACTTCGAAAGCCTTCGCGATGCCGGGGACCCGGTTGAGGTGGCTCGCCGATACGGCGACGAGGGGGCCGATGAAATCGCTTTCCTCGACATCACCGCCTCGAGCGAGGCGCGCGACACCATCATTCCGGTGATCGAACAGGTTGCCGAGCAGGTGTTCATTCCCCTGACCGTGGGCGGGGGCGTGCGCAAGGCGGAGGATGTGCGAAAACTGCTAAACGCAGGCGCTGACAAGGTGAGCATCAACACCGCGGCGGTTCAGGACCCGTCGCTCGTCGCCGAAGCGGCGGCGCGCTTCGGCTCGCAAGCGATCGTCGTCGCTGTGGACGCCAAGGCTGTCGGCCCAGGGCGCTGGGAAGTGTTTACGCATGGCGGCCGCAAGGCGACGGGCCTCGATGCCGTGGAGTGGGCTTCGCGCATGGCCGAGCTGGGCGCCGGAGAGATTCTCCTCACCAGCATGGACCGGGATGGCACCAGGTCGGGCTTCGATCTCGCGCTCACCCGCGCGGTCACGAGGGCGGTGCCGGTGCCCGTCATCGCGAGCGGCGGCGTGGGCAGCCTCGAGCATCTCGCGCAGGGTGTGGAGGTGGGCGGGGCGGATGCGGTGCTGGCCGCTTCCATCTTTCACTACGGTGAGCACTCCGTGCGGGAGGCCAAGCAGTTTCTCGCCCGTCGAGGCATCGAAATGCGGCTCTGACCCATGGCTGACTACCTCGATGCCGTGAAGTGGAATGCCGACGGGCTGGTGCCGGCCATCGCGCAGGATGCACAGTCGGGCGAAGTTCTGATGCTCGCGTGGATGAATCGCGAGGCGCTGGCGCAGACGTTGGCTACGGGCCAGGCGACCTACTGGTCGCGATCCCGCGCGTCGCTGTGGCGCAAGGGGGAGACCTCGGGGCACACGCAGCGCGTCCTCGAGGTGCGACTCGACTGTGACGCCGACGCAGTGCTGCTGCAGGTTGACCAAGCGGGCGGCATTGCCTGCCACACCGGCCGCCGCCGCTGTTTCTTCAATCTTCTTGATACAGCTTCCGCCGCTCCGCGCTGGGAGGCCACGGACGCAGTACTCACTGAACCAGGGAAATTTCGCGATGGCGGCTGACGCGCACGATCCGGAAGGCATCCTGAGACGCCTCGAGCAGGCCATTGCGGCACGGCGCCAGGCGGGAGGCAGCGGCTCGTGGGTCGCCACCCTCAACGCCAAGGGACTGGACGCCGTGCTGAAGAAAGTCGGCGAGGAAGCAACCGAGACGGTGATCGCCGCCAAGTCGGGCGACCGCGCGCAACTCGTGCACGAAATGGCCGATCTCTGGTTTCACTGCCTGGTGTTGCTGGAGCGCGAAGGCGTGCCGCTTGATGCCGTGCTGGCCGAGCTGCAGCGGCGTGAGGGGACTTCTGGTGTCGAGGAAAAAGCGGCCAGGGGAGGGCCGAAGCCGTGAGCGACTGCATCTTCTGCAAGATCGTTAAGGGGGAGATCCCCTCCCGCAAGGCTTACGAGGATGACGAGGTCCTTGCGTTCCACGACATCCACCCAGCAGCGCCGGTCCATGTGTTGATCATTCCCAAGCGTCATATCGCGACCCTCGCTGACGCAGGGCCGGGCGATGAGGCCTTGCTGGGCAAGATGCTTGCGCTCACCGGCAGGATCGCCCGGGAACAGGGCTCACTGGAGGGCTACCGCACCATCGTGAACACAGGCCGGACAGGGGGGCAAGATGTGTATCATCTGCATGTTCACGTCATCGGCGGCCCGCGCCCCCTTCCGCGCATGATCGCGAAGGAATAGCCGGGCGCATCCGGAGGTTTTCCATGGGTTCATTCAGCATCTGGCATTGGCTGGTCGTCTTGGTCATCGTTCTGCTTGTCTTCGGCACCAAGAAGCTTCGTAACATCGGCAGCGACCTTGGCGGCGCCGTGAAGGGCTTCAAGGAGGGCATGAAGGGCGACGAGGACAAGAAGCCCGCCGGCGAAATCGCCGCCACCGGCGCGACGATCGAAGGCGAAGTCAAAGACAAGCAAAAGACCTGAAGCCGCGCGGCGGCGACCCAGCCGCAGGCGCCTCCCATGTTCGACATCGCGTTCTCCGAGCTGTTGGTGATCGGGGTGGTGGCACTCGTTGTCATCGGGCCCGAGCGCCTGCCGCGCGTGGCGCGCACCCTCGGCCACCTGTTCGGCCGCCTGCAGCGCTACGTCACCCAGGTCAAGAGTGACATCAACCGCGAGGTGGACCTGGCGGAGTTCAAGCGCATGAAGGCGGAGGTGGAGACGGCTGCGCAAAGCCTCAAGTCGGGCATCGAGTCCGAGGCGCGCGAGGCTGAGCAGGCCATCCAGTCCGTGGAGTCGGACATCGAGCGCCAACTCGCCGGAACGGAAGGGCCCGCCACGTCGGACCCCGGCATTGTCCCGCCAGCTCCGGAGGCGGTGGCTCAGCCTGGGCCGGTCAGCGGCTCGCCCCAACTCGAGCTGGCCATCGAGGAGCCGGCGGCGGGGGCCTCGCCCGACCGTCGCGGGGCGGGGCCCGCATGAACGAGGACGCGCAGGAAACTTTTCTGAGCCACTTGATCGAGCTGCGAGACCGCCTGGTCCGCGCGCTCATCGCAGTGGGCATCGCGTTCCTGCCGGCGTTCTTTTACGCCTCCGAGCTCTACGACCTTCTCGCCATGCCGATGATGAAGACGCTTCCCGAGGGCGCCCGGATGATCGCCACGGGCGTGGTGACGCCGTTCTTCATCCCGATGAAGATCGCGATGATGGTGGCATTTCTGGCAGCGCTGCCCGTCGTGCTCTACCAGGCCTGGGCGTTCGTGGCTCCGGGCCTCTACGCGCACGAGAAACGGCTGGTGCTGCCGCTGGTCGTTTCCAGCACGCTGCTTTTTTTCATCGGCATGGCGTTTTGCTATTTCTTCGTGTTCGGCACCGTGTTCAGCTTCATCGCCCAGTTCGCGCCCAAGTCGATTTCAGTGGCGCCCGACATCGAGGCGTACTTTGGGTTCGTCCTGGGCATGTTCATGGCCTTCGGTCTTGCCTTTGAGGTGCCCGTGGTCGTCGTGGTTCTGGTGATGAGCGGGATCGTGTCGGTGGAGAAGCTGCGCGAGATCCGGTCGTTCGTGATCGTCGGCTCTTTCGTTGTGGCGGCGGTGGTGACGCCGCCGGACGTGATCTCGCAGCTGCTGCTCGCCATTCCCCTATGCTTGCTCTACGAGCTGGGCCTGTTTGCGGCTCGCTTCGTCGAGAAGCGCAAGCCTGCCCCAAGCCCGGACGCCGAGGCGGGCTAGCCTCGCCTAACTCGGGCTGGAGGAGCGACGCCGGCCCACGGTCACGGCTAGCGTGAGTTCGCGCCCCCCGCGCTGAACCCGAACGGCGACTGCTTTCCCGGGGGGCAGCGCCGAAATGGCAGCAAGTGCCGACGACATGTCGCCGATCGATTTGCCGTCCACCTGCAGCAGCACGTCGCCGGGGCGCAGCCCGGCCCTTTCGGCCGGGCTCGAGGCCGCGACGCTGCCAATGATCGCGCCGCGCGGGGAGCGCAGCCCCAGTGAATCGGCCAGGTCGGCGGTGATGTTGGCGATCTCCACGCCCAGGTAGCCGCGGGTCACGGCGCCCGTCTCGATGATCTCCTCCAGGACCTTGCGTGCCGTTGCAACGGGGATCGCGAAGCCGATGCCCTGGTAGCCACCCGACCGCGAGAAAATGAGCGTGTTGATGCCGACCAAGTTGCCGTCGGCATCGACCAGCGCACCGCCGGAATTGCCCGGATTAATGGCGGCGTCGGTCTGGATGAAGCCTGCGAACGGGCTCGCGGTGGGGATCTCGCGGCCGACTGCGCTCACGATTCCCATCGTCACCGTCTGGCCCACGCTGAAGGGGTTGCCAATGGCCAGCACCACATCGCCGATACGAAGCTGTTCCGAGCGGCCGAAGGTGATGGGTTTCAGCCCCTCCGCCGAGGCCCGGATCACGGCCAGGTCGGTATCCGGATCGGCTCCGACGATGCGTCCGGCGACCACTCGCCCATCACTCAATGTCACCTTGATTTCGTCCACGCCGTCGACGACGTGGGCATTGGTTAGAACGTAGCCCTCCCGGCTCACGATGACCCCGGAGCCCAGCGAGAGCTGGGTCTCGGGAAGGCCGCGGTCACCGAAGAAGCGCCGCCACTGCGGATCGTCGCCGAAGGGGGAAGGGCGTCGCACTTGCCGGGTGGCGGAGATGTTCACGACAGAACCGACTGCCTTCCCGGCGGCATCCCGGAACGTGATGGATAGCGCTGCTGCGGGCGATCCGGGCTGGGTGGCGGGCACTTCCTCCACGGCGACGTTGGCCGGCGTCCGCCAGGGCAGCCACCCGGGCGCCACGAGGCTGATGACGAAGAGGGCCCCCAGCGTCACCGTGACCGCCTGGGCGAAAGCGAGCCACCAGCCGCGCATGGGCGGCCTACTTCTTCAAGCTGTCGCGGATCTCCCGCAGGAGCAGCACGTCCTCGGGCGTCGGGGGAGGGGGTGGGGCTTGCCGCTCGCGGAGCCGGTTGATCTGCTTGACCATCAGGAAGATCACCAGGGCCAGGATCAGGAAATTGAGCGAGACGGTGACAAAGTGGCCCCACGCAAAGACGGGCACCCCGGCCTTGCGAACCGCCTCGAGTGTCATGGGCACCCCGGCGGGCACTTCGCGAAGCGCCACGAACAGGTTGGAGAAGTCCACCTGGCCCAGGGCCATGCCGGCCAGCGGCATGATCAGGTCTCCCACTGCCGAGTCGACGATCTTCCCGAAGGCTGCGCCGATGATCACCCCGACGGCGAGGTCGATGACGTTGCCCTTGAGGGCAAACTGCTTGAATTCCGAGATGAAGCTCATGCCAGGCTCCTGGGATCGTGGGTCTGGGGCCTCGCCGAGGCGCGTCCATCCCGACTCGGAATGCTAGCAGGCTGACCTGTAGACATCGGCGATGGCGGAGTCGTCTTGTGGGCCGACCGGGCGAATCGGCTAAAATGTCGCGGTTTCCGTCCTCCAGCCCCTTCCCCCTATCGTCCGCCATGTCTGCCATCGTTCTTGACCAGGTCAACGAGAGGAAGCGGCGCTTCCTCATCCTCGCAACCGCCGCAGCCGGCGGGGCTGCCGTCGGCGCCACTGCCGTGCCTTTCGTGGCGAGCTGGTTTCCGAGCGCCAAGGCCCTGGCGGCAGGCGCGCCGGTGGAGGTGGACATCTCCAAGATCGAGGCGGGCCAGCAAATCACGGTGGAGTGGCGAGGCAAGCCCGTCTGGGTCTTGCGCCGTACGCCGGAAATGCTCGCCCAACTCGACAAGAACGCGGCCTTGCTGGCCGACCCGGATTCCAAGTCCGCCAAGCAGCCCGCGTACGTGAAGGGCGTTGGCCGTTCCATCAAGCCGGAGATTTTCGTGGCGGTGGGAATCTGCACGCACCTCGGGTGCTCTCCCACCCTGAAGAAAGAGGTCGGCGCCGCGTCCGACATGGGGGGCGATTGGCCGGGCGGGTACTACTGCCCGTGCCACAACTCCCGCTTCGACCTCGCGGCGCGCGTGTTCAAGGGTGCGCCTGCCCCGACCAACCTCGAGGTTCCCCCGCATCGGTACATGAACGACGCGGTGGTCCTGGTTGGCGAAGACGCCAAGGGAGCCTGACATGGCCGTACTGAACAAGCCGCCCGTCACCACGGCAGGGCCCTTGAACGGGATCCTCACCTGGGTCGACCAGCGCTTTCCGCTCATGGCGCTCTACAAGAGCCAAGTGGCGGAGTACTACGCGCCGAAAAACCTCAACTTCTGGTATTTCTTCGGCGCGCTGTCGCTCGTTGTCCTGGTGATCCAGATCGTCTCGGGCATTTTCCTCACCATGAACTACAAGCCGAGCGCCAGCGAAGCGTTCGCCTCGGTCGAGTACATCATGCGAGACGTGCCAGGCGGCTGGCTCATTCGGTACATCCATTCGACGGGAGCCTCGGCATTCTTCGTCGTGGTCTACCTGCACATGTGCCGCGGGATCATGTACGGCTCATACCGCAAGCCCCGCGAGCTCACGTGGATATTCGGCGTGCTGATCTACCTCTGCCTGATGGCGGAGGCGTTCTTCGGCTACCTGCTCCCGTGGGGCCAGATGTCCTACTGGGGCGCGCAGGTGATCATCAACCTCTTCGCCACCATCCCCATCATTGGCGAGGACCTGTCTGTCTGGATTCGCGGTGACTACAACGTGTCCGACGCGACGCTGAACCGCTTTTTCGCCCTGCACGTCATCGCGCTGCCCTTGGCGCTGCTTGGGCTGGTCGTGGCGCACCTCATGGCCCTGCACGAGACAGGCTCCAACAACCCGGACGGCGTTGAGATCCACGCAGACCTCGACCCAAAGACGGGAACGCCGCGGGACGGCATCCCGTTCCACCCCTACTACACCGTTAAGGACCTCGTCGGGCTGGCGGTGTTCCTGATTCTCTTCTCCGCGGTGGTGTTCTTCGCGCCGGAAATGGGGGGGTACTTCCTCGAGTACAACAATTTCGTGCCGGCCGACCCGCTGACGACGCCAGCGCACATCGCGCCGGTCTGGTACTTCACGCCCTTCTACGCCATGCTCCGGGCGATCCCCTCATTCTTCAACATGCAGGTGTGGGGTGTGATCGTGATGGGCGCAGCCGTGGTGATCCTCTTCGCCCTGCCCTGGCTGGATCGGGGCCGAGCCAAGTCGATCCGTTATCGTGGACCGATCTACAAATCCTTCTTTGCGGCCTTCATCGTGAGCTTCCTCATTCTGGGCTATCTCGGCGTGGAGCCCACAAACGTCTGGGGCGAATTTGGCAAGGCGGTTCCGATCGTCGGTGGCGACTACGTGGCCACCTGGGTGGCGCGCGTGCTCACGGCCGTCTATTTCGCGTTTTTCTTCCTGATGCCGTGGTACACAAGCATCGACAAAGAGAAGCCCGTTCCCTCGAGGGTCACGTCATGATGCGTCTCGTGGCAGCAGTCTTCGGGGCGCTCGTTGCCTCCGCGGCCGTGGCGGCCGGTCCCAGCGTTCCGCTCGACCGCGCGCCCCTCAACCTGAACGACAAGCTGTCGCTGCAGCGGGGCGCTCAAATCTTCGTGAATCACTGCCTCAACTGCCACTCCGCAACCCTGATGCGCTACTCGCGCCTCACGGACCTGGGTCTTAGGGAAGCCCAGATTCGCGAGAACCTGCTCTTCACGACCGACAAGGTGGGGGACCCGATGCGCTCGGCCCTCACCGCGAAGGATGGCAAGGCCTGGTTCGGAGTGCTGCCGCCCGACCTTTCGCTGACGGCCCGTTCCCGTGGGCCGGATTGGCTCTACACCTACATGCGCAGCTTTTACCGTGACCCCGCGTCGAAAACCGGCTGGAACAACACCGCATTTCCCAACGTGAGCATGCCGCACGTCCTCTGGGAGTACCAGGGCGATGCAGTGCTCAAGGCTGCCGGCAAGCCGGGCGGGGCGGGGCAATTGGTTATCGACCGCCCGGGCAGGCTCTCGCCGGCGGAGTACGACCGTTACGTGGCCGACCTCGTGAACTACCTTGCCTTCATGGGCGAGCCAGCCCGAACCAAGCGCGTGCAGATCGGCATCCTGGTGATCTTCTTCCTCGCGGTCTTTTTCGTGATCGTACTGTTCCTCAAGAAGGAGTTTTGGAAGGACGTTCGCTAGCCGTCTCGGCTGCCAATCGTCGCCCGGTGAGTGCCCTGTCGAACGGGGCCCATCGGGCGTGTTGCTTCAAGGAGGAGCGTGCGCTCCGTCCTGACCAGAAAGAGGTGAACAAACATGATGACGCTCTATTCGGGGATTACCGACCCCTTCAGCCACCGCTGCCGCATCGTCCTCTACGAGAAGGGCATGGACTTCGAGATCATCGATGTCGACCTCCTCAACAAGCCCGAGGACTTGGCGGTGATGAACCCGTACAACACCACGCCGGTCCTGGTCGAGCGCGACCTCGTGCTCTACGAGTCGAACATCATCAATGAGTACATTGATGAGCGCTTCCCCCACCCCCAGCTCATGCCGGCGGACCCGGTCATGCGCGCCCGAGCGCGGCTCTTCCTCTTTCGCTTCGAGCAGGAGCTCTTCTGCCATGTGAAGACGCTGGAGAGCGGGCCGGCGAAGGGGCACGACAAGGCTCGGCTCTACATCCGGGAAAACCTGGTGCAGATCGCGCCCATTTTTCTCAAGCAGAAGTTCATGCTGGGCGAGGAGTTCTCGATGCTGGACGTGGCAATCGCACCGCTGCTTTGGCGCCTCGACCACTACCAAGTCCAGTTGGGCAAGCAGGCGGCACCCTTGCTCAAGTACGCCGAACGCCTGTTCATCCGCCAGGCGTTTATCGACTCCATGACCGCCTCCGAAAAGGCGATGCGGCGCTAGGCGGGTCGATGGCGGACGTTTCAACCAAGCCCTACTTCATCCGCGCCATTTACGAGTGGTGCTCGGACTGCGGCCACACGCCGTATCTCAGTGTGCGGGTCGACGAGCGCACCCGGGTTCCGGCCGAATTCGTGAAGGACGGCGAGATCGTCCTCAACGTCAGCCAGAATGCCACCCGGGACCTCACCATCAATAACGACTGGATCCAGTTTTCGGCAAGGTTCGGTGGCGTGTCCCGAGAGGTTTCGGTCCCGGTGGATCGGGTGCAGGGCATCTTTGCTCGCGAAAACGGGCAGGGGGCCTTCTTCTCGCTCGACGCTCCGGAGGAGCGCGGGTCGGTGGTGCGGCCCGCCGAGGAATCCCGGGTAGAGCCTCCAACGCCGGGGCCCGGCCGAGGCAGGCTCAAACTGGTCAAATAGAAGTTCCCGGCCGGCATAGCTCAGCTGGTAGAGCAACCGCCTTGTAAGCGGTAGGTCGCCTGTTCGATTCAGGCTGCCGGCACCCCCATTTAGCAAAGTGAGCGCCCGCCAACGTGGCCGGGGAGGAGGGGCGCCGCCCCTCGAATTGACCGGCTCCGGCGAAAACGGGATAATCGAGGGCTTTCCGGAGGGGTGCCCGAGTGGTTAAAGGGGGCAGACTGTAAATCTGTTGGCCTTGCGCCTACGTTGGTTCGAATCCAACCTCCTCCACCAGCAAATTCAGGGGAATCGGCAGGGTTTCGAAGGCAGCGCGGGTGTAGCTCAATGGTAGAGCAGAAGCCTTCCAAGCTTACGACGAGGGTTCGATTCCCTTCACCCGCTCCACCGCAGTCCCGGGCCGGCATCGGCCGGAAACGCAGCACGCAGCCCATGTAGCTCAGTGGTAGAGCACTCCCTTGGTAAGGGAGAGGCCACGCGTTCAATCCGCGTCATGGGCACCAAGGTTTGAGGCAACGCACAGTGGCCGGCGACAGCCGGATCGATTCGAACAACGCTCGGTACAGGAAAAACGACTATGGCAAAGGGCAAGTTTGAGCGGACGAAGCCGCACGTGAACGTGGGGACGATTG
>JAFMJY010000069.1 GCA_017853245.1 Burkholderiales bacterium | reverse complement strand
GGCGAGCTGAGCGAGGGGCGATTCACGCTGCAGGGCGACCTGTGGCACTTCCCCTTCCAGGACGCGAGTCGCGGCCGGTTC
Source organism: Burkholderiales bacterium (assembly GCA_017853245.1). Lineage (GTDB taxonomy): Bacteria > Pseudomonadota > Gammaproteobacteria > Burkholderiales > Usitatibacteraceae > FEB-7. The sequence goes on along the minus strand of JAFMJY010000069.1, from coordinate 14,757 downwards.
ACCGCCGAAGCGACGATCGCCAATGGCCGGTTGCGTTATGACCCGGCCTGGCCCGTGGTCGAGCGCATCGGTGGGCGTTTGCGATTCGAGAACGCGAGCCTCGCCATCGAGGCGAGGGAGGCGCAGATCTACGCGAGCCGGGCGCGCTCGGCGAAGGCCGTGATCGCCGACTTGGGCGCCCGCCCGCCGGTGCTGCAGCTGGACGTCGTGGCCGACACGGCAGGTGGCGACGGCGCGCGCTTTCTTCGCGAAACGCCGCTCGTGACCGGCCCGGGCGCGTTCACGAAGGCCATCGGCGTCACCGGCCCAGCGCGCCTGCAGTTGCGCCTCGACTACCCGCTGTGGGGAAAGGAGCCGGCCCGGGTGCGTGGCGAGTACGTGTTTGCGGGCGCTCAGGCCGCCATCGGCCGCTCGCTGGTCATGCAGGGCATTCGCGGCTCGCTCGCCTTCACCGAGCGCTCCGTGCGCGCGACCTCGCTCAACGGAACCCTGTTCGGCCAACCCGCGCAGCTGCGCCTCGGCATGCAGGGTGAGGGGGCGGTGCTGGCGGAGCTCGATGGCCGTTTGGGTGCCAACGTGCTGGGAGTCTTCGTGCCGGAGGCGGTGTCGCGCCGAACCGTCGGTACAGCAGCCTGGAGCGCGCGTGTCGTGGCGAGCGGCGCAGGCACTGAGCTACGGGTTACGTCGTCCCTCGAGGGCCTGGCGGTTGGGCTGCCCGAGCCCTTCGGCAAGACGGCGAGCGAAGCGCGCGCCCTCGCGGTGACAATTCGCCGGCTGGGCGAGCCGGAAGAGGAAACTCAGGCGGCGCTGGGCGGCGACGTTCACGCCCGCGTTCATCGTGTTGCCGGCCGCGACGGAAACGATCGATGGCAGGCTGCGGTGCGCTTCGGGGCGCCCGTGGGTGATGTGCCGCGTCGCGACGGCCTCTGGCTCTATGGCCGCCTGGGCCGGCTCGACCTCGATGCGTGGCGATCGGCTTTCGCGGCGGCGCCGGTGGCGGCTCCCGGTGAGCCTGCTCCCCTCGAGCTGGAGGGCCTGTCGCTCGACGTTGAACGACTGCTCTACACCGGGCGGGAGTTGCCTCAACTGTCCGTTCGACTGCGCCGCGATGGCACCCGCTGGAGTGGCACGCTCGACGGGCCACCCCTGTCCGGCGAGGTAAGCTTCGACTTCGCGGGCCGGGGGCAGGTGCGGGCGCGCCTGAAGCACTTTGCGCTGCAGACGGCCACGGCAGGCGCCTCCGGGCCGGAGCCAGCACCGCCGTTGAACGACCAGCCGCCGCCTGCCCTCGACATCGTCGCCGATCGTTTCGAGTTCCGCGGGCGCTGGCTCGGCAAGTTGGCGTTGGTCGCGCGCCACGACGGCCCCAACTGGATGATCGACCGCCTTGATATCGGCAACGACCACGCGCAGTTCAGCGCCTCGGGCGTCACGACACGCGACCGAGCGGGCGCCCGCACCCGGCTGGACCTGAAGGTGGACGCGAAGGACGTCTCGAAGCTGCTCGGGCAGTTCGGCTACGGCGCCTACCTGAGCCGCGGCGAGGCCAGGCTCGAGGGCGCGCTGGATTGGCCGGGCGAAGCCTACGATTTCGCCACCGCGAGCCTGTCCGGCCAGTTGCGCGTCGAGGCTGCACGCGGGCAGTTTGCCCGCATCGAGGCGGGGGCGGGCAAGCTGCTCGGCCTGCTTTCGCTGCAGTCATTGCCTCGCCGAATCACGCTCGATTTCCGCGACGTCTTCAGTGACGGCTTCGCCTTCGACCGGGTCGCGGGCGACGTGCGCATCGAACAGGGCGTCCTGCGGGCGCAAGGCTTTGAAATCGCCGGGCCGTCGGCTTTCGTCACCATGGCGGGCGAGGTTTCATTGCCGCTCGAGACCCAGAGCCTCGCCATTCGGGTCGTTCCCGAGGTTGGCGAGAGCGTGGCGCTTGCCGCGACCGTGCTCGGCACGCCGGTCATGGGCCTCACCACCCTGCTGCTCCAGAAGCTGCTGCAGAACCCGTTGGGCAAGGCTGTCGCGTACGACTACCGCGTCACAGGGTCGTGGGATAATCCGGTGGTTGTTCGGCCCGTCGATTCGTCTCCGCGGGACCCAATCCCGCGCGCCGCGCCGCGCCCAGCCGCCCCATGATCCTCACCCCTCGCCATGCCGCCCCGGCGGCCCCCCGCGCTCCCGCGCCGCCCGGCAGCGTCCGGGTGGCCGCGCTGCAGATGGCTTCCGGCCCGCAGGTGGAGGCCAACCTGCGCGAAGCGGGTCGGCTCATCGCCATGGCAGCCGACGCGGGCGCACAAGTTGTCGCGTTGCCGGAATATTTTTGCCTGATGGGCATGAAAGACACCGACAAGGTCGACCGGCGCGAGCGCGAAGGTGACGGGCCGATCCAGCATTTCCTCGCCGAGGCATCGCGCCGGCATCGCGTCTGGGTGGTGGGCGGCACGCTGCCGCTCGCCTGCGACGACCCGGCGAAGGTTCGCAACGCGAGCCTCGTCTTCGACGCTACCGGCGCGTGCGTGGCCCGCTACGACAAGATCCACCTCTTCAGCTTCGAGCAGGGCAGCGAGCGCTACAGCGAGGAGCGCACCATCGAGCCAGGCGCCCAAGTCGTCACGTTCGAGTCCCCGTGGGGGCGCTTCGGGCTATCGGTGTGCTACGACCTGCGATTCCCGGAGCTCTATCGGGCCATGGGCGAGGTCGATGCCATCTTCATTCCCTCCGCGTTCACCGAAACCACCGGCAAGGCCCACTGGTCGACGCTCATCCGCGCCCGCGCCATCGAAAACCTCTCCTACGTGATCGCGCCAGCACAGGGCGGCTACCACGTGAATGGCCGCGAGACCCACGGCCACTCCATGATCGTGGACCCCTGGGGAGGCGTGCTCGATGAGCTGCCCCGCGGCTCGGGCGTCGTGATCGCCGACCTCAACCCCGACTTGCGGGCCCGAGTCCGCTCGAGCCTGCCCGCGCTGCGCCACCGAACCTTGCCCCGATCCCAGCCATGAACGCTCCTGACGCCTTTTCCACCGCTCACGCCGCTCTGCTTGAGCCCGCCGGCATCGACGAGGCCGCCCTCGGCCGCACCTTCGGGCTGCTCGCCGCACACCGTGCGGACGACGCCGACCTCTACTTCCAGCTCACGCGCTCCGAGAGCTGGATGCTGGAGGAGGGGCAGGTGAAGAGCGGATCCTTCTCGATCGACCAGGGCGTGGGGGTTCGCGTCGTCGCGGGTGAGAAGACGGCCTTCGCCTACGCGGATGACCTGTCGCCGGAAGCGCTGGAAGCCTCCGCGAAGGTCACGCGAGCCATCGCAGCGTCAGGGGGGTCTGGCCAGGTGGCGGCGCCGGCGCCGCGCCTGGCGAAATCCCTCTATCAGCCCATCGACCCGGTGTCGGCGCTGGATGACGCGCAAAAGGTCCGCCTGCTCGAGCGCCTCGAGCGGCTGGCCCGCGCCCGCGACCCGCGCGTGAAGCAGGTGATCGGCCGGCTTGCGTCGGAATACGACGTGGTCTACATCGCGCGCTCCGATGGTCTGCGGGCCGCGGACGTGCGCCCGCTGGTGAACCTCTCGGTCACGGTGATCGTCGAGCAGGACGGCCGCCGCGAGCAGGGCTACTGCGGGGGCGGCGGGCGCTTCGGCTACGACTATTTCGACGACGCGAAGCTCGAGCAGTACGCTCACACGGCGGTGCAACAGGCGCTCACCAACCTGGAGGCAAGGCCGGCGCCCGCGGGCCCGATGACCGTGGTGCTGGGACCCGGGTGGCCAGGCATCCTGCTGCACGAGGCGGTGGGCCACGGCCTCGAGGGCGACTTCAATCGCAAGGGCACCTCGGCCTTTGCCGGCCGCGTCGGCGAGCGGGTGGCCGCCCGGGGCGTGACCGTGGTCGACGATGGCACCATCGCGGACCGGCGCGGGTCGCTCTCCGTCGACGACGAGGGCGAGGCAACCTCGCGCAACGTGCTGATCGAGGACGGCATCCTGCGCGGTTACATCCAGGACCGGCTGAACGCCCGGCTGATGGGCGTGTCGCCTACCGGAAACGGGCGGCGCGAGAGCTACGCGCATCTGCCGATGCCGAGGATGACCAACACGCTGATGCTCGGCGGTGATCGCGATGCCCAGGAGATCCTCGCGAGCGTCGACCGCGGGCTGTTTGCCGTGAACTTCGGTGGCGGCGAAGTGGACATCACCAGCGGCAAGTTTGTTTTCTCCGCCGCGGAGGCCTGGTGGGTGGAGGGCGGCAAGCTTCAGTACCCGGTCAAGGGCGCCACGCTGATCGGCAACGGCCCGGATGCGCTCACCCGCGTGTCGATGATCGGCAACGACATGGCGCTCGACCCGGGCATTGGCACCTGCGGCAAGGAGGGGCAGAGCGTCCCGGTGGGCGTGGGTCAGCCGACGCTGCGGATCGACGGGCTCACCGTGGGAGGGACTGGCTGATGCTGATGAGACGGCGTGAGTTTGTCCTGGCCGTTGCGGGCCTCATTGCCGCGCACCGAGCTGCCGGCTCAACGACGCCCGAGCCCGCCAAGGTCGAGAAGCTCACGCTGAGCGACGCCGAGTGGCGCAAGCGCCTGCCGCGCGAGCAGTTCCACATCCTGCGTGAGGAGGGGACGGAGCGGCCCGGCTCGAGCCCCCTCGACCGGGAGAAACGCAAGGGCGTGTACGCCTGCGCTGGCTGCGGCCTCGAGCTCTTCACGAGCGAGACCAAGTACGACAGCGGCACCGGCTGGCCGAGCTTCTACGCGCCGATACCCGGGCGGCTCGGCACCAAGACGGACTTCAAGCTCATCTACCCGCGCACCGAATATCACTGCACCCGATGCGGCGGGCACCAGGGCCACGTGTTCAACGACGGGCCGGCGCCGACGGGCAAGCGCTACTGCAACAACGGCCTCGCGCTCACCTTCATCCCGGCGCGTTGACGGGGCGGGTTGGCGATGTTGTCTCCCTCTGCTAGCATCCGGGCCATGTATCGCGCGCTCGGGCCGTTTTTCTTTTATTGGTTGCCCACGCCCCTGGCGGGCGGGAGGCCCTGACGCGCAAGCGTCGCGAGGCAAGCAGAATCCCGAAACCGCCAGCCCACAGCTGGCGGTTTTTTTTTACCGATGGCGCGCCCATTCACGGCGCAGAGGAAGAAAGTGATGAGCCAGTACCGCACCGACGACGTTCGCATCGAGCAGGGAGACGAGCTGCTGGCCCCCATGCAGCTACTGAGGGAGCTCCCGGCCAACGAGACGTCCGAGCGCGTCACTTTCGAGGCGCGGCGCGCCATCCACGACGTGCTGCGCGGCGCCGACGACCGGCTGCTGGTGGTGGTGGGCCCTTGCTCCATCCACGACCTGAAGGCGGCGATGGAGTACGCCACTCGCCTGAAGGACGAGCGCGACCGCCTCGCGCAGGACCTCCTGGTCGTGATGCGCGTGTACTTCGAGAAGCCGCGTACTACCATCGGCTGGAAGGGGCTCATCAACGACCCGCACCTGAACGACACCTTCGATATCAACGAGGGGCTGCGGCTGGCGAGGAGACTCCTGCTCGACATCAATTCCCTGGGCATGCCCTGCGGCACCGAGTTCCTGGACCTCATCTCCCCGCAGTACATCGCCGACCTCATTTCCTGGGGAGCGATCGGGGCGCGCACGACGGAATCGCAATCGCACCGGCAACTGGCTTCGGGGCTGTCGTGCCCGGTCGGGTTCAAGAACGGCACCGATGGCAACGTGAAGATCGCGGTGGACGCGATCAAGGCTGCCAACTCGCACCACCACTTCATCTCGATCACCAAGAGCGGCCACGTCGGCGTCTTCAAGACGGCAGGCAACGAGGATTGTCACGTGATTCTGCGCGGCGGCAGGAGCGCCAACTACGACTCGGCGAGCGTGGATGCGGCGTGCCGGGACCTCGCAGCGGCGGGCCTGGCCCAGCACGTGATGGTCGACTGCTCGCATGCCAATTCGGCGAAGCAGTACCAGCGCCAGTCGCTGGTAGCGCTCGATATCGCCGAGCAGCTCGCGGCGGGGGAGTTCCGCATCGTCGGGGCGATGGTGGAAAGCCATCTCAACCCCGGGCGGCAGGACCTTGCTCCTGGCAAGCCCCTCGCGTACGGGGTGTCCATCACGGATGCGTGCCTCGGATGGGACGAGACGGTGGCCGCACTTGATCGGCTGGCCCAGGGCGTTCGCGATCGCCGAGTGGCGCGCAACCACAAGGCCTTGGACGCGAGTTGAGCGACGCGCATCCCCGGAGCGTGCTTGCGCGCCTGGCCGCCGGACTCGCGGCGATCGGACTGTCCCTCGCGTCGCATGCGAGTCCCCCGATCGTCTTGAAGGACGGCCTGGGCCGGCTGGTGAGCCTCGCGTCACCGGCGGCGCGCGTCGTGACGCTGGCCCCGTCGATCACCGAAGCGGCCTTCTCGGTGGGCTCGGGTGCCCGGGTCGTGGGCGTGAGTGCGTGGAGTGACTGGCCCCAGTCGGCGAGTGGCCTGCCGGTGGTGGCGAGCGCTGCCGGCATCGAATGGGAGGGCCTGGCGCGGCTTGCACCGGACCTCGTCATCGCCTGGGAAGATGGTTTTCGGCCGTCGGATGTGGCCCGCATCGAAGCGCTGGGCGCACGCGTCTTCGTCGCTCGCTCCCGGAGCTTGGGCGACATCGTGCCGCTGCTCGAGGCCGTTGCGCTCCTGACGGGTGGTGACTCGGGCGCGCCCGTGCACGCGTTTCGCCAATCGCTCGAGGCACTGCGGGCCCGGCAGGCGGGGCTGCCCCGGCTACGCGTCTTTCTGGAGGTCTCGCACCGCCCGCTGCTCACGGCGGGGCGCGGCCATTTCCTCACCGAGGCCCTCTCTGTGTGCGGGGCAGACAACGTGTTCGGCGACCGGTCGGAGCCGGCGCCGTCTGTCTCCTGGGAGGAGCTGTTTGCGCGCAACCCGGAGGCGATCGTCGGCACCGGGGCGCTTGCCCAGGGTGAGGCCGTCTTTCGGGCCGCCTGGCGGCCCCGGTCGGCGCTGGCCGCCGTGCAGCGCGGCAAGCTCGCCTACGTCGCCTCCGCCGCACTGGGCCGGCCGTCGCCGCGGGTGGTGGAGGGCATTGAGTCGCTCTGCGTCGCGATCGACGCGCTGCGCTAGCTGCGTTTCCAGACCGGCTCGGGCACGCCCGCCGAGCGATTGATGACGCGGGCGGCGACGAACAGCAGGTCCGAGAGCCGGTTCACATATTGGAGGCTTGCGGCGGAGACCGGCTCGGCGTGATGCAGCGCCACCAGCGAGCGCTCCGCCCGTCGCCCCACCGTGCGAGCGACGTGGGCGGCCGCAGCGGCGCGGTGCCCGCCCGGCAGCACGAATTCCCGGAGCGGCGGAAGCCCGTCATTGAGCGCAGCGACCGCTTCCTCGAGCCGCAGCACGTGCGATTCCGTCATCACCGAGTGGCCCGGAATGCAAACCTCGCCACCCAGATCGAAGAGGTCGTTCTGCACCGCGGCCAGCGCCCGCTGCACGGGCTCGGGAAGCGGCTCGGCCAGCACGGCGCCGATGGCGCTGTTCAGCTCGTCCAGGTCGCCCATCGCGGCCACCCGCGGCGCGTCTTTCGGGGTTCGTGAGCCGTCGCCGAGGCCCGTGGTGCCGTCGTCTCCGGTGCGCGTGGTGATTTTCGTCAGTCGGTATCCCATGCCCCGATTGTATCGGTGAGGGGGCAGAGGGGCCGAAGGCCCCTGATAAGATGACGCCCGTTTCGTCCCCCGGTACGGCCCGTGAAAACCACCTTCCTGGATTTCGAGCAGCCCATCGCGGAACTCGCGCAGAAGATCGAGGAGCTGCGCTTCGTCCAGGACGACAGCGCCGTCGACATCTCACAGGAGATCGCGCGGCTCTCCACGAAGAGCAAGGCGCTCACCAAGGACATCTACGGCAAGCTCACGCCGTGGCAGGTGTCCAAGGTGGCCCGGCACCCGCAGCGGCCCTACACGCTCGACTACACCACGGCGATTTGCACGGACTTCGAGGAGTTGCACGGCGATCGCGGCTTCGCCGACGACCACGCCATCGTGGGCGGCCTCGCGCGCTTCAACGGCGAGCCAGTGATGGTGATTGGCCACCAGAAGGGCCGCGACACCAACGACAAGATCTTTCGCAACTTTGGCATGCCTCGCCCGGAGGGCTATCGCAAGGCGCTGCGGCTGATGAAGCTCGCCGAGAAGTTTCACATCCCGCTGCTCACCTTCATCGACACGCCGGGCGCCTACCCGGGCATCGGCGCGGAAGAGCGCGGCCAGTCGGAGGCGATCGGCCGCAACCTCTACGAGATGGCCGGCCTCAAGGTTCCCGTCGTGGTGACGATCATCGGCGAGGGCGGCTCCGGCGGGGCGCTGGCGCTCGCCGTGGGGGACGTGACCCTGATGCTGCAGTACGCAACGTACTCCGTCATTTCTCCGGAGGGCTGCGCGGCGATCCTCTGGAAGAGCGCCGACAACGCTGCCGAGGCGGCGGAAAGCCTGGGCATCACCGCCACGCGCTTGAAGACGCTGGGCCTGGTGGACAAGGTGGTCAACGAGCCGCTGGGCGGCGCGCACCGCGATCCCTCCGAGATGGCCAAGTCGCTCAAGAAGGCAATCGCCGATGCGCTGAAGCCCCTGCGCGAGCTCTCGGTGCCGGAACTGCTCGAGCGCCGCCAGGACCGCCTGGTGGGGTATGGCAAGTTCAAGGAAGTCGCGGCCTGACGCGGCGCTCCGGCGGTGCCCCGACCCGCCTCAGCCGTGATCGAACGCCTGCTCGCGCGCGTCTCCTCGGGCGCGCCCTCGAGCCTGAGGGGGCGCTCGGACGTGTGTGTCGCCTTCTCGGGCGGCCTCGATTCCAGTGTTCTCTTGGACGTGCTTTGCCGCTTGCGTAGCCGCATCGGCTTGCGCGTCAGCGCGATGCATGTGCACCACGGGCTTTCACCGCACGCGGACACCTGGGCGACACACTGCGAGAAATTTGCGGCGCAGCGGGGCGTGGACTGCCAGGTCGAGCGCGTGACCGTGGCGCGCCGCAGCCACCGGGGGCTCGAGGCGGAAGCGCGGGAGGCAAGGTATGGGGCGCTTGGCGCGAGCGGTGCCTCGGTGGTGGCCTTGGCCCATCACCGGGATGACCAAGCGGAAACGGTTCTTCTGCAAGCGGCCCGGGGCTCGGGGCTGGCGGGCCTGGCTGCCATGCCGACGGCCCGGGAGCGGGCCGGCGTCTTGTGGTGGCGCCCGCTGATCGACGAGCCCCGGGAGGCGCTGCAGGACTATGCAGCCGCTGCGGGACTCGAGTGGGTTGAGGACGAGTCCAACGCCCGCTGCGACGTGGCGCGTAACGTGCTGAGGCTGCAAGTGCTGCCGGCGCTCAAGGCGCCCTTCCCCCAGGCCCGCGAGTCGCTCGCAGCCCTGGCGGCCCATGCAGCGACGGCGGCGCGCGTGTTGGATGAGATTGCCGAGGAGGACCTGGCTCGGCTCTGGCGCGACGGGGGTATCGACGCGGTCCGACTCGGGGCGCTGACGCCCGACAGGCAAGCGGGCGTGCTTCGGGCTGCGCTGCGGGCGCAGGGGCTGCCCATGCCTTCGCGCGCGAGGCTCGAGGGGATGCGGTCCCAACTGCTTGAATCGAGAGCCGACGCGCAGCCGTGCGTTAGTCATGCCCGTTGGCGCTGGCGGCGTCACGGCGGCGTGCTTCTCCTCGCGCCGGGATCGGCTGCGCCGGCGCTGCCCTGGTCGTGCCCGTGGCGAGGCGGCGATGACGTTGACCTGGGCCCCGGTCGCGGCCGCGTCCTGTTCCGCGAATCTGCTTCGGGTATCGACCCGCAGCGGATCGGGCACGGCGATTGGGTGTTCGCGTCCCGCCGGGGTGGCGAACGCCTTCGCCCGCGTGCGGGCGGGCCGTCACGAACCCTCAAGAACCTCCTGCGAGAGGCGGGGATTCCCGCTCACGTGCGCACGAGTTTGCCGCTCCTCTTTCTCGATGGGCACCTCGTCTGGGCGCCGGGAGTGGGGGTGTGCGCCGACCGGATGGCCAGCCCGGGATGGATGCCGGTTTGGGAGCCCCCCGGCCGCCGGCGCGATGCCTAGTTTTTAGGCAGCCCCGTGTCTCGGCGGGGGGCGTCGTGATAGAATAAAAAGCTAAATTTTTCATCCAGTTAGCGGAGATTTTTCATGCCTTTGCAGCGCACCCTGTCGATCATCAAACCCGACGCCGTGGCGAAGAACGTCATCGGCCAGATCTACGCCCGTTTCGAGGCTGCTGGCCTCAAGGTCGTGGCGGCGCGGATGGCGTACCTGTCGCGCCAGGAAGCCGAGGGTTTTTATGCCGTGCATCGCGAAAGGCCGTTCTTCAAGGACCTCGTGGCGTTCATGATTTCCGGGCCCGTGATGATTCAGGTGCTTGAAGGCGAAAATGCGATCCAGAAGAACCGCGACCTGATGGGGGCCACGGACCCGAAGAAGGCCGAGAAGGGCACCATCCGCGCCGACTTTGCGGCCTCAATCGACGCCAACGCCGTGCATGGCTCCGATGCGCCCGAGACGGCCGCGGCCGAGATCGCCTATTTCTTTCCGTCAAGCGAGATCTTCAGCCGCTAACGAAGCGCCTGCGCGCGACCGCGCGCCGCCCCTGCCATGCGCACGAACCTGCTCGCCCTTCCGCTCCCCGCGCTCACCGAGTGGTTCGCCGCCCGAGGGGACAAGGCGTTTCGCGCGCGGCAGGTGTTTGCCTGGATCCACCAGCGGGGCGTCGATGACTTCGACGCCATGACCGACCTGGCGAAGAGCCTTCGCGACCGCCTGAAGGACGAGGCCGAGGTTCGCGCGCCGGCAATCCTTTCCGAGCACCGATCGGCGGACGGAACCGTCAAGTGGCTCTTCGACGTCGGGGTGGGCAACGGCGTCGAGACGGTTTTCATCCCCGAGGATGATCGCGGGACGCTCTGCGTCTCCTCGCAAGTCGGTTGCGCGCTCGACTGCGGGTTTTGTTCCACGGGGCGGCAGGGCTTCAATCGCGACCTGGGCGTGGCCGAGATCGTGGGCCAGTTGTGGGTGGCCAACCGGCGCCTGGAGGCCATGGCCAGGGAAGGGCTTGCGTACCGGCTGGAAGCGGCCAGCGTCGGCGCCACGCCCAAGCCCGTGACCAACGTGGTGATGATGGGCATGGGCGAGCCCCTCAATAACTTTGACAACGTGGTGGACGCGATGGCGGTAATGCTGGACGACAACGCCTACGGTTTGTCGCGCCGGCGCGTGACCCTCTCGACTTCCGGCGTGGCCCCGCTCATCCGCAAGCTGGGCGACCGGCTGCCAGTGGCGTTGGCGCTGAGCCTGCACGCGCCCGATGACGCGCTGCGAAGCGAGCTCATGCCGATCAATCGCACGTACCCGATCGCGGAGGTGCTCGCTGCATGCCGCGATTACCTCGCCGTGGCGCCGCGGGATTTCATCACCATCGAGTACGTTTTGCTTGCGGGGGTGAACGATTCCCCGGCGCAGGCGCGGGCGCTCGCCGAACTCCTCAAGGCGCTGCCGAGCAAGGTGAACCTGATTCCCTTCAACCCGTTCCCGGACTCGGGCTTTGCCAAGCCTTCGGTGGCCTCGGTTGCGGCGTTTCGCGACGTCCTCGTGAAGGCGGGCTTCGTCACCACGGTCCGCAAGACCCGCGGCGACGACATCGATGCCGCGTGCGGCCAACTCGCCGGGCAGGTCGTCAATCGCATGAAGCCGCGCGTCGTGCGGATCGGGGCGTCGGCATGAGCATCGCCCGCATGGCCTTCGCGACGAGCCTGGCTGTCGCAACGGTAGTGGGTGCGGCCGGCTGCGTCTCGCAGACCACCATCGAGACCCGGGCAGTACAGGACACGCGTGCGCCGGTCGACAATCGCCGGCGCGCCGAGATTCGAGCCGCGCTCGCTGGCGAGTATTTCCAGCGCGGGAACATGCAGGTAGCACTCGAGGAGGCGGAGACCGCATCGCGTGAAGACCCGTCCTACGCGCCCGCACACAACATTCGCGGCCTCGTGCTGCTGGAGCTTGGCGAGCAGGCGCGGGCCCGGTCTGCTTTCGAGGAGGCGCAGCGCCTGGCGCCGAAGGACCCCGAGGTGATGAACAACTTCGGTTGGTTTCTCTGCCGCGCCGGTGACTACGCCCGGGCCATGGACCTCTTCGCCACCGCGCAGTCGATGCCGCTCTACGCCACCCCCGAAAAGCCGCTCCTCAACGCGGGGCTGTGTGCGCGGCGCCAGGGGCTCACCGACGATGCGGAGATGAGCCTCAGGCGAGCACTCGCCATCCGGGCCGACTTGCCCTCAGCGCTGCTGACCCTGGCCGAGATCGCCTTCGAAGGCCGTCGGTTCGTCGAGGCCGATGAGCTGTTCATCCGCTACTCCCGGCTGGCCGAGCCGCCGCTGCCGGCCCTGGCCTTGGGCGTGCGCATTGCGCGGGCCGCCGAGGACAAGGCCATGGCCGATAGCCTGGCAGCCCAGATGCGTCGCCGATTCCCGAACGCCGTCGAGACCCGCGAGCTCGCGGGCCCGCCCCGCCCATGACCGACGCAAACGAGGCGCCCCCGCCGCGGTCGGCCGGGTCCCTGCTCGCCACCGAGCGGGAGAAACAGGGGCTGTCCCGGGTGGAGGTGGCGCAGCGCCTGTGCATGAGCGCCTCCCAGGTGGAGGCCCTTGAGGCCGGCGATTTCTCGAGGCTGGCGACAGGCCCTTTCCTGAAGGGCTTCGTCCGCAACTACGCGCGGCTGCTGGGCATGGACGCGGAGTCGGTGGTGAGCCTCGTGCTTCGCGACCTCCCTGCTGCGCCGCAGCCAGCCCTCGCGGTGCCGAGCCAGGAAATTCGCTTCGAGCCTTTCGGTCGCAAGTGGAGCCCTGCGGCGATGCGCGCGTCGATCGCGGCGATGCTCGTTCTCGTGGCCGGGATTGGCTCGTTGTATTGGTGGCTGAACGTGTATCCCGCCAAGCCGAGGCCCGTGGCGGAGCCTGCCGCGACGTTGGCGCCAGCGGAGTTGCCGGGAATCGCGCCGCCCGTCGCCGGTTCGTCGGCAGAGAGTTCGCCGTCGTCGTCGCTTTCGGGCGACGGTGTGCCCGCTGGCTCATCCGCACCCGCGGGGGGCACCCCGGCTGCGCAGCCCCCGTCGACGCCCGTTGCGGCGGAAGCTCCGGCTGCTGCTGCATCGAATGGCCTGTCCCGCTTGCGCGTCGTGGCCCGGGAGCGCACTTGGGTCGAGGTGATCGACCGATCCGGCACTCGCGTTGCCTCGCGCAACCTGGAGCCGGGAGTCGCTGCCGAGTTTCTCGGGCAGGCGCCTTTGCGGGTGGCGGTCGGCAATGCCCCCGGCACCCGCCTCACGTTCAACGATCGCGAGGTCGACCTGGCGCCGCACACGCGCGCCGCCGTTGCCCGCCTTGTCCTCGAATAGGCCCGTCCGTGATGCCACCCGTCGAGCGTCGTCGTTCCCGGCAAATCCGCATCGCCAGCCACCGCGTTGGCGGCGGCGCGCCGATCCTCGTGCAGTCGATGACCAATACCGACACGGAGGACGCCAAGGCGACTGCGGAGCAGGTGGCCGCGCTCGCGCGCGCCGGCAGCGAGGCCGTGCGCCTCACCGTCAACACGCTCGAGGCGGCGCGGCAGGTGCCCGTCATCCGCGATCGGCTGCTCTCGATGAACGTCGACGTGCCCTTGATCGGCGACTTTCACTTCAATGGCCACAAGCTGCTCACGCAGGTGCCCGAGTGCGCGGTGGCGCTGGACAAGTACCGCATCAACCCTGGCAACGTGGGGCAGGGTTCGAAGCGCGATGACCAGTTCGCGACCATGATCGAGCAGGCGGTCGAGCACGGCAAGCCGGTTCGGATTGGCGTGAACTGGGGCTCGCTCGACCCGGAACTGCTCGCCCGCCTGATGGATGAGAACGGCAGGCTCGCGAAGCCGAAGGAGGCGGGCGAGGTGATGCGCGAGGCGCTCATCGTCTCCGCGCTCGAGAGTGCCGCGAAGGCGGAGTCGATCGGCCTGCCGGGCGATCGCATCATCCTGTCGTGCAAGGTCTCCGCGGTGCAGGACCTGATCAGCGTCTATCGCCGCCTCGCCGCGCGCTGCGACTACCCGTTGCACCTGGGCCTCACCGAGGCGGGCATGGGAAGCAAGGGCATCGTCGCGTCCACCGCGGCGCTGGCCGTGCTGTTGCAGGAAGGCATCGGCGACACGATCCGCATTTCCCTCACGCCCGAGCCCGGCGGCGATCGCACGCGAGAGGTGATCGTCGCCCAGGAGATTCTCCAGTCGATGGGGCTTCGCTCCTTCACGCCCCAGGTGTCGGCCTGCCCGGGCTGCGGCCGTACGACCAGCACGTTCTTCCAGGAGCTTGCCGACAAGATTCAGGGCTACCTGCGGGCGCAGATGCCCGTCTGGCGCAGCCAGTACCCCGGCGTCGAGGACATGCACGTGGCCGTCATGGGTTGCGTGGTGAACGGGCCGGGCGAGTCCAAGCTCGCCGACATCGGCATCTCGCTGCCAGGCTCTGGCGAGAAGCCCGTGGCACCCGTGTTCGTCGATGGCGAAAAGACGGTCACCCTGAAGGGCGAGGCGATCGCGGAGGCGTTTCAGGCCATCGTGGAGGATTACGTTCGCACTCGCTACGGGCCCGGCGCCTCGCGAGCCCCCCGCCGCAAGGCCATTTCCATCCAGCCCGCCGCCGACTGAGGCGGCTTGCCCATGAGCGAGAAGATCCAGAGCGTCCGGGGCATGCCGGACATCCTGCCCGA
>JAFMJY010000175.1 GCA_017853245.1 Burkholderiales bacterium | reverse complement strand
AACGACGGCAACCACGACGTCAGCCCGGCGCGGGCGTCATGGCCACCGCCCAGGCGACAACCTCACGGGCACCGGCCTCTCGCGCGCAGGCGGCGAGCGCGCGATGGGTGGCGCCCGTGGTGACGACATCGTCCACCACCGCGACCCGAAGCCCCTCGAGCGAACGGACACACGCGAACGCGCCCGTGAGGTTGCGCTCACGGGCCTCCCGTGCGAGCGAGGTTTGGGGCGGCGTGTGACGCCGCTTCACCAGGGCGCGTTGCTCCACAGGGCATTGGGTTCGCTCGCCAACCCAACGAGCGAGCAGCAGGGCCGTGTCGAACCCCCGCTCACGCAGCCTTCGCGCCGAGGAGGGTGCGGGCAACAGGATGTCGGGCGGCGGGTGATCGCGTACGACTGCGGCGAGCGAGGCGGCCAGCCATCGACCGCAGGCCATGTCAGCGGAGAACTTGAAGCGGTGCACGAGGTGGTCGAGCGGAAAGCGGTACGTGAAGGCGGCGATAACGCGCAAGCCGGGCTCGAGGCGGGAGGCGACGGGCCGCTGCAGCAAGGCGGCGCAAGTGTGGCACACGCCCGGCGCCTCGTCCGCCTCGTCACAGAGCAGGCAGCGCGGCAGGACCAACCGCGACGCGCGTTCAAAGATGCCTATTTGATAAGCACTTGTCAGGTTGATCATCCCCCCGGGTTTGACAGGGCGCGGCGCGCCCCGAATCATCCCCGCTACCTCAACGCACCGACCGGGATTTCCGTGGACCACGCCATCGCTTTTGCCTCAGCCGCCCCGCGCGCCGTGCAGGACCTCCGGAGCCGCGCGCTCGCGCTGCTCGAGCGGCCCTTCAACGACCTGCTCTTCGAGGCCCAGCAAGTCCACCGCCAGCACTTCGACGCCAATCGCGTGCAGCGCTCCACGCTACTGTCGATCAAGACCGGCGGCTGCCCGGAGGACTGCGGCTACTGCCCCCAGTCCCGGCGCTACGCCACCGGCGTGGAAGACGAGGCGATCCTGCCGCTCGCCGACGTGGTCGCCGCCGCGACGGCAGCCAAGGAAAAAGGCGCCACGCGCTTCTGCATGGGCGCCGCCTGGCGGGGGCCGAAGGCGCGCGACCTGGAGCCGGTGCTGGACATGGTGCGCGCCGTGAAGTCGCTCGGCATGGAAGCCTGCTGCACGCTCGGCATGCTGAAGGACGGGCAGGCCGAGCAACTGCGCGACGCGGGCCTCGACTACTACAACCACAACCTGGACACCTCGCCCGAGTTCTATGGCCAGGTCATCACCACGCGCGACTACGAGGACCGGCTGGCGACCCTCGATCGGGTTCGCGAGGCAGGCATTCACGTGTGCTGCGGGGGCATCGTTGGCATGGGCGAGTCGCGCGAGGCGCGCGCTGGCCTGCTCGCGCAGCTGGCAAGCCTCGACCCGCAGCCCGAGTCGGTTCCCATCAACCAGTTGGTGCGCGTCGAGGGGACGCCCCTGGCAGGGACGGACGAATTTCCCTGGATGGAGTTCGTGCGCACCATCGCGGTGGCTCGCATTCTCATGCCGCGCAGTTACGTGCGGCTCTCGGCCGGGCGCACGCAGATGCACGAGGCCGTGCAGGCGCTCTGCTTCCTCGCGGGCGCCAATTCGATCTTCTATGGCGAGAAGCTCCTCACCACCGGCAACCCGGAGGCCGAACGCGACGACGCGCTGCTGGCTTCACTCGGCATCACCATCGGCTGATGGCCCCGTGACGTTCGCCGCACTGGCCAGCCTGCGCGACGGGTTGGGCGCGCTTGCCCGTGACGGGCTCTTGCGAGACCGCCGAGTGGTCGCCTCGGCACAGGGCCCCCACATTCGCGAGCGGGGCCGCAACCTCGCCAACTTCGCCTCGAACGACTATCTCGGGCTCGCCAACCATCCCGAGGTGCGTGCGGCGGCGACGCGCGCGATCGAGGCCTACGGCGTCGGAGCCGGCGCATCACCTCTGGTCGTGGGGCACTCGACCCTGCACGACGAGGCCGAGTCGGCGTTCGCGCGCTTCATCGGCGCGCCCCGGGCCCTGCTATTCGGCAGCGGCTATGCGGCGAATCTCGGCATCCTTGCGGCACTCGGCAATCGCGAGGCGGACATCTTTGCCGACCGGCTGAACCACGCGTGCCTGAACGATGGGGCCCTCCTCGCTCGCGCGACCCTGAGGCGTTACCCGCACGGCAGCCTCGACAGGCTCGCTTCGATGCTCGCCGCCAGCACGGCGCGCACGAAAATCATCGCCACCGACGCCGTGTTCAGCATGGATGGCGATGTCGCCGACGTGGCAGGCCTCGCCCGGCTCGCCGAGGAGCACGATGCCTGGCTGGTGGTCGACGACGCCCACGGCATCGGCGTGCTTGGCGGCGGTCGCGGGACCCTGGCGGAATTGCGCGTGCGCTCCCCTCGCCTCATCTGCATGGCCACGCTCGGCAAGGCGCTCGGCGGCTATGGGGCGTTCGTCACCGCGGAAGCGGACGTGATCGAGTGGTTGCTCCAGCGGGCGCGCACGTACGTCTTCTCCACGGCGCTGCCGCCGGCAATGGCCGCGGCGGCCATGGCGGCGCTTGCGATCATCGAGCGCGAGCCCGAGCGGGTGCAGTCGCTCCACGCCAACATCGACGCATTTCGAACGGGATGTGCAGCCGCTGGGATCGACACGCCGTCCCGCACGGCGATTCATCCGGTGATCGTAGGCGAGTCGCAGGCCGCCGTTGCTCTGGCCCACGCGCTGGGCGACCGAGGCCACTGGGTGCCCGCCATCCGGCCACCGACGGTTCCCGAGGGGACGGCGCGCCTGCGGGTGTCCCTCTCCGCCGCACACAGCCGGCAAGACATCGACCGATTGGTCGCGGACCTCGCCGAATGCCGCGCCGTTAGGCCGGAGTCCCGAGGTGGGTGAGCCGTCTCCGGCAGCACGCCCGACGCGTTCCCTGCACGTGGACGTGGGAGGGACCGGCCCGGATCTGGTGCTGCTGCACGGCTGGGGATTCGACTCCCGTGTCTGGGGCCCGTTTGCCGATGCGCTCGCCCGGCACTTCCGCCTGCACCGGGTCGACCTGCCCGGCCACGGCCGCTCGCATGCCACATCCTTCGAGGGCTTGGACGAGGCCGCCGCGCGGATTGCCGATTGCGTCCCAGTCGGCGCAACGCTTTGTGGCTGGTCGTTGGGCGGAATGCTGGCGATGCGTCTGGCGTGCCGGCGCCCGGACATCGCCCGCCGACTCGTCCTGATCGCCACGACCCCCCGCTTCGCCCGAGCCGACACCTGGCCCTCCGGCGTGCCGAGCCCGACGCTCGACCTCTTCCGCGCCGCCGTGGCGATCGACGGCCCGTCGACCCGACGCAGCTTTGCCGCT
>JAFMJY010000068.1 GCA_017853245.1 Burkholderiales bacterium | reverse complement strand
AAGTACTGGGACAACGTCTGGGTGAGCACGCCCACCGGCGCCCGCATCAAGGTGCGCGCGATGGTGACCGAACGCGTCGGCCCCGGCGTCTCCTGGATCCCGTTCCACTTCTCGGGCTGGTGGCAGGGCAAGGACCTGCTTGCCAAGTACCCGGAAGGCTGCGCGCCGATCGTGCGCGGTGAGGCGGTCAACACCGCCACCACCTACGGCTACGACTCGGTGACGATGATGCAGGAAACCAAGACCACCCTGTGCCAGATCGAGCGCGCCTGACGCCCGGCACCGACCAAAGGAGACACAGACCATGGCTCGTATGAAGTTCATCTGTGATGCCGAGCGCTGCATCGAGTGCAACGGCTGCGTAACTGCGTGCAAGAACGAGCACGAGGTGGCTTGGGGCGTGAACCGCCGCCGCCTGGTGACCGTGAACGACGGCAAGCCCGGCGAGCGCTCCATCTCGGTGGCGTGCATGCACTGCTCGGACGCGCCCTGCATGGCCGTCTGCCCGGTGGACTGCTTCTACAAGACCGCTGAAGGCATCGTCCTGCACGACAAGGACCTCTGCATCGGCTGCGGCTACTGCTTCTACGCGTGCCCTTTCGGCGCGCCGCAGTTCCCGCAGGCGGGCGCTTTCGGCCTGCGTGGCAAGATGGACAAGTGCACGTTCTGCGCCGGCGGCCCGGAGAAGGACCGCACCGCGGAGGAGTTCAAGAAGTACGGTCGCAACCGCCTCGCCGAGGGCAAGCTCCCGGCGTGTGCGGAAATGTGCTCGACCAAGGCGCTGCTCGCCGGCGATGGCGACGTGCTGTCGGGCATCTACAAGACCCGAGTCACGACGCGCGGCAAGGGGGAGGAGATCTGGGGCTGGGCGATGGCGTACGGGGACGGTAAATCCGGCGCCAAGCCCGGGGCCAAGGCATGAGCCCCGCCCGCGCGGCCGCCGCAGCGCTTGCTGCGGCGGCGTTGTTGTCCATTGGTTGCTCCGAAACGCCCAGGGAAGTGGGCAAGGCCTACGCCGGCAAGCAAGACACCACGCCCTACGCCAACGACCCTTTCAACGGCGACAAGTCCAAGTGGTCTGCGGCGCTTGCCGAGCGCAACACACGCCAGAACGAATACGCCCGCATCCCCCCACCCAACAAGAAGTAGAGCGGAGGTAAACGCCATGATGTCCCGCCTGATCCTCAAGGTTGCCGGCGCGTTGGTCGCGCTTGGCATGAGCGCCAGTGTCCTGGCCCAGCAACCTGCGCCGGCCGCAGCGCCAGGCGCGGCACCGGCGCCCGCCGCTGCTGCTGCGCCGGCGCCCGTTCCGCCCGCAGGCTCCACCGCCGTGCCAGGGTGGAACAAGCCGCCGTCCTGGGATGCCGTGAGCGGCAAGCCGCAGTACGCCTCGGTGCCCGGCCGCGAGACGAACGTCCTCATCGAGGATTACGGCCACGTCTGGCGCCAGATTCGCAACGGCCCCATCACTTTCTACGGCGGCATCCTGCTGCTCATTCCAGTGGTGCTGGTGACGCTCTTCTACGTTGCCAAGGGCCCGATCAAGGTTCAGGACCCGCTCACCGGCCGCGTGATCGAGCGCTTCACCGGTGTGGAGCGCACGGCGCACTGGTCCATGGGGCTTTCCTTCGTGGCGCTGGGCATCACGGGCATCGTGATTCTCTGGGGCAAGTTCCTGTTCCTGCCGATCATCGGGCCTGCGGCCTTCGCTGCGCTCACGGTAGCGTGCAAGAACATCCATAACTTTGTCGGCCCGCTGTTCATCTTCGCGCTGGTCGTGTTCATCACGCTCTTCATCAAGGAGAACCGTTGGAAGAGCTACGACGCCACGTGGCTGGCGAAGGGAGGTGGCCTTCTCACCGGCGAGCACCCGCCCTCCGGCAAGTTCAACGGCGGCGAGAAAATGCTTTTCTGGATCGTCGTGGTGTTCCTGTGCACGATCCTCAGCGCCACAGGCCTCGTGCTCAACTTCCCGAACTGGAACCAGTCGCGCGAGCTGATGGCCATCGCCAACATCCTTCATGGTGTTGCAGCCGTTCTCGCCATGGCTGCAGCCTCGATGCACATCTACCTGGGCACGGTAGGCCAGGTCGGCGCCTTCAAGGCCATGAAGACCGGCTACGTCGACGAGACTTGGGCGAAGGAACACCACCCGCTCTGGTATGAGGATGTGAAGGCGGGCAAGCGCCCGGAGAAAGTTGTCACGCCGTCGGCGCAACCGGCCCCGGGGGATGACTGACATGATCGCGAACCTGATCCCCCTGGTCGTTGCCGGAACGCTCTCCCTCGGCGCCGTGATGGCGGTGGCGAAGCTGCCGCCCCCGCCCCCGCTGGATGAAAAGGGCAAGGCCGCCGCCGAGGAAAAGAAGAAGAAGGACGCAGAGGCTGCGGAGAAGGCAAAGGCCGCGCAGGCCGTCGCCGCGGACCGCTCGGTCAAGAACTACCAGGACAACATGCGGAAGGCTGGCAAGCCCATTCCGAAGCCCACCCCAATAGCTGCTGCACCGGCGCCAGCCCCCGCCAAGGCGCCCGACAAGAAATAGGAGAAACGCCATGCCGCACCGCAACTCGCTGTTCCTTGCAGTGATGACCGGTGCGACGCTGGCGGGTTGTGCCTCCGCGCCCGGCGGCTCGAGCCCTTCGGCGCGCGCCAACCTGGTACCAACCAAGGGTAACGCTGCCCGCGGCCAGGTGACCTTCCAGCAAACCGGCACCTCCGTCCGAGTTGCCGGCCGTCTCTCCGGCCTCAAGCCCAACGCCGAGCATGGATTCCACGTGCACGAGAAGGGCGATTGTTCTTCCGGGGACGGCATGAGCACGGGGGGCCACTTCAATCCTGGCGGCAAGGGGCACGGCCATCACGCGGGTGCCGAGCGTCACGCCGGCGACATGCCCAACCTCAAGGCGGATGCCAACGGCAACGCAGAATTTCGTTTCGACGTTCCAGGCCTCTCAATTGGCTCCGGCGCTGCGGACATCGTCGGCAAGGGCTTGATCGTCCATCGCGACCCGGACGACTACAAGTCCCAGCCTGCCGGTAACGCAGGCCCGCGAATCGCCTGCGCCGTCATCGCGCGCTCCTGAGCGTTCCGCTGGGTGCCTGACTCAGCGTCAGACTCAGCTTCAGACACCACTGAGCCCTACCAGCTGTAACGGGCCGTGTAGCGCACCACCGCTTCGCCCTTGGGCTTAATGGTCACCGGGAAGTGGATGGTGCGCGAGTCCACCTTCTCGAAGTCTTGCGTCTTCTTCACGATCGCCCAGTTGGACCACCGGTAAAGGTTCTCCCGGATGGTGACCGAGACCGTCTCCTCGGGCTTCTGGTTGCGCACGCGCACTTCGATTTCTTCCTCGATCCAGCGCGCAGCGCCATCGGTGCGGTAGTCGACTTGCTTGCGCTCCCCCACTACGTCGAACGCCGAGCCAAGCCTCACGCGCACGGTCTCGTCGGCGGGCGTGTGGTCGATGAGATCCTCGCCAATGAACTCCAGCGACCCGTCGGCACTATCCTGCTGGGACACGCGCAGCTTGCCCGCAGGAAGCGGGATGCCGAGGCCGGCAGCCTTGGCGTTCCTCACGCTGAGCGTCACGTCGACCTTGCGGTTCGATTGCGAGCCGAAGGCGCGGTCCGTGATCGGGCTGCTGCCATACCCGCCGCCGCCCGCCTGCCCAGCGTAGAAAAGCCTCTTCTCGCAGGCAACGCCCTGAACCGTCGGAAACAACTCGATCTGCTTCACCGAGTTCTGGGCGAGCGTCACGGGGCGCCCGAGCGTGTAGAGGTGGTACTCGAAGAAGGCCTTCTGTTCGAAGCTGTCTTCTGGGGGCATCGCGCGCATCGCCATGGTGGCGGCCGGCGCTCCCACACCGCGTCGCGGCTGGGCGCGCTGCACATCTCCGGCGACCAGCTTGAGCTTCGCATCCGTGAACGTGGCACCCGACTGGTTCACGATCGTCACCCAGGCGCCGAGCCCAAGGCGGCAAGTGCCCGGCTTGGGCTCCGAAAGGGTGGCGTTGTAGTCCGTCCACCACGCCATGCCGCCCGTCTGGTAAGCGAGCCGCGCCGTCTGGGCGCCGCCTGTTTTTGAGTCGATGTTCCACACGAGCGTGGGCTTGCTGATGAGGCCCCCGGGCAGGCTTGGCAGCAGCAGGCCGCTGTGGTTGTTGACCACCCGCACGGAGCCATCTGGCGCGCGCAACGTGAGGCCGCCGCTGGTGCCCACGAGCGTGCCCGTGAACGTGCCCACGCTACTGCCGCGGGGCTGCTCCACCGTGACCTCGCGATCGAGGTAGCGCGTGAGCAGCTTTTGGGTGCTGGTGAGGTCGAACTCGAAGCTCTGGTCGAGCACGCGCGTGCCCGCAGGGTCCGTGAGCGAGGTGAAGGAAACGGTGGTGGGGTCGATCTGCGCGGGCACGTCTGGCACGCGCAAGCTGTTGCGGCCGGGCTGCAAGTCGAAGCGCCGGTCTTCCCGAATCAGCGCATAACCCGGCACAGACGCGCCTTCACCACCTGAGCGAAAGGTCTGAGGCGAGAGCGAGCCGGGCTGGGCGCTGGAGTAGACGGTGACGGCCGTCTGGGCCGCTGATGCTGCGGGCAGCCATGCGCACGCAGCAAAAAAAAGGGGGAGGCAGCGGGACATGAGGGGCATGGGCATCTCCATCGAGGCGCCCAGTTTAGCCTTCACCGGGCCGGTGCACTGCTAAGCTCGTTGGTAGCGGCGAACGCCACCTTCCTCGATTCGCGTGAGGCGTCCCTGCGCGTGCAGGAGGTGGAGGTGGGCCACGGCCTCCGCCATGGCAAAGCGCATCTGATGATCGTCCAACTTGCGGCGGAACAGCACGTCGAGCACGTCGCGCGCCGAGCGAGGCATATCGCAGGCCGTGAGCAGCTTTGCCAGCCGGTCCTCGTGGTGCCGGTGTAGCTGTGCGAGCCGGTCGTGAAGGCCCTCGAATACCCGGTCGTGCGAGGGCAACACGCGCAGGTGAGGCGGAAGGGACGCCAGGCGCTCAAGAGAACCCAGGTAATGAGCAAGCGGGTTGGCATCTGGCTGGTTTCCCCAGACGCCGACGTTGGTCGTGATGCGAGGCAGCACCTGGTCGCCCGAGATGAACAACCCCAGTGACTCGCAAAATAGCGTGGCCTGCTCCGGCGCGTGCCCGAAGACGCAGATCACCCGCCACTCGTGGCCGCCTATCGTCACCCGATCACCATCCATGAGGCGTTGATAGCGCGTGGGTAGCTCGGGAACCCCGCGGCGGTAGGAGTTGCTGAGCATCCCGGGCTGGCCTTCGCTGTCCAGGGGCAGGCCATTGCTGCGGTAGAACTCGGCCGCGTTCGTATTGTCGTGGCCTGCGGCGTCGTCGCGGACAGCATGCGCAGTGAGGAATTCCCCTGTGGTCATGCAAACTGGCGCGCCAGTTTTTGCGGCAAGCCATCCAGCGTTGCCAGCGTGGTCCGGGTGGTAGTGCGTGACGATGATCCGCGTCACGGGCCTGCCGCGAAGCGTGTTGGCGAACAGGCGATCCCAGAGTTCTCGTGTGGTTGAGGTTCCGAGGCCCGTGTCGACGATCACCCATCCGTCGCCATCCGCCACAAGCCAGAGGTTGATGTGGTCGAGCGCGAAAGGCAGCGGCATCCGCAGCCAGTGCACGCCAGGCCGAACTTCGATAGCCTCGCCGGGCGCGGGAAGCGCCTCGTCGAAGGGGTAGGTGGGCCCAGCCGTGACGGAAGATTCAGGGATCATTTGGTCGTGAAGTTTGTGACTCCGTCCCAGCCTTCGGGAGGGGGGTGCTGGCGGAGGTGAGTGATGCGGCCGAGGTATAGCGAGGCGAGCTTGGAGTCTGCTGATACGCGGGCAAGCGATTCGAATGTCGACTGCGCGAGGTCCCACCGGCATTGGCGAAAGGCCTCCAGGGCGCCCGCCATCAACGTCGCCCGCCTCAGCGTCTCGCCATCCGTCTCGCCCGTGCGACCCAGTGGCTCGCAGATCGTGACCGCTTGCTGCTTTCCCTTCACCCGCACGCGATCGATCTCACGGTAATCAAAACCTGGCGCGGCCTTGGCCACGTGCTCGGACACGAGGATGCCTACGCCGTATTCCTTCGTCAGCCCTTCCAGGCGAGCGGCCAGGTTCACGCTGTCGCCCAGGACGGTATAAGAGCGACGAAAGGCCGAGCCCATGTCGCCCACGCTCATGGTTCCGGTATTGAGCCCGATGCCAATGTGCAGGGCCGGCCAGCCACGGCTGGCAAAACTTCCGTCGAGCGAGCGAATGCGCCGCTGCATGGCCAGGGCGGCAGTGATCGCGTGGGAAGCGTGCTCGGGGTCGGGGAGGGGCGCTCCCCAGAAGGACATGATGGCGTCGCCGATGTACTTGTCGATCGTTCCACGGCTTGAGTGGATCTCCTCCGTCATGGCGGTGAGATAGGTGTTCATGAGCTCCTTCAGGCTCTCCGGGGGGAGGCCTTCGGAGATGGCGGTGAAGTCGCGCACATCGGAGAAGAGAACCGTCATCTCCCGGCTCTCGCCCTTCATCGAATAGTCGTCGGGATTCTTCGCCATCTCGCTCACGAGCGCTGACGGCACGTAGGTACCGAAGAGGCTCGTGATCAGGCGGCGGGCGCGCGTCTCGAAGAAAAAGCCGTAGATGACATTGAGGACGTAGAGGAGCAGCAGCATCAAGAGCAACGGTGCGAGCGGCAGCACCCAGTTGCGAGACTCCCAGAGATAGAGATTCCCCGCGAAGACCGCCGACACCAAGGTGAAGGTGGCCACCGTGGCGCCAAGGGCCGAGAGGCGAGGCAGAAGGAATGCCAAGGGTAGCCCCAGAAGCAGGATGGCGCTGACAGTGAAGCCCACTGCCTCCGGCGGCCGGCTCTTGAGCGTGCCGTTGAGCATGCCAACCAGGAGAGAGGCGTGCACCTCCACGCCCGGTAGGTCCTTGCGAACAGGTGTGGAGCGCAGGTCGACGAGCCCCTGGGCGGACGTGCCAATCATGGCGATCCGGCGCTCGAGCGCATCGGCCGGCAGGTTGCCGCGGATCACATCCGTGGCTGAAACGTACTCGATGCTGCCGGGGGCGCGGAAAGGCACCAACACGCTCATGCTGCGATCCAGGGGGATTCGCTTGCCGTCAATCTCGATGGCGCGCATCCAGCCCTGCTTGAACTCTCCGCGGCCCGTGGGTTCGTCGACAATGACTTTCATCCTGGCGTCGCCGAGATAGGTACGGAGCGTGGCGAGGGAGAGCGACTCGTAATAGCCGTCGCCATGCCTCAGGAACGCAGGCACTCGACGCGTTGTTCCGTCGATGTCGAGCGCCGGATACAAATGCCCCGCCGTGACGGCGGCCTCCTGTAGCAGGGGCAGGTTCCCGCTGAAGCCCGTTGCCACGTACACCGGGTAGTGGGCATCCCCAAGGTCGGCGGCGGCGAAGGCGGGTTCCGGCAGGACCCCGGATTCATCGGTCTTGCCACCAAAGGCCACGCCGAGGACCACGGGCCATTTCGCCAGCTGCTCCGCCAGGAGCTGGTCGTAGTTGAGGGAGGCTCTCGAGCCCTCAAGAAACCGTAGAAATGGCCGGTTTCCACTCAGCTCGTTGGCGGCGAGCGCCTCCAGAACCGGCAGGCCGGAGCTGCGGTCCGGTTCGGGTAGCGCCATGTCGAACGCGGCCACGGCCACGTCATGCCGCTCGAAGAGCTGGCGCACGAGCTCCGCCAGGCGCTCGCGGGGCCACGGAAAGCGCCCCTCCGCGTTCAGGCTCTTCTCGTCGATGTCGACGATCACCACCCGTGACTCGGGCTCCTGGGGAAGCGCGAAGCGCAGCCGCGCGTCGTAGGACCACAGCTCCAGCTGGTGTAGAAACCGGATGGAGATCCACTCAGCCTCGTGCGCGAAGAAGAAGGCGACTAGCGCAAGGCCCGTCAGCACGCGCAGAGTGGCGCGCAAGGGAATGCCCCTCATCCCTTACGCAGCGACTCGCGACAAGCAAGCGTGCGGGCGAGGGCGTCGCGAGCTACCTGGCGAGAGAAGTGCCGCCCAATATTGGCCATACCTCCCTCCGACAGCCGGTTCCAGATCGCCGGGTCCTGGTACACGCGCGCCACAGCCTCTGCAAAGGCCCGTGGCTCGTCGGCCACAATCACCTCGCGGTCAGGCTCCAGGTACATGCCCTCGACCGAGGCTGACGTCGCCACCACCGGAACCCCCAGCGCCATGCTCTGATTCACCTTGCCCTTCACGCCAGCGCCGTAGCGCAATGGCGAGACGCTAAGCCGAACACGCTTCAGCCAAGCCTCGATGTCCGGCACAAAGCCGAGGAACTCCACACCCGGGCCAGCCAGCTTGGTGAGGCTTGCTGGCGCGTTGCTGCCAGCGAGGTATGAGGTCACGCCGGGAAGGAGCTCCCTCAGGTAAGGGACGATCTGCTCTGCGTAAAAGGTTGCAGCGTCGATATTGGGCGGGTGACGATACCCGCCCACAAACAGGATTCCCTCTCTCTCGGCCCAGGGCGTTGGGGACGGGGAGGGGTCATGGATGTTCGTATGCACAATGACCTTGGCATCAGGCGCTTCAACGGCAAGGACGGCTTGTTCGACCGGGCTGACTACCCAGGTCACGTCTGCAGCGCGAATGCAAGCCAGCTCCTGTTTGCGCACCTCATCGGCGCCCCGGGCAAGGGTGGCGCTGGATTCCAGCTCTGCCAGGCGCTGGCCGCGCAGAAAGTGAAGGTCGACAGTGTCGAAGATCAGCAGCGCCTGCGGGGCGTGACGACGGACAGTGTCGAGATACTTCACGGCAATGTAGTGGCGCGTGAGGATGACTGCGTCGTAGTCACACCCATGCTCCGCAAGGTGGGACTCGATCCGATCGGGGTAGGGGTGGTGAAGGACCTCGAAGCCCTCTTGTTGAAGGCGCGGAGTCCACTGCGGCTGGTACTCCAGGTTATCCGCGACCAGCGTCACGTGGTAGCCCATTGCTTGCAGCACCTGCATCGTACGCAGGCAGCGGACTGAGCCAGAGTCCTGGTCAGGAGTAGGGATGCAAGCCTCTACCAACAGGATGCGACCCTTCGCCTTGCGCGTGCGCTCGAGCCGAACGCGGACCCCATTGGCGCGATGAGAGGAGAGCGTGCGAGTCCAGCGCTCTCGGAATCGCTCGCGATTAAGAACCTGATGACGCTTGATGCCGACCGACTCATCGGTGCCATGGGAGATGCCCTCGTGATGAATGGCTTCGGCGGCGGGTTGGTACCAGACTGTGCGCCCGGCCTCGCGCACGCGGAAACAAAGATCCGCATCCTCACAGTAGGCGGGCAAGTAGCGCTCGTCAAAGCCGCCGAGCGAGAGGAAGAGTTCGCGTGGGATCATCAGGGCAGCCCCTGACACGTAGTCGGCTTCGCGCAGAAAGTTGAACTCAGGCCGCCGCGGGTCTTGGCCGCGGCCGTCGTTCCATGCGGAGGCATCTGACCAGACAATGCCGCCGGCTTCCTGAAGCTTGCCGTCAGGGAACAGCAGCTTTGCGCCCACCACCCCTGCGTCAGAACGATTGGCGAACACGCGCAGCAATGCAGAAACGGCGTCAGGCGCGAGCTGGGCATCGTTGTTCACGAACAGGAGATAACGGCCCCGTGCTAACGCCGCGCCGCGGTTCGCGTTACGAAGAAAGCCCAGGTTGGCCTCATTTCGCTCGAAGCGAACGCCCCTTACCTGTGGCATCTCGTCACGCAAGGCCCGGGGTGAGCAGTCGTCCATCACGATGGCCTCGAGCCCATGGTCGCCGGACTGGGCCGCTACGGACTGAAGGCATGAGAACGTGAACAGGGGCTCCCCGTAGGCGGGAACAATCACGGACACAAGCGGATCGTCCGAGGCCGGAAATGCCAAAGGCCCGACGCCTGTTGCCACTCTGGAGGCGGGCATCGCGACCGGGACGGGGCTTGCCTGCAGCGCACTCCATTTGGCCCGAACACGACGCGCCAGCTCCACGGGCCCCGCCGTGAGCAGAATCTGGCGGGCGGTGACGAGTCGGGGGGGCAGCCGCCGTAGAAAGCGCCAAGCCTGCTTCAGGCGATGGGCAACGTATCGGAGCGGCTTCGTAAGGCGCCAGAAGGTGCTTCCTTCCAGCTCCCCGATCCGGGCACGGGCCTGGTCAAGCTCCGCCGTTCGGTCGCTAAGGCCTGTGCTCAGCTCATCGAGAGCAGCCGCTCGTTCGGTTGCCAACGCCTGCGCCAGCTTCAGCTCCGTGCGGCTGCGGTCGAGATCTGCTGTCAATGTTGCAGTTGTTGCCTGCAGATCCGCCTGCGCCTTCCGGGCCAACTCAAGCTCTGCCTCAACGGGTTCCGTCCGGCTCTTGAGGTCCGGTAACTCGCAGATTCGGTTGCCAAGCTCTATTGCCGATTCTCCATGCCCGCACTGAACGCCCGCCGCGTAGAGCTGCTGGAGTGTGGCCCTGCCACCCTGCGGGATGAACCACGCAGCCTCGGGCAGATGGGGGAGCGGCCCGGCTGGCCGGGCGGGGTGCAGTGGCGCGAGGTAAGCCTTGCGGTAGGCGTCGGGCGTCATGGAATGGCAGCCTGCGCTGAAGCGTGAAGCAACGCGGCATTGATCTCGGCCGGCGAGCTTCCGGGCGGCAGCAGCGTCGCCATGGCTCGGCCCTCAAGCCGCTCCACGAAGGCGCCGTGTCCCATGGCGACGATGGGCAACCCGGACTCCAGCGCTGCGGTGAGGGTGTACGAGTAGCTCTCGGGCACCTGCGAAGCGAGAAAAACGACATCGCCACGCTCGAGTGCGATCAACTCGGGGAGGCGCCCTTCCGGGTACGTGCCGCTCACCGACAGAGGGACCTCGGGCCAGACAGGAACAGCCGCCGCAAGGTGCCCCAGTACTCGGAAAAAGATCGGCAACCTGCGCGCCGAGGCATCGGTCGCGCATCGCGAGACCGTTTCAAGGCCCTTGATCGGTGACAGCCCTCCGGGAACCAACACGCGAGTTGGTGGGGAGACTCGGGGACTTGGGGCTTCTGGGTGTGGCATGACCTCGATATTGACCGCGGGATGGTATTGGCGCAGCCGGCGAGCCAGGTCGTGGGAGGGTGCCCAGATTCGGTCGGCGCTGCGCATCAACGCTCCCCACCGTGACCGCCACGCGGCGATGTCGGTGTCCCATGCGTGCGGCCGCTCAGCGATGCAGCGGTTGCAGCCGTTCGCGTCGGGTTCGCCACAATACCGCCCGGAGGCATCCGCAAGGTTGTGCTGTGGGCAGACCGTGAGGTAGTCATGCAGGGTCACGTCGAGCGGAGCGCCGAGCGCTGTGGCAAGAGACAGGGCAGCCTCCGGTAGCCGGTGAGTGTGGTGCAGGTGAACGCGCGCCACGCCAATTCCTCGAAGCGTCGTGATCAAGTCGCCCCAGCCGCCAGGGATGGGGAAGAACGCTTCCCAGGTGTCGTCCGCATTCACCCATGACAGTTGCACACCCTCGGGGCCTCCGGGCTGGCCCGGCCTCAGCAGCAGCACGGAGGCTGCGTCTGAGACTATCCCGATGATGTCGTCGATGTGGCGGGCGACCCCACCGCCCCAGCCGTGAGTGAGAAACAGGAGCTTCGGCCGGTGGGACGCCCGGAGCCTCGCAAGCCCGGCCTGCCGACGCGCAAGGCGTGCAGGGTCGCGCTGGAAGAAGGTCGCCAGTGGCTCGCGAAAGCCGGGGAAGCGCTCGTCGACGATCTTCTGCGCCTCGCGTTTGCGCTCGCTCGCCGCTTCCGGGGTGAAGGAGACGCTGCCTTCGTGGAACACGAAGACGTCGGCTGCCAGATAGTGCCGCCAGCCGCCTCGACTCGCCCGCAGGCAGAAATCCACCTCTTCGCCGTACCCCTTGCCAAAGGCCGCTTCGTCGAATGCGCCGATGTCGTTCAGGCAAGCGCGTCGGATGAAAAGACAAAAGCCAACGCCGGTCGGGATTTCAACCGAGAGACCAGCGTTCACGTCCGAGAGGAGGCGCGCCATCTGCTCAACCGTGCAGTCGTTGGGCATGGGCCCCCCATCCGGGTAGTGCGGATAACTGCAGATCGTCGCGTTATTCGAGAAAGGCGTGACGGTGCCGACTCCAGACTCGCGCGCGGCACATGCAGCGAGACCGTCCAGCCAGCCGTCGGCGACCTCCGTGTCACTGTTGAGCAGGACGACATCCCGATCCGGGTGCATACCCATCCCTTCGTTCGCCGAGGCGACGAAGCCCGCGTTCGACGCGTGGGTGACGAGGGTGATACGCCCGGCTTCAGAGAGCTGCTTCAGCCAGGCGCTGATGTCGGGCTCGGGGCTCGCGTCGTCGATGACGATCACTTCGTGGGGGACGTCTACATGGCTTTCCAGCACGCTCTCAAGGCACCGGCGCGTGGGGGCGAGCCCCCGGTAGACGGGGATGATGACGTCAATCACGTTGAGGTCCAGCTGGGCAGGCGCCAATTCTACCGTCTGGTGACTGGGCGGCCCGGGTTTGCCACCCGCGAGGGGCGGAGGGATACTGGGCCCAGTGATTGCCCTTTTCGAAGCGCGCCGCGCCGGCCTCTACGCCCGTGCCCACTGGCTCCCCAACATCCTGGCCGGGGTCGTCGTTGGCGTCGTGGCGTTGCCGCTGTCCATGGCGTTCGCCATCGCCTCGGGCGCTCGGCCGGAACAGGGCCTCTACACCGCGATCGTCGCGGGCGTCCTGGTGTCGCTGCTCGGTGGCAGCCGAGTGCAGATCGCAGGCCCCACTGGTGCCTTCATCGCCTTGCTGGCTGGCATCACGGCGACCCACGGCATCGGCGGCTTGCAGGTGGCGACGCTGCTCGCCGGCGTGATGCTGTTGGGAATGGGGCTCGCGCGGCTCGGTGGCGTGATCCGCTTCATCCCCCTGCCGGTCATCGCCGGCTTCACCGCCGGCATCGGCGTGATCATCTTCGTGAGCCAATGGCGGGACTTTCTCGGCCTTCCCGAGGTGGGCGGCGCAGCCTTTCACGAGAAGGTCTGGAACCTGGTGCAGGCCCTGCCCCAGGCGCACGGCGCCACCATCGCCTTGGGTGCCGGCAGCCTTGCCCTGCTGGTGGTCGCGCCGCGGGTCCCCGGGTTGAAGCGAGTGCCCGGGCCACTCGTGGCAATGGTCGTCGCTACCGTCGTGCAGGCGCTGGTTGACTTGCCCGGCGTGGCAACCATCGGGAGCGCCTTCGGCGGGATTCCCCTCGGCATTCCGTCCTTCACTTGGCCGGAAATCACGCTGCCCCAAGTCCTCACCCTGATCGGCCCGGCCTTCACGATCGCGATGCTGGGCGCCATTGAATCGTTGCTCTCCGCGTCGGTCGCGGATGGAATGGCCGGCACCCGGCATGAGCCCAACCAGGAGCTGGTGGGGCAGGGCATCGCCAACATCGCCGCGCCGCTCTTCGGGGGGTTCGCCGCCACGGGCGCCATCGCCCGCACCGCCACAGGCATCCGCAACGGCGCCACCAGTCCCGTTTGCGGCGTCGTGCACGCTGCCACGCTGGTTGCCGTGCTTCTTGTGGCCGCGCC
Source organism: Burkholderiales bacterium (assembly GCA_017853245.1). Taxonomy (GTDB): domain Bacteria; phylum Pseudomonadota; class Gammaproteobacteria; order Burkholderiales; family Usitatibacteraceae; genus FEB-7. The sequence goes on along the minus strand of JAFMJY010000068.1, from coordinate 1,305 downwards.
GCTCGCTGCCCAGATCCCTCTCGCGGCGCTCTCCGCAATCCTCTTCGTCGTCGCCTGGAACATGAGCGATCTCAAAGGGGTGGCAGGAATGCTGCGTCGGGCGCCCTTGGCGGACCGCGCGGTGCTCCTCATCACATTCCTGCTGACGGTGTTCGTCGACCTGGTGGTTGCCGTCAACGTCGGAGTGATCCTTGCCATCCTGCACTTTCTGAAGCGCATGGCGGAGTCGGTGGATGTGCAGGCGGCCGATACGGAGGCGCTATCGACTGAGGGTGTCGGCACGCTGCCAGAGGGCGTGCGGGTCTTCGAGATTGCCGGCCCCCTGTTTTTTGGCGCCGTCGACAAGTTGCAGCAGGTGTTGCTCGCCACGCCCGCGGGCCCTGGCCAGGCCGTCATCCGGCTGCGCAGCGTCCCCTTCGCGGACATGACGGGTATTCGCATGCTCGAGGAGGTCGTGCGCCGGCTGCGCGAGCGCGGCGTCGAGGTGCGATTCTGCGAGGCCAACCCGCGAGTGCTGGAAAAACTGCGCCGCGCCGGGTTGATCCCGAAAGACGGCGGCTCCGGCTATGCGCCCTCGTTGCGCCAGGCGGTCTCGGCCCGGGAAGGGACAACCGACTAGGAGCCCTTTCCAGCGATGACCGCGAGCGTGAAGAGCTCCCGTGAGCCGGTGCGTGCCACCCAGCGCAACGCCCTCGGCAGCAGGCGACGCCCAACCACGAGCATCACCGCCACGAAGGCAGCGACCTTGCCCAGCGTGGCGGCGACTGCCCAGCCCCGGCTTGCGCCCGCGACCGGGGCGGCCCCTGCGCCAGCGCCGAGCAATCCGGCCGCAGCGGGCAGCAGTACCAGCGCCAGCACCATCACCAGATCCTCGACCACCAACCAGCCAACGGCAATGCGCCCGTTTTGCGAGGCAAGCAGTCCCTTTGAATCGAGCGCGTCGGCAACGAACCCGGGCGCCGCCGGGAACGGCGATGCTTCGGGCTTAGCGCGCCTTGTACGAAAACTTCTGGCCGCCGATCGCCGCCTGATACATGAGCCCGCCCTTGGCGATGGTGAAGGTGGCCATGCCGCGGTAGTACTTGCCCGTGGTGGTGGCGTCGTTCTTGCCGCCGCTCGCCCCAGCCGAGGCGCCCGCCGTGCCCGCCTGCGCGCTGGCTGCCGCCGTGATGGCCACGGCAGAAGCTTCGGCGCCGAACTCGAAATTGCCGCTGGTGAATTCCTTCAGCGCGCGGGCGTCCTCGAAGAAGATGATCTGGCTGAATGCCTGGCCGCCGAGCTGCAGGCCCACGCTCAATTGCGTCA
>JAFMJY010000005.1 GCA_017853245.1 Burkholderiales bacterium | reverse complement strand
GTGAGGCGCTGCCGCTCACCGGCGTGGTGCTCACCAAGCTCGACGGCGACGCGCGTGGCGGAGCGGCGCTTTCGGTTCGCGAGGTCACCGGCGCGCCGATCAAGTTCGCCGGCGTGTCCGAGAAGATCGACGGACTGGAGCCGTTCCACCCGGAACGCATGGCCTCGCGCATCCTAGGCATGGGCGACATCCTGTCGCTTGTCGAGGAGGCGCGCCGCACGGTTGACGAGGGCGAGGCGAAGCGGCTCGCGGAGAAAATCCAGAAGGGCAAGGGCTTCGACCTGGAGGATTTTCGCGACCAGTTGCGACAGCTGAACAAGATGGGCGGGCTCGCCGGAATGATGGACAAGCTCCCGGCGCAACTGGCCCAGGCTGCCGCGCAGGCGCCCGATGCGCAGGCCAAGGCCATGAAGCGCCTGGGCGGCATCATCGATTCCATGACCCCGCTCGAGCGGCGCAAGCCCGACCTCATCAAGGCCTCGCGCAAGCGGCGAATCGCGGCCGGCGCCGGCGTCCAGGTGCAGGAGGTCAACCGCCTGCTCAACCAGTTCGAGCAGATGCAGAAGATGATGAAAATGATGCGCGGCGGGGGCCTGGCCAAGATGATGCGGGGCCTCAAGGGGCGGCTTCCCGGGCTCGGCTGACCCCGTACGGGGGCGGGTTGCGCCCCGCGGGGCTAAGCCCTTATAATTGCAGGCTTTTCACCGGTGCTGCCTTTCGGGCGGCGCCATGTTTCCCGTTCTCAACGGGCAAAGGAGCCACGAAGATGGTCGTTATTCGCATGTCCCGCGGCGGCGCCAAGAACCGCCCCTTCTACAGCATCGTCGTTGCCGATTCGCGCATGCCGCGCGACGGGCGCTTCATCGAGCGTATCGGCTTCTACAACCCCAAGGCCGCCGAGCACGAAGCCGCGTTCCAGCTGTCGCTGGATCGGGTCGCGCACTGGGTGGGCCAGGGCGCGCAGCCGTCGGATGCCGTGAAGAAGCTCATCAAGCGTGGCAAGGCGCAACTCGCCGCCAAGCCCCAGGCCGCCGCCAAGTAATTCCGCGGGCGCCGCCTTCACGGGCGACGCCTCGCAATTGGTGGTGATGGCCCGCATCACCGGTGCCTTCGGGATACAGGGCTGGGTGAAGCTCAAGGTCTTTACCGAATTGCCCGACGGGCTCGCAGCCCATCCCCGGTGGTGGGTCCAGCGCCCGGAAGGGTGGCGAGCCGCGGTGCTGGAGGAATTCCGGGTGCGCCCGGCGGGGGTGAGCGCCAAGCTCGTCGGGGTTGATGACCGAACGGCGGCCGAGGTGTTACGGGGATCCGATGTCGCGGTCACGCGGGAGGATCTGGGCGAGCCAGGCGAAGGCGAGCACTACTGGGTGGACCTGGTGGGGCTTGCGGTGGTGGACCGCCGAGGCCATCGCCTCGGGGAAGTGACTGAATTGTTGCGCGCCGGCGGAGCCGACGTGCTGGTGGTGAAAGGCGATCGGGAGCATCTGATCCCGTTCGTCGACGATTACGTGAAGTCGGTCGACCGGGAGTCACGCTGCATCACGGTCGATTGGGAAACGGAAGACGGCGCATGAGCCTCCAGGTCGACGTCGTCACGCTGTTCCCGGAAATGTTCGAAGCGCTCACGCGCCATGGCATCACGCGGCGCGCTCTGGAGGAGGGGGCATTCTCCTTCCGTGCGTGGAACCCGAGGGATTTCGTGAGCGACCCGCACCGCACGGTCGACGACCGGCCGTACGGTGGCGGGCCGGGAATGGTCATGATTCCGGGCCCGTTGGCAAGTTGCATCGCCTCGGCCGTGGCTCGCCAGCGTGAGGCGGGGGTGGGAAGCCCACCCGTGGTGCTGCTCTCGCCCCAGGGCGAGCGCTTCACGGACGCGGTGGCAAGGGAGTTTGCGCAGTTGCCGGGCTTTGTGCTGGTGGCCGGGCGTTACGAAGGGGTGGACGAGCGGCTGATCGAGCGCCACGTGCACCGGGAAGTGTCGATCGGCGATTACGTCACCTCCGGTGGCGAGCTGCCGGCGATGGTGGTGATGGACGCCGTGATCCGGCTCCTCCCGGGGAGCCTCAACGATTCGGCGAGCGCGCAGGAGGAATCCTTCGCGGATGGGCTGCTCGATTGGCCGCACTACACGCGGCCGGAAGAGTGGGAAGGCAGCAGGGTGCCGGAGGTCTTGCTCTCGGGCGACCACGCCAAGGTTGCGCGGTGGCGTCGCAAGCAGGCGCTGGCGCGAACGCTCGCGCGACGGCCGGACCTCGTGGCGGGAAAGCAGTGGAATTCGCAGGACGCGGCGCTTCTCGAGGAGATCCGTCGCGAGCAGCAGGCAGCACAGCAGCAGGCGTAGCACCCAACGACAAACTGCATGCACCAGCCCGAGGGCTGCTCTGCATGAAAGGCCGGAAGGCCGGACCGACAGGAAAGGAAACGCAATGAACCTGATCCAGAAACTCGAGCAAGAGGAAATCGCCCGCCTGGGCCGCAAGATCCCGGAGTTCGCCCCCGGCGACACGGTGATCGTCAAGGTGCAGGTGGTCGAGGGCGACAAGAAGCGCGAGCAGGCGTATGAGGGCGTGGTGATCGCCAAGCGCAACAAGGGGCTCAACAGCTCCTTCATCGTGCGCAAGATCTCCAGCGGCGAAGGCGTGGAGCGCACCTTCCAGACGTATTCGCCGGCCGTGGCCTCCATCGAGGTCAAGCGCCGCGGCGACGTGCGTCGCGCGAAGCTCTATTACCTCCGCAACCGTTCCGGCAAGAGCGCGCGCATTCGCGAAAAGCTCGCCGCGGTGGCCGAGCGCGACGTGCTGCCGCCGGAAGAGCCCGCCGCAGGCTAAGCCTCGGTTCAGCTCGCACCAAAGGGCCGCCTGCGGGCGGCCCTTTGCATTTCCGGCGCGGCTTCCTCAGACGATGAGCGCGATCCAGACGGGGAGCGTCAGCATCGACAGGAGCGTGCTCGCCGTGATCTGCGCCGCGACTGCTGGCCCGTCACCGCCCATCCGGACGGCGAGGATGTAGGCGCTTGCTGCCGTGGGCAAGGCGGCCCAGACGACCAGCGCGCCCGCTTCGTTGGGCGGCAGCACAAAAAAATGAGCGCAGGCGATCGCGCCCGCAGGCATCAGCACCAATTTGATCGCAAGCCACCAGCCATGCACGAGCGGCTTCTCGCCCATGCCCTCGATGCGCAAGGCGGCGCCCACGGCCAGGAGCCCCGCCGGCAGCGCCGACTGCCCCAGGAGGTTGAGCGTCTGGTCGGCAAAGCGCGGCAGCGGCAGGCCAAGTTGGCCCCAGACGAGGCCCCCGACGGTGGAGAGCACCAACGGGTTGCGGGCAAGTTCAGCCCACGGGTTCGCCCGTGAATGCGCCGCCAGCATCGAAACGGCAGCGACATTCACCATCGGGATCATGGCGCCGAAAATCAGGGCGGTCAGCGCGAGCCCGGGCGCGCCGTAGACGGTGCCTGCCACGGCGAGGCCGATGTAGGAGTTGAAGCGGAACGCGCACTGGAAACACGACGCCGCGGTTCGCGGGTTGGCCCCGAAGAGGGGCCTCGCGAGCGCCGAGAGCCCCATGGCCAGCACGGTGATACCCGCGCCGCAGGCAAGCATGGTGGCGACGGAAGCCAGGTCAAGCGTGGCGAGCGCGAGTGTTCGGAAGAGCAGCGCCGGAAAGAGCACGAAATAGACGAGCTTCTCGAGGCCTGCCCAGAAATCGCTGCCAAAGCCGAAGCGCCGTGCAAGCGCGAGGCCGGCCAGGATCAGCACGAAGTTCGGCAGGATGAGTAGCGTGGTCTGCATGGCGGCGCGCGGCGCGGCGAGGGTAGCACGGCATCCGAGGCTGTACGGGGGGTGGCGGTGGCGCGCACAGCGGGGGAAACCCATAATCAGGCCGCAATCAGGCTCCGAGGCAAGCTGCGGTCGGAGCCTGGCGGGCAAGACCGTCAAAGGCGTCGATATGGCCCACGAAACCCGTTACGTTGTCCTGCTCAAACCCCGCGAAGACGAGGTTCGGGAGCGCGTGCGCCAGCGCCTGCTCAATCCGGAGGGCCAGGCCTGCTACCTGCTGCCCGAGGCGCTGGTCGGGGACTATGCCACCCAGGGCCTCTTTGAGGCGGCCATGATCGATTGGTGTCAGCAATTCTGCCGAGGGGTTGTGCTGGATATCGGGGCGCACACGGGCACTTACGCCGTGTCTTTGTCGCGCCATGCGTCGCAGGTGCACGCCTTCGAGCCGCAGCGCCGGACTTTCTACGCCTTGTGCGGCAGCGTTGCCTTGAGCGACGCGCGGAATGTCGAGTGCCACAACGTCGCGTTGGGCAGCTTGGAGCAGGCCGGGCAGCGAACGCTGTCCGTCGTGAGCGCGGACGGGGGCGGCTCGACCTTGCACCCGGGGTCGCAGGCCGTGCTGGCGCAGGAGACTGTCGAGGTTCGCACGCTGGACAGTTACCAGCTGTCCGGCGTGTCGTTCATCAAGCTTGACGTGGAAGACAACGAGTTGCACGTGCTGAGGGGGGCCACCGAGACGCTGCGGCGTTGTGGGTTTCCGCCCGTGCTGTTTGAATGCAATGCCGATAACCCCCCGCTCTTCGAATTCGTCTCGGGGCTCGGCTACCGGGTGACGCGGGTTTCGTGGAACATGTTTTTCGCTGCCACGGACTAGCGCCTGGCGCATTGGCACACAGCCGGATCCGACTCATAATTCAGCCATGGATGCCCTGCTGAAGGTTCGCGTCTGGCGTGGCGCGCGGGATGGCGCGTTCTCGCTGTACGACGTCCCTCGCCAGGAAAGCCAGACGGTTCTGGATGTCGTAACCCACATCCAGCGCCACCTCGAGCCTACGTTGAGTTATCGCTACGCCTGCCGAGTCGGCATGTGTGGCTCCTGCGCCATGACGGTCAACGGCAGGCCGCGCTGGACCTGCCGCACTCACGTGGCAAAAGTAGCGGACGGCGACACGCTGGAAATCGCGCCCCTTGCGAACCTGCCCGTGATCAAGGATCTCGCTACTGACATGAGCGAGTTCTTCGACAAGTGGGCGCGCGCGAGGGGGCAGTTTCAGGGCTCGGCCACTCGGCACGAGCCGTTCGCCACCGTGTCGCCGGAGTCGGCCGAGCGTCAGGCGGCCAACGCTGGCATCGAGTGCATCGGCTGCGGTGTTTGCTACGCGTCCTGCGACGTGGTCGAGTGGCGGCCGGAGTTTCTGGGGCCCGCGGCGTTGAATCGCGCCTGGACGCTCGCGAATGACGTGCGCGACGTGGCGCAGCGCGAGCGCCTGCGCGCAGTGGCGGGCGACGTGGGCTGTCATGCGTGCCACACGCAAGGCTCGTGCACCGAGCGCTGCCCCAAGCAGTTGCAGCCTACCGTGTCGATTGCAGGCCTGAAGCGACTCGCCGGGCGCGCCGCCATCCGGGGCAAGCTGTGAGTGACGCGGTTTCCGAAGCGCGGCGCTGGTACGCCTCGCGCATCAGCGCCATGGTGCTGGCGGTCTGCGTGGTGGTGCACCTTGCGACCATCATCTACGCGGTGCAGGGTGGGCTCACGGCGGGCGAAATCCTCGGTCGTACGCGCGGCAACCTGATCTTTGCGGGGTTCTATTCGGTCTTCGTCCTCGCCTGCGCGGTGCATGTGCCCGTCGGCGTCGAGAACATTGCTCGCGAGTGGTTTCGCTTCGGGCCCCGCGCGGCGCGTGCCCTCGCGTGGGCAGTGGCGTCAGTCATCCTGGTGATGGGGCTTCGGGCGGTTTACGGGGTTACCGCTTGAGACGGCCCGGAGATTTCCGCGCTCGGCAGCATCCGGCGTACTGGGCCTTTCTGGCGCATCGCCTGTCCGGCCTGGGCCTCGCGCTGTTCCTGCCCGTGCATTTCTGGGCGCTGGGCCAGGCCCTCACGGGGGCCGATGCCCTCGAGGATTTCCTGCGCGCGACGGACCAGCCGCTCTTCAAGTTCGCCGAGTGGGGGTTGGTGGTTCTCCTGGGCCTGCACATGATGGGTGGCGTGCGCTTGCTCCTCATCGAATTCGGCAGCGGCACCGGCCTGCGCAAGAACTGGATCGCCGGCACGGCGGGCGTCGGGGTCGTGGCCGGTCTCGCGTTTGCCCTGGCGCTCGCGCGGTGATTGGCGGGCTTTCGGGCGTGGCCGTGACAAAATAGTCCGCACAACAACCCCCAACGGAGGAAATGTCATGAGCAACGGAATCGGTCTGGGCGCCGGCCTTCGGCGCGTGCTCCTTCGCGGCGCGATCGCCGCCCTCGCAACCTTTCCGGCGTTCGCGCTTGCGCAGGGGGCGTGGCCCACGAAGACGGTAACCATCATCGTCCCGTTCGCGGCCGGGGGCACCACCGACATCGTGGGGCGACTCATGGCGCAGAAGCTCTCGGCGATGTGGGGCCAGAACGTCATCGTCGAAAACCGCGCCGGCGCAGGGGGCAACATCGGCGGCGTGGCGGCGGCGAAAGCGGCGCCCGATGGCCACACGATCTTCCTGCCTTCGGGCAGCGTGGTGACCGTGAACCCGCACATCTACAAAAGCATGGGCTTCGACCCGGCCAAGGACCTGATCCCGGTCACCAACCTCGCCAGCGGACCGATGCTCATTGCCGTGAACCCGAAGGTGCAGGCCAACACGCTGAAGGAACTGATCGCGCTCGCCAAGGCGAAGCCGGGGGACCTGAACTTCGGTTCCGCGGGCCAGGGCAGCCAGGTGCACATGGCGGGAGAGAATTTCGCCGACGCCGCCGGTATCGACATCAAGCACGTGCCTTACAAGGGCGAGGCCCTCGCCTACACGGACCTCGTGGGCGGGCAGATCGAGCTGATCGTCGGCAACATCGCCGCAGCCTCGGCTTTCGTGAACGATGGCCGTCTGCGGGCGCTGGCGGTGACGAGCCGCGAACGCTCCAAGATGCTTCCCAACGTGCCCACGGCCATCGAGGCGGGCCTCGCCGGCTTTGAAAACACCGGGTGGTTCGGCTTCATGGTTCCGGCCGGCACGCCGAAGGATATCGTCGACAGGATTTACGCCGACACGGTGAAGGTGCTGCGCGACCCGGACGTGCAGTCGCGCCTCGCGGGGCAGGGCATGGTCTCGATCGGCAACACCCCGGCCGAGTTCACCAATCAGATCGCTGCCGAGCTGCAGCGCTGGGCGCAGGTGGTGGCGCGCCGCAAGCTCACGGCGAACTGACGGGCGAGGGCGTGCAGCGATGAAGGTGGATCTGCAGGCGGTCGAGGAGGCCGCCCGCGCCCTCTACATCCGCGCGCTCAAGGTGTTGCCGCCGGACGTGAAGCAGGGCCTCGAGCGGCTGGCGGCCGCCGAGACGCAGCCGCGCGCGCGGCAGGTGCTGGGCACCATACGCCACAACATCGCAGTGGCCGAGCAGACGGAAAACCTCACCTGCCAGGACACCGGCATCCCGATCTACAACGTGACCGTCGGGCGCGGCGTGCAGTTCGATGGCGTCGATCTCGAGGCGGCCATCGTTCGCGGATGCACGCGCGCCACACGCGAGCACCCGCTTCGCTCCTCGGTCGTGCATCCGATCACGCGGGTTAACGATCACACCTCGTGCGGCACGCGCATACCGGTGATCAACGTGGCGTTCTCGGATCGCCCGCACGAGCTCGCGATCGAAATGATCCCCAAGGGCAGCGGCTCCGAGAACAACACGTTCCTGCGCATGGCGATTCCCGCCGAAGGGGTCGCCGCCATCAAGGCCTTCGTGGTGGATTGTGTCATCGCCGCAGGCGGCAAGACGTGCCCGCCGACGATCGTGGGCGTGGGCATCGGTGGGTCGGGCGACCTGTGCGTGCACCTGGCGAAGATCGCCGCCACCTCGCGCCCGCTCGGCAGCCGCTGCGCGGATGCGGAGGGCGCGAAACTCGAGGATGAGCTCTCCGCCGCGGTGAACGAGCTGGGCGTAGGCCCACAGGGCCTCGGCGGCGACTCGACTGCCTTCGCAGTGCACGTGGAACTCGCCGCCACCCACATCACCATGAACCCGGTGGCCGTGAACATGCAGTGCCACGCCGTGCGGCGTGCCACGGCGCGTCTTACTCCCGCCGGCCTGTCCTACGACGCCTGACATGAGCCACCACGACGTCGACACGCCCGTTACCGAAGCGCAAGCGCGCGCCTGGCGCGTGGGCGACACGGTGACGCTGAACGGATTGCTCTTCGGCATCCGGGACCGCACGCAGATCGAGATGTTTGACCGCGGACGGAAGACGCGCTTGAACCTGCAGGGCCACGCGGTGATCCACACGGCGCCCAACGTGCGTAGGGTGCCGGTGTCGGCGAAGTTTCCCGCGGGCTACGAGCCGATCTGTGTGGGCACCACGACGTCGGATCGCATGGAGCGCTTCACGCGCCCGCTGATGACGCAGTACGGTGTGCGCATGATCATCGGCAAGGGCGGGTTGCGGGATGGCTCGCAGGCCGCTTTCCAGGAACTCGGTGGCGTGTACCTTGCCATCATCGGCGGCACGGCGGCGCTCGAGACCACCTGGATAGAGGCCATCGAGGATGTGGATCTCGACGACGTGAACCCGGAGTCGCTCTGGCAGTTTCGCGTGAAGAGCTTCGGGCCGCTGCTGGTCGGCATGGATAGCCACGGCGGCAGCCTCTATCGCGAGGTGGCCTCGGAAACGCAGCGCCGGCGCGCGGACGTGCTGGCCTCGCTCGGCGTCAAGGCCTGATGAAGCGCGTCGACACGGATATTTTGGTCCTGGGCTCTGGCGGCGCCGGGCTCTTCGCGGCGCTGCATGCGCATCAGGCCGACCCTTCGCTCGACATCACCATCGCCGTGAAGGGCCTGCTCGGCAAGAGTGGCTGCACGCGCATGGTGCAGGGTGGCTACAACGTGGCGCTGGCCGAGGGCGATTCCGTCGAGCGCCATTTCATGGACACGATCGAGGGCGGCAAGTGGCTTCCGGACCAGGAGCTCGCGTGGACGCTCGTCTCCAAGGCGGTCGAGCGCATTCATGAGCTCGAGAACGAGCTGGGCTGCTTCTTCGACCGGAACCCCGACGGCACCATTCACCAGAAGGCGTTTGCGGGGCAAACCTTCGATCGCACGGTGCACAAGGGCGACCTCACCGGCATCGAGATCATCAATCGCCTCGCCGAGCAGGTGTGGGCTCGCGGTATCCGGCGTCTGGAGGAGCATCGCGCCGTCGAGCTGATCCGCACGCGCGACGGGCAATCGCTTGCCGGCGTGCTGATGATCGACATGCGCACGGGCGAATTCGTGATGGTTCGTGCGAAGGCCGTGCTGCTCGGCACCGGCGGTGGGCCGACGATGTATAAGTTCCACACGCCCTCGGGCGACAAGAGCTGCGACGGCCTCGCCATGGCGTTGCGCGCGGGCCTGGCGCTTCGCGACATGGAGATGGTGCAGTTCCATCCCACCGGGTTGCTTGCCGGAACGCACACCCGCATGACTGGCACCGTCCTCGAGGAGGGTCTGCGCGGCGCGGGCGGCTGGCTCGTGAACGGCGCGGGCGATCGCTTCATGGGCAACTACGACAAGGCCCTGGAGCGCGCCACGCGCGACATCGTCTCGCGATCGATCTTCCGAGAGATGCGCGCCGGGCGCACCACACCCAACGGCGGCGTCTACATCCAGATGAGCCACCTGGGCCCCGACATCGTGCGCCGCCAGTTCAAGGGCATGGTCGAGCGCTGTGCTGATTGCGGTTTCGACCTCGCCGGCGGCAAGGTGGAGGTCGTTCCCACCGCGCATTACCTCATGGGCGGCGTCGTGTTCCGGCCCGACACGGCCACAGCGCTCGCCGGCCTCTACGCGGCGGGGGAGGACACGGGCGGCGTCCATGGCGCCAATCGCCTGGGCGGCAACGGCGTGGCTAACTCCACTGTCTATGGCGGCATCGCTGGGGACACGATGGCGCGTGAGGTTCGCGGCACGCGGGCGTTCCATGAGCCAGACGCTGATGCCATTGCCCGCGCGGTCGCCGAACATGAGGCGCCTTTCGGCCTTCCCACCGGCGACCTCACGCCGATCCGCGAGGCGCTCTACGAGTGCATGTGGAACGATGTGGGCATCCTGCGCGATACGGCTGGGTTGAGGCGGGGCCTGTCCACCCTCGAGTCGCTCGAGGGCGAGCTCATGAAGGTCGGCGTGGCGGACGGCAACCGCGTCTATAACCTCACGTGGCACGACTGGATGAACCTGCGCAACCTCCTCTCGGTGAGCCGGGTGATCGCCACGGCGGCGCTCGCCCGCGAGGACTCGCGCGGCGCCCACTTCCGCGAGGATTTCCCGGTGCCGAGCGCGCTCGACCGGTCGCGCTACACCGTGGTCCGCAGTCTCGAGGGCTCACTCGACATCACCGAAGAGGCCGTGCGCTTTACGCGCGTGAAGCCGGGCGAGACGATTCTCAAGGAAGCCGCGCCGGCCTGATCGCCGGCTCGCCGAACGTCGCCGCACCATCACTGCTGCACCCACCACAGGAGGAGCGCCATGCACCGAGTCGTTCGTGCCGTTTTCGCAGCCCTCGTCGCCGCCGCCATTCCCCTCTCTGGCTTCGCCTATCCCGACAAGCCCATCACGCTGGTGATTCCGTTCAGTGCCGGGGGGGATGCCGATCTTGCCGGGCGCAACCTTGCCGCCGCTGCACAGTCGATCCTGAAACAACCGCTGGTGGCGACCAATCGGGTCGGGGCGAGCGGCGCCATCGGCTCGCAAGTCGTGAAGGAGGCCGCGCCCGATGGCTACACGCTGCTCGTTGCGCGAGTGGGATCGAACGCCGTGCTGCCGGCGCTGAAAAAAGACACGCCCTACAAGTGGAACGACTTCACCTTTCTGGGGTTGCTGGAATTGAACCCGATGGTATGCGTCGTGCACCCGGAGTCGCCGCACAAGACCGTTGCCGACCTCGGCCGCGCCATCAAGGCGCAGCCCGGCAAGCTCAATTACAGCTCCTCGGGCGTCGGCACGATCCTGAACCTCGGGTCGCAACTGTTGCTTCAATCATTCGGCGTGCCCCCGAATGCTGCGGTACACGTGCCTTACAAGGGCGGTGGCGAGGCGGCGCTGGCGGTGGTGACCAAGGACGTCGATTTCTCCTGCGGAAACCTCACCTCCGCGCTCGCCTTGATCACCGGCGGCAAGCTGCGGCCCATCGTCGTCACCACGCCGGAGCGCGTGAAGGACATTCCCGAGGTGCCCACGGCGCGCGAGGCCGGCGTGCCGGCGCTGGAAGCGATCGTCGGGTGGAGCGCCCTCTACGGCCCGCCGAAGATGGCGCCTGCACTGGTGGCTCGCTGGGCCGAGGTGCTGCAGCAGGTCTCGAAGGACCCGAACTGGCTGCGCGGCGAGGAAAAGATCGGCAGCATCCCGCGTGTGCTGGGCCCCGCAGAGACGGAAAAATTTGTCGAGTCGCAGTTCCGTGTCTATCAGGAACTCGGCCAGAAGCTGGGGATCGAGCTCAAGTGACCGCTGCACCTCGCTCGCCGCGCGGCGCGGATGCGCTCGCCGCCACGCTTATCGCCGCCGGCGTGCGCCGCGTCTTCACGCTCTCGGGCAACCACATCATGCCGGTGTTCGATGCGGCGCTTGGCGCGAGCATCGATCTGATCCACGTGCGCCACGAAGCCGCTGCGGTTCATATGGCCGATGCGTGGGCGCGCTTGACGGGCGAAGTTGGCGTCGCGCTGGTCACCGGCGGCCCGGGGCACGCGAACGCGGTTTCGGCCCTCTACACGGCGGCAATGGCGGAGTCGCCTGTGGTGCTGCTCTCGGGGCACGCGCCGAACGGGCAGCGGGGCATGGGTGCCTTCCAGGAGATGCGGCAGGCCGATGTCGCGGCGCCGCTCTGCAAGGCGAGCGGCACGGTAGCCTCACCCGCCGACCTGGTCGGTGATCTTGCGAAGGCGATACGCACCGCGCGCGCCGCGCGCCCGGGGCCGGTGCACCTGAGCCTGCCGCAGGATGTGCTCGATCCGCCCGCGGCCTCCGCGTCGGTACCGGGCACGAAAGATTTCGTGGCGCCCGTGCAGTCGCTCGACGCTGCGCCTGCCGAGGCGTTGCTCGCGGTGCTGCGCGCCGCAAAGCGCCCCCTCATCATCTCGGGTCCAGCGGCGTGTACCGCGACCGGACGCACGCGGGCTGCGCAACTGGAGCATGCAACCGGCATTCCCGTCGTCGGCACGGAAAGCCCGCGCGGCGTGGCTGACCCCGCGCTGGGTGCCTTCGCGGAAGTACTTTCGCAGGCTGATGCTGTACTTCTACTCGGCAAGCGACTCGACTTCACCTTGCGCTTTGGCAAGGCCCCGGCCTTTGATGCCGCTTGCGTCTTCGCGCAGTGCGATGCGGAGGCTGCCGAGATCGACCGCACGCGTCGGGCCGTGGGCGCGCGCTTGCGCGCGCACGCAGTGGCCGATTGGGCTCCTGCGGTGGATGCGCTCGTGGCGGCCGCGACGGGCTCGTCCGAAGGTGATGCCGGCTGGTGTCGTTCTGTGCGTGAAGCGGTGGCCTATCGGCCCGCGGAGTGGCGCAGTGCCACCTCGAAGCATCCGGGCCGGGTCCATCCCGCGCAGGCGCTACTCCCCTTGCAGGCGATCCTCGACGAGAGCCCGGATTCGGTGCTGGTTTCCGACGGTGGCGAGATCGGCCAGTGGGCGCAGGCGTGCCTCAGTGCGCCGAACCGCGTCGTCAACGGAATGGCGGGCTCGATTGGGGCAGGCCTCCCCTTCGCGCTTGCAGCGCGCCTGGCCAAGCCGAAGGCGCCCGTTCTCGCGGTGATGGGCGACGGCACGTTCGGCTTTCATCCGGCCGAGGTCGACACCGCCGTGCGCCACGGCCTGCCGTTCGTGTGCGTTGTGGGCAACGACGAGCGCTGGAATGCTGAGTACCAAATCCAGTTGCGCGACTACGGCCCCGAGCGGCTCGTGGGATGCGAGCTGCTGCCGACGCGCTACGACCAGGTGGCCACCGCGTTCGGGGGCCATGGGGAGTTGGTGACGCGCGCGGAGGAATTGCTGCCGGCAGCCAGGCGCGCGATCGCGTCAGGCAAGCCCGCCGTCCTGAACGTGATGGTCGAGGGGCTCGCGGCCCCGAACATCCGGCGCCCCACTGGCACCTGAGGTAGCATTCGTATCAGCAGTCAGCAACGGTCATTTTCAGAGGAGCGGCAAGTCATGATTCACTTTGTGGTGCACGACGAGGGCGACGCCGTGGGCGTCGTGGTGGTCGAGGGCGTGAAGTCCGGCCAGACCCTGACGGGCTGGATCATGGACCAGGACAAGGACATCCAGGTCCAGGCGAAGAACGACATCCCGATCGGCCACAAGCTCGCCATCAAGGACCTCGCCAACGGCGCGACGGTCATCAAGTACGGCGTCGACATCGGCCGCACGGTGGCCGCCATCGGCAAGGGTGAGCACGCCCACGTCCACAACATCAAGACCAAGCGCTGGTAGGAGCACGAACGACATGGATCTCAGCAAAGCCACCTTCTGGGGATACCGCCGCGAGAACGGCCGCATCGGTGTCCGCAATCACGTCATCATCCTTCCCGTCGATGACCTCTCCAACGCGGCAAGCGAGGCGGTCGCGAACAACATCAAGGGCGCGCTGGCGCTCCCGCACCCCTATGGGCGACTGCAATTCGGCGCCGACCTGGAGCTGCACTTCCGCACGCTGATCGGCACGGGCTCGAACCCGAACGTCGCTGCGGTGGTCGTGATCGGTATCGAGGACCAGTGGGCGAAGAAAGTCGCCGACGGCATCGCCGCCACCGGCAAGCCCGTCTCCTTCTTCGGCATCGAGCAGCACGGCGACCATGACACGATCATGCGCGCCTCCAAGGTCGCCAAGCAGTACGTGCAGTGGGCAAGCGAGCTGCGGCGCGAAGAGCGGCCCCTGAAGGACCTGTGGGTCTCGACCAAGTGCGGCGAGTCCGACACCACCTCCGGCTGCGGCGCGAACCCCACGGTCGGCAACGCCTTCGACAAGCTTTACCCGCACGGCGTGACACTCTGCTTCGGTGAGACCACCGAGCTCACGGGTGGCGAGCACCTGGTGGCCGCGCGCTGCCGCAACGAGGACGTGAAGAAGAAGTTCCAATTCATGTTCGACCGCTACCAGGAAGTCGTGAATCGCCACAAGACCAACGACCTGTCGGATTCGCAGCCCACCAAGGGCAATATCGCCGGTGGCCTCACCACCATCGAGGAGAAGGCGCTCGGCAACATCCAGAAGATCGGCCGCAAGTGCCTGGTCGATGGCGTGCTCGACAAGGCCGAGGCGCCCACGGGCCCGGGCCTCTGGTTCATGGATTCGTCCTCCGCTGCCGCGGAGATGGTGACGCTCGTTGCCGCTGCTGGCTACACGGTGCACTTCTTCCCGACCGGGCAGGGCAACGTCATCGGCAACCCCATCCTGCCGGTGATCAAGCTGTGCGCCAACCCGCGCACGGTGCGCACGATGAGCGAGCATATCGACGTGGATGTTTCCGGGCTGCTTCGCAAGGAGATGAACCCGGACCAGGCGGGTGATGCGCTCCTCGAGTGCATGTTCCGCACCGCCAACGGACGGCTCACGGCGGCCGAGGCCTTGGGCCACCGCGAGTTCGTCCTTACGCGCCTCTACGAGAGCGCCTGAGCTTCCGTCACGATGGCGACCGCGAGGTCAACGCCTGGCGGCGCCAGCCGCGGGCGGCGGGCGGTGTGGGTCGGGGCTGCGGCGTTCGCCGTAGCCCTCGTCCTCTGGTACGTCCTCACCACCCTCACCGGCGTCATCGGCTCGGCGCGCTTTCCGTCCCCTCCTGAGGTCTTCGCGGCCTTCCGGCAACTCGCACTCGACGGTTATGCCGACGGGCGATTGCACCAGCATGTGCTCCACAGCTCGAAGCTGGTGCTCATGGGGTTCGCGGCGGCTGTGACGGCGGGGGTGCCCCTCGGGCTCGCCATGGGGTGGAGCCGGCGCGTCGAGGCGTTCGTGAACCCCATCTTTCTCACCATCCGCCCGGTGCCACCGCTTGCGTGGATTCCGCTTGCCATCGTGTGGCTGGGGCTGGGTGACGCGGCCAAGGTGATGGTGATCTGGTTCGCAGCCTTCGTGCCGTCAGTGATCAACGCGTACACCGGGGTCCGCTCGATCGAGCCTTACCTTCTCGAGGCTTCCCGCATGCTGGGCGTGCGCGGCTGGTCTTTCGTGCGCGAGGTACTGCTGCCGGCGGCACTTCCCCACATCTTCACGGGCTTGCGCCTGTCGCTGCAGGCGTCGTGGACGACGCTCGTCGCCGCGGAACTGGTGGGCGCAGCCCTGGGCCTCGGCAAAGTGCTCAACGCCTCCGCCCAGGACATCTTCCCGGCGATGATCCTCATTGGCATGGTTTTCGTCGGCATTGCCGGCGGTGTGATGACGTGTACGCTGGCGCTCGTGGAAGCCCGCGCCGCACCCTGGCGCCAAGGCTGAAGCCAATTCGATGGCCACTCTCACGACGCGCACGACGACTTCAGGGCTGATCGCGCTGGGGCTTGCTGGCGCGGTGGCGTTCCTCGCCCTGTGGACGCTGCTCGCGCTCTCGGGCGTGGTGCAGAAGCAGTTCCTGCCGACGCCGCTGGGCGTGCTGCAGCGCTTCGTGGAGCTCACGCAGTCGCCCTTCGTCGGTCACACGCTCCAGCAGCACCTGCTGTCGAGCCTCGGCCGCTTCGGCATGGGCTTCGGGCTCGCAGCGGTAATCGGTGTGAGCCTGGGGCTCGCGATGGGCTGGTTTCGCTGGCTGGACGAGATCGTCACGCCCTTCTTCGACGCCGTTCGCTTCATCGCGCCGATCGCCTGGGTGCCGTTTGCGGCGCTCTGGTTCGGCACCGGCATCGGCGGCCCGACGCTCATCATCTTCGCCGGGGCCTTCCCGCCTGCGCTCATCAACGCCTACCGGGGCGCCAAGTTCGTCGACGTGCGGCTCCTGGAGGCCGCGCGCATGCTCGGCACGCCAGGCTGGAAGATCGTCACCCACGTTCTTCTGCCGGCGTCGGTGCCCTCGATTGTCGCGGGATTGCGCATTTCGGCCGGGCTCGGCTGGCAGTCGCTAGTCGGTGCCGAGCTTATCGTTGCCTCGAGCGGCATCGGCTACCTGATGGTAAAAGGGCAGGCGAGCATCAGCACGGCCACCGTCATGGCGGGAATGGTTGCCATCGGGCTGGTGGGCGTCCTGATCGACGTGATCCTTCGCCGCGTGGAGGCAGGCATCCACCGGCGCCGCGGGAGGGGGGAGTGAGCAATATCGTCTTCGATGCCGTCACGCGCGTCTTTCGCCGCGATGGCAAGGATTTCCCGACGCTCGACGGCATCTCCCTGGAAGTCCGGGATCGGGAGTTCGTCGCCATCGTGGGCCCTTCCGGCTGTGGCAAGACCACGTGCCTGCGCATGGCCGCGGGACTCGAGTTTCCCACCTCGGGTCGGGTGAGCGTGGGCGGCAAGGAAGTCACCGAGCCGGGGCCGGACCGCGCCGTGGTCTTCCAGCAATTCGCGCTCTTCCCCTGGAAGACCGTGTGGGACAACATCGATTTCGGCTTGCGCAACAAGGGCGTCCTGGAGGCGGAACGCCGCCGACGCGTGGGCGACATCATCACGCTGATGGGCCTGGAAGGCTACGAGAGCGCCTTTCCCCACCAGCTCTCCGGCGGCATGCAGCAGCGTGTGGCCATTGCGCGGGCGTATGTCCTGGACCCCGACGTGCTCCTCATGGACGAGCCCTTCGGCGCGCTCGATGCGCAGACCCGCACCGTCATGCAGGAAGAGCTCGTGCGCCTCGCGCGGAAGAACCCGCGCACGGTTCTCTTCATCACGCACGCGGTGGAGGAGGCAGTGTACCTATCCGACCGCGTCGTGGTGATGAGCCGGCGGCCCGGCACAATCCGCGAGGTCATCGACGTCGCCTCCGTTCGCCAGTCGGAGAACTGGGATCGCCTGGAGCGCATCGAGGAAGTGATGGACCAGGATTCGTTCGTGCACCTGCGTACCCGCATCTGGAAGCTTTTGAGAGAGCAGCAAGCCCCTAACGACCACTGACAACAAACCGGAGGAGAACCATGAGCACATTGTTCAAGAAAGTCGCTGCCGCCGTCGTCCTCGCCAGCCTGCCGCTGGTCTCTTCAGCTCAGGCAGCCAAGGAAATCAAGGTGAGCTACCAGCCCGCGCTCTACTGGGCGCTACCGTTCTATATCGCCACGGAGAAAGGCTGGTGGGCCGAGCTGGGGCTCAAGCCCACGTTCAGCACCTTCCCTGCCGGCGTACCGCAGATCGCCGCCTCGGCCTCCAAGTCGTGGGATGTGGGTGGAACGGGCTCCGTGCCTGCCGTGCTGGGCGCCGCCCGCTTCAACCTCCTCACCATCGGCATCCAGAACGACGAGTCGCAGGGCAACGCGCTCATGGCCCGCGCCGACAAGGCTGCCGCCTATGCCGCCAACCCGGCGCTCATCAAGGGGCAGACGATCCTCCTCACTGCCAACTCCACGGGTGACTACGCCGTGCAGTCGTGCCTCGCCAAGTACGGCCTCAAGAAGGCCGACGTGTCGATGAAGAACATGGGCCAGGCGGAGATCATCTCGGCGCTTTCCTCCAACAACGCCGAGCTGGTGGGGGTGTGGGCGCCGAACATCTACACGCTCGAGGAGAAGGCCGGCGCCAAGGTGCTGTGCACGGGCAAGGACGGCGGCGCCATCGTGCCGGGCGCGCTCGTCGTGCGGGCTGACTACGCCAAGGAAAACCCGCAGGATGTCGCGCGCTTCCTCGCCGTCTTCATGCGTGCCCAGAAGTGGGCCTCGGCCAACCGCAAGGAAGCCGTCGCGATGATGAAGAAGTTCTACGAGCAGGGCGGCGTGATGATCAGCGAGGCGTCGATGAACAAGGAGTTCGACACCCGGCCGGTGTTCGATCTTGCCGCGCACCTGCGCATCATGGACCGCTCCAAGGGCGCTTCCGAGGTCGACGGCTGGTTCACCAAGATCGGCGACTTCATGAAGGCCGCCGGCTCGATCCAGGAGCCACCCGCCGCCTCGAAGTTCATCACCGACGAGTTCGTGAAGATGGTCAACGCCGACCCGAAGCTTCGCGAATTCGCCAACCGGTCGAACTAGGCGAGCGAGCGCACGACATGGCGATCACCTACCTCAAGCGGGCCGCGAAGACGCCCGACAGCGAAAGCGGGACGGCGCAGCAGGTCGTCACCGACATGCTCGCCACCATCCGCAAGGGGGGCGAGCAGGCGGTGCGCGATTACGCAGCGACGCTCGACAAATGGACCGGCGACATCCTGGTCACGCCTGAGGAGGTGGAGCGCCGCACCCGCGACATCCCGGATGCGGTCAAGCGCGACATCGAGTTCGCGACGGACCAGATCCGGCGGTTCGCGCTGGCGCAGCGCGCGTCCATTTCGGAGTTCAGCACCGAGGTGATGCCTGGCCTGACCGCCGGGCAGCGCCTCATCCCGGTGAACGTGGCGGGATGCTATGTACCCACCGGCCGCTATGCCCACATCGCCTCGGCCTACATGAGCATCGCCACGGCGAAGGCCGCTGGCGTTCCCACGGTGGTGGCCTGCTCGACACCCTATCGCGGCGAGGGCATTCATCCGCAGGTTCTCTACGCCATGAAAGTGGCCGGCGCCGACGTCATCATGACGCTGGGCGGCGTCCAGGCCGTCGCGGCCATGGCGTTCGGGCTGTTCTCCGGCAAGCCCGCCGACATCATCGTCGGGCCGGGCAACAAGTTCGTCGCCGAGGCGAAGCGCATGCTCTTCGGCGCTGTCGGCATCGATGTTTTCGCCGGCCCCTCCGAGGTGGCGATCATCGCCGACGAGTCGGCAGACCCGCACATCGTCGC
The DNA here is from genome assembly GCA_017853245.1 of Burkholderiales bacterium. Classification (GTDB taxonomy): domain Bacteria; phylum Pseudomonadota; class Gammaproteobacteria; order Burkholderiales; family Usitatibacteraceae; genus FEB-7. The sequence continues at coordinate 27,741 of JAFMJY010000005.1, read as the reverse complement.
CTCCGACCTTGTGGGACAGGCCGAGCACGGACACGAATCGCCCGCCTGGCTCATCACCACCTCGCGCGCGCTCGCTGAAGACGTAATGGCGCGCGTGCCAAAGCTCATCGCCGAACTGCCGCCGACCGCGCGCGATGCGGCGGGCGCCGCCTGGCGTGACTACGGCGAAGTCGCGCTGTGCGACACGCGGGAAGAGGCGGCCTCGGTCTCCGATCGCTATGCCTCGGAGCATCTCGAGGTGCACGCGCGCGACCTCGATTGGTGGCTCGCCACGCTCACCTGCTACGGCTCGCTCTTCCTCGGCGAGGAGACGACTGTGGCCTATGGCGACAAGGCGAGCGGCCCGAACCACATCCTGCCGACCAAGGGTGCCGCGCGCTACTCCGGCGGGCTGTCGGTGCACAAGTTCATCAAGACGGTCACTTGGCAGCGCATGACGCGCGAAGGCAACCGCCGGATGGCGCAGGTGACGGCGCGCATCTCGCGTCTCGAGGGGATGGAAGCGCACGCACGCACGGCCGACGACCGCATGGACAAGTACTTCCCCGGCGTCGCCTTCGACCGCGGCGAGCCCGTCAAGAACTAGATGGCAGGCGTGCTCGACACGTTTCGCCTCGACGGGCGCACGGCGCTGGTCACCGGCGGCAACTCGGGCATCGGCGAGGCGATGGCTGGCGCACTCGCCGAGGCGGGGGCAACGGTGGTCCTGATGGCGCGTCGCGCAGCGCCCCTGGAGGCTGCAGCCCGGCGTCTGCGTGAAAGGGGCTATAGCGCTCACGCCACGGCCTGCGACGTGACGGACCGCGCTGCGCTCCAGCGTGGCGCCACCGGCGCTCTCGCCATCACGGGCGCCATCGACATCCTGGTCAACGCGGCCGGTGTTAACCGGCGTCAGCCATTTGGTGAGGTCACCCCCGACGCGTGGGACGAGCAGCTCGCTGTGCACCTCGGGGCGCCGTTTTTTCTCGCGCAGGCGCTGGCGCCGGCCATGGCGGCGCGCGGCTGGGGGCGCATCATCAACATCGCCTCCCTGCAAAGCTACCGCGCATTCCCGAACAGCGCGCCCTATGGCGCCGGCAAAGGCGGCATCGTGCAACTCACCCGAGCGATCGCGCAGGAATGGGGGCCCAAGGGCATCACCTGCAATGCGATCGGCCCCGGATTTTTTCCAACGGCCCTCACAGCGTCCGTGTTCGCCGACGAGGCGCTTGCCCAACGCCACGCGCAGCAGACGTGCGTGGGGCGCAACGGCCAGCTGGGGGATCTCGCCGGCGTCACCGTCTTTCTGGCGAGCGAGGCTAGCGCCTATGTCACCGGCCAGACATTGATGGTCGACGGGGGGTACACCGCCAAATGAACGACCGACTCGACGCGTACTGGATGCCTTACACGCCCAACCGCCAGTTCAAGGCGGCGCCGCGCATCGTCGTATCTGCCAAGGGAGTGGCCTACCGAACTGCCGACGGGCGCGAGGTGCTCGACGGGATCTCGGGCCTCTGGTGCGTGGGCGCAGGCCACGGACACCCGCGCATCGCGGAGGCGATCAAGCGGCAGGTCGACACACTGGACTTCGTGTCGAGCTTCCAGGTTGGCCACCCGGGAGCGTTCGCGCTTTCGGAGCGGATCGCGGCGCTCGCGCCCCCCGGCCTCGACCGCGTCTTCCTCACTAACAGTGGGTCCGAGGCGGTCGACACCGCCATCAAGATCGCTCTCGCGCACGCCCGCGCCTGTGGCCAGGGCCAGCGAACGCTACTCATCGGACGCGAGCGCGCCTTCCATGGCGTGGGCTTCGGCGGGATGTCCGTCGGCGGCATGGTGAACAACCGCCGTGCCTTCGGGCCGGTGCTGATGCGAAGCGACCACCTGCGCTCGACGTGGGACCCGGCAACGCAGGCGTTCGTTCGTGGCCAGCCCGCCGAGGGCGGCATCGCGCTTGCTGACGAACTCGAGCGTCTCGTAGCCCTTCACGACGCGTCGAACATCGCTGCCGTGCTGGTCGAGCCGTTTGCGGGCTCCACGGGCGTTCTGGTTCCGCCGGTCGGCTACCTCCAGCGGCTGAGACAGATCTGCGACCGGCACCGCCTGCTGCTGATCTTCGACGAAGTCATCAGTGGCTTCGGCCGGCTCGGGTCGATGTTCGCTGCACAGGCTCTTGGCGTTGTGCCAGACATGATCGTGTTCGCGAAGACCGTGAGCAACGGGGCTGCGCCGCTCGGTGGCGTGATCGTCCGGCGTGAGCTGCACGACGCGGTGATGCAGGGGCCCGACCACCTTGCGGAGCTGATGCACGGCTACACCTGGTCGGGGCACCCGCTTGCGTGCGCCGCGGGGATGGCCACGCTTGATGTTCTTGAGGAGGAGCGCCTGCTGCAGCGCGTCGCCGAACTGGCGCCGCAATTCGAGTCGATCGTGCACGCCCTCGCCGACGCGCCCGGGGTGGTGAGCATCCGCAACCTTGGCCTGGCTGCGGGCGTTGAGCTCGCCCCCGATCCCGCGGGCCCCGGCCGCCGGGGCGCCCGCGCCCAAGCGGCCGCGTTCGACCGGGGCGTGCTTACCCGCGCGCCCGGTGACACGCTGATCCTCGCCCCGCCGTTCGTCTCCACCCGCGACGACATCCAGCGCATGGCCGACGCGTTGCGCCAGGCTATCGTCGACACGGCGAGCCCCGCGCCATGAAAGCACTGGTCTATACCGCGCCCAACGAGGTGACGTATCGCGACGAGGCTGATCCGGCCCTCGCAGGCGGGGAAGTGGTGCTTCGCATCGATGCCGTGGGCATCTGCGGCTCGGACATGCACGCCTACCACGGGCACGACCCGCGCCGTAACCCGCCGCTCGTACTCGGCCATGAGTTTGCGGGCACGGTGGTGGAGGGGCCCGGCAAGGGCCGTCGCTACACCGGGAACCCGCTCATCACGTGCGGCCATTGCGAGTACTGCGTTCAAGGGCGCAACAACCTGTGCAGCAATCGCACGATGGTGGGCATGACGCGGCCGGGCGCCTTCGCCGAGTACATGTCGATCCCGCAGTCGACGCTGGTCGAGATCCCGGAGGGGATGAACGCCGCGCACGCAGCGCTCACGGAGCCGGCGGCCACGGCCGTGCATGCGATCCATCTTGCGCAGCGCTCGCTCGTGCGACCGCTTGCCGAGAGCCGGGTGCTCGTCATCGGCGGCGGTGCCATCGGCCTGCTGTCTGCGCTCCTGCTGCATTCGCACGGCTGCCGCGGCATCGCGCTGGCCGAGACGAACGCCCTGCGCCGCGCCTCGGCCGCCGCCACGGGGTGCTGCGACCCTTTCGACCCGCTCGGCGGCGCAGGCCCGGGCGAGGCCACCTGCGATTTCGTGGTCGACGCGGTGGGTGCCAAGGTCACTCGTGCAGCCGCCTTCCGTGCCGTGAAGCCGGGCGGCGTCGTGCTGCACATCGGCCTGCAGGATTGGGCGAGCGAAATCGACATGAGGAAGCTGACGCTCGCCGAGATCACGCTCGTGGGGACTTACACGTATTCGACGGCGGATCTGCGCGCAGCGGTCAAGGGATTGGCCGCGGGCTTGTTCGGAGGCCTCGAGTGGGTGGAGGAACGGCCGTTGTCGGCCGGGCGCAAGGCGTTCCGCGACTTGCACGAAGGCCGGTCGGCCGCCGCCAAGATCGTCCTGCGTCCTGGTGGGTGAGCGCACGGCTGCCCGGGCGGCAGCGGCGTCGCATTTGGCGGACAATGGCAACGCACCCCCGTAGCCCGGGGGCCAGGGAGAGCACATGACAGGGTCTGCCAGCCAGAGCGACGAGACGAGCCCCCTCGCCACGGCCCTCAGCGACGACCAGCGCGCCCGCCTCGAGGAGTTCATCGAGGAAGAGGAAGGCGCGTTCAACCGCTACAAGGGTTGGCTCGCGGTGTTTCTCACCGCCGTCGCGGTGGGCACCTCGCTCTTTCACCTCTATGCCGCGTACGGCATCGTGCAGACGGATTGGCTGCGTGGCGCGCACGTGGCCCTGGTCCTGTTCCTGTCGTTCATGCTCATCCCCGTGGCGCGGCGGTTCCGCCACCGGCTGATGTGGTTCGACGTGGCGCTGGCGCTGCTCTCGCTCGCCACCGTTGTGTGGATGGTCTCTCAGGGCGATTCCTTCGCCGATCGCAACACCGCGCCCGAAAGCTGGGACATCTTCTTCGGCGTGGCGCTGATGCTCCTCGTGGTGGAGGCCACGCGCCGCACCTCGGGCTGGATCATGCCCATCGTGATCGGCCTCTTCGTGCTCTACGCCTTCGTGGGGCCGTGGCTCCCGGCGCCTTGGACGCACCGGGGGTATGACGTCGGCAGGCTCGTGGGCCACATGTACATGACGCTCGAGGGGATCTTCGGCGTTGCGGTGGATGTGTCAGCCACGCTCATCATCCTTTTCACCATTTACGGGGCGTTCCTGCAGTACTCGGGCGCGGGCAAATTCTTCCTCGACTTCTCCTTCTCGCTCATGGGGGGGAAGGGAACCAGCGCCGGCCGTGCAGTGGTGCTTTCGTCCTTCCTGTTGGGCGGTCCTTCCGGCTCGGGGGTGGCGACCACGGTCACCATCGGTTCAGTGGCTTACCCCATGCTGAAGAAAAGCGGCTACAACCCGGCGGATGCAGGCGGGCTGCTTGCCGCTGGGGGACTGGGGGCCATCCTGTCACCGCCGGTCCTGGGCGCAGCGGCCTTCCTGATCGCCGAGTTCCTGAAGATCTCCTACCTCGACGTGGTGCGGATGGCGCTCATCCCCACCGTGCTCTACTACTTCTCGCTCTACTTCATGGTGGAGCTGGACGCCCGCAAGTACGGCATGAGCGAAGGCGTCTTTGAGAAGGTGGAGAGCGCCTGGGCGCTGGCGAAGCGGTATTGGTACCACTTCCTGTCGCTCGCTTCGATCGTGGTGTTCATGGTCATGGGGTTTTCGCCCACCATGTCGGTCTTGTGGGCGACCATTACTGCCTTCGTGGTGAGCTTTTTCAACCGCGACACGGCAATGCTGCCGCGGCGCCTGGTACAGGCCCTCGAGACTGGCACCACCGGCATGCTCAACGTCGCCGCCACCTGCGCCTCGGCGGGGATCATCGTCGGCGTGGTGACGCTCACAGGGCTGGGCCTCAAGTTCTCCTCGATCGTCATCGACTACGCGGGGGGCAGTCTGGCGCTCACGGCGCTCTACACTGCGCTCATCGTCTGGATCGTGGGCCTGGCGGTGCCTGTCACTGCCTCATACATCATTTGCGCGGTGATTGCTGCGCCTTCGCTCATGACTCTGGGTGTGCCGGACTACGCTGCACATATGTTCATCTTCTACTACGCGCTGCTGTCGGAAGTGTCGCCGCCGACGGCGCTCTCCTGCTTCGCCGCCGCCGCGATCACCGGCGCCGACCCCTACCGAACAACGCTGCAGGCATGGAAGTACACGATGCCCGCTTTCGTGGTGCCGTTCTTCTTCGTGCTCGATCCCCTGGGTGTCGGCGTGCTCCTCACGCTGCCCAAGGGCGCCACGTGGCTCGACGTCTCGTGGGTCGTCGCGCTCATCTTCGTGGCCATCACGGCGCTGGCCGCCGGCCTGCAGGGGTGGCTGTTCACGAAGACCAACCGCTTCGAGCGGCTGCTCCTGATCACGGCCGGCACGCTAGTGGTGTTGCCCTTCGGGCGGCTCGATGCCGTCGGTGTTGCCCTCCTCGCCTCGGTGGCCGGGCTGCAGCTGCTGCGGCGACGGCGGTCGGCCGCATCGCCCTGAGGCGTGCCCGTGCAGGGGGACGCCTTCGACGCCCGGCTTCGCGCGCCGTTCGCCACGTTGGGCATCACGACGGATGGCGCGTTTGTCTCCGGAATTCGTTTTCTTGTGCCCGGCACGCCCGCGCTGGCTCCCAAACGCAACACGCTTGCTTACCTTGTGTGCGTGCAACTGCAGGCCTACCTCGACGACCCCCGGCAGCGCTTCGACTTGCCGCTGCAACTCTCGGGCTCACGCCATCAGCTGTCCGTTTGGGAGGCGATGCAGGCAATCGCCGTCGGGAGGACCCGAACCTATGGCGACATCGCCCAGGAGCTGGGCTCATCACCGCGCGCCGTGGGTGGTGCCTGCGGCGCCAACCCGTTGCCGATCGTGATTCCGTGCCATCGCGTCGTTGCTTCAGCCGGGATCGGGGGGTTCATGGGCGCTACCGGCGAGGGCTTCGAGCGCGGCATCAAGCGTTGGCTGCTCACCCATGAAGCGCGAGCCCGACGCTGACCGGCGCCTGATCGAGCGGTTCTGCGACAACGCCTGGCTGACGGACGGCCTGGCGCGCAACTCACTCGAAAGCTACAGGCGGGACCTCACGCAATTCGCTGCGTGGCTCGCATCGCCCGATGCGCAGCCTGTGCCGGGCATCGCGCAGGCCAGCTCCGCCGACATTCATCGATACCTCGCCTGGCAGGTATCCTCGCGCAAGGCGAAGCCTCGCAGTACCGCGCGGCTCGTTTCGGCGCTGAGGCGCTTCTACCGCTTCCTGGCCCAGGAGTCGCTGCGCGTCGATGACCCCACGGGGGATGTCGACTCGCCTCGCATCCCGCGTTCCTTGCCCAAATCGCTCTCGGAGGCGCAGGTGGAGGCGCTGCTCGACGCGCCCGACGTTGAAACATCCCTTGGCCTGCGGGACAAGGCGATGCTGGAGACGCTCTACGCGAGCGGGCTTCGGGTTTCCGAGCTCGTGAGCCTGCGCACGCAGCAGCTCAGTATCGACATGGGTGTCGTGAGGGTTGTTGGCAAGGGGGCCAAGGAGCGCCTGGCGCCCCTGGGAGAAGAGGCGCTCGATTGGGTGCGACGGTACCAGGAACAAGCGAGAGGCGAGATTCTGGGCGAGCGCAAGTCGGATGCGCTCTTCGTCACGGGCCGCGGCGGGCCGATGACACGCCAGGCCTTCTGGGGAATCGTGGGCCGGTATGCGCGCGCGGCCGGCATCGGCATCGCCATCTCGCCGCACACGCTGCGTCATGCGTTTGCCACCCATCTGGTGAACCACGGCGCCGACCTGAGGGTGGTGCAACTGCTGCTGGGGCATGCGGACATCTCGACAACCCAGATCTACACGCACGTCGCCCGCGAGCGCCTCAAGGAACTGCTGGCAAAGCACCACCCGCGCGGGTGAACAGCCGTCGCGGCGTCTTGCGCAGCCTCGGGATATCCTGCTGCCGATGAACAACGCTCTCCCACCCCCTGAGCAGGCTGCCCCGATGGCGCAATGCGGCCGCGTCCTCCGGGCCGGCGCGGGTGCCGACTGGCTTGTCGACGCCTGGCGGCTTTTTCGGCGCGCCAAGCTCATGTGGGTTGTTTTCGTGGTGCTTTTTTTCTTGCTGAGCCTCGCCATCTCGATGCTCCCAGTGGTGGGGGGCCTCCTGGGCTCGCTACTCTCAACGGTGATTCTGGGCGGCATCATGCTGGGCGCCCGAAGCCTTGACCAGGGGGGCGAGCTCGAGCTCGAGCACTTTTTTGGGGGCTTCCGCGAGCGCCCCGCCCCCCTCCTCGCGTTAGGGATGCTGTACCTCGTGGGGCAACTCGCGCTGATGGCGCTGTTCGCAGGATTCGTGGGCCTGCCCCTGCTCGGCGCCGTGCTGACGGGTGACCTGGCGGCGTTGGCTGCCGTCGACGTCGACGAGACGGCGTGGCGAGCCGTGGTCGGCGCGCTGGCCACACTGCTGTTGGCGGTGCCCCTGTTCGCCGCCTTTTGGTTCGCGCCGGCGCTCGTCGCGCTGGGCGGCATGGGTGCCATCCCCGCGATGAAGGCAAGCTTCATCGCCTGCCTGCGGAACTGGCTGCCGATGACGGTCTACGGGATTCTGGCGGGCGTGCTGCTGGTGCTGGCGTTGATCCCGCTACTGCTCGGGCTCGTCGTCTGGGTCCCGGTGATGCTCGCCAGCCTCTACACCAGCTACCAGAGCGTATTCGTGGCGCCCCCGTCAGCCGACGCCTGAGTCAGCCCGGCTTTCGCCCCTGCTGCATCCGTGCGATGACCCAGGCCACCACGCCGGCGGCCATCACGTAGAGCGACACCCGAACCGCCCCTTTCGACTGCGCGTAGGTCAAGCTCGAGTAGAAAAGGTAGGCGCACGTGAGGATGAAAGCGATCGGCAGCACGGGGTAAAGCGGCACACGGAAGGGGCGTTGCACGTCGGGGTAGCGGGCGCGCAAGATGAAAAAGCCGACGCCCACCAGGGTGAGAAAGCCCCAGAAGACAGGCGCCGTGAACTCGACCATGGTGTTGACGCCGCCCTTTTCGACCGCGGCGATGGCCACCAGCACGAGTGCGATGCCGGATTGCACCAGCAGCGCCGTCACCGGCGTGCCGCGCTCGCCGTGCCAGCGGCTCATGAAGCGCAAGAGCGGCCAGTCGGTTCCCAGCGCGTAGTTGTTGCGCGCGCCGACGATCATGGTGGCGTTGATCGAGGTGAGTGCGGCGATCGCCACCATGCCGGCGATCAACGCCTCGCCGGCCGGCCCAAAGGCCGCCTTGAGGATATCGGCACCCACGGCCTTGCTCGACTTGAGCCCCTCGAAGCCCAGGCCCGTGAACAGCGCCAGCACGAAGAGGCCATAGATCGCAGCCAGCGCCGCGATGGAGACCACCAGCACCTTCAGGATGGCGCGCTGGCCGCCGCGCACTTCCGCAGAAATGTAGGCCGCCTCGTTCCAGCCCCCGAAAGTGAAGAGGACAAAGACCAGCGCCAGGCCGAACATCGCGGGCATGCCAGCCGGGGCTGGCGTTGAGGGCGCCACCGGCGTGGCAGGGCTGCCGGCTGCGAAGAAGCCGGCCACGATCACCAGCAGCACGCCACCGACTTCCAGGATCGTGAGGATCGTCTGCGTGGTGGCCGACGCCCGCAGGCCGGCGATGTTTACGGATGTCAGCACGCCGATGATCAGCGCGGCATAGATCGCGGAGGAGTAGGGCCCCAGGCCGAGCACCGCCGAGAGGTAGTCGCCACACACGAAGGCCAGCATCGCGATCGAGCCCGTGAGAATCACGGTGACGCGCGCCCACCCGAAGAAAAAGCTCACGTCGCGGCCGAATGCCTTGGTGAGGAAGTGGTAGTCGCCGCCGGGGTGCGGAAAGGCGCTCGCCATCTCGGCGTAGCAGAGCGCGCCGATGAGCGTGAGCGCCGCGCCGCCGGCCCAGGCGGCCCACATCCAGCCGGGGCTGCCGGTGAAGCCGGCGATGGCCGGCGGCAGCGCGAAGATGCCTCCACCGATCACGATGCCGACGATGATCATCACGGCGTCGAGGTGGGAAAGCTGCCGTTCAGGCGCGGCGTGCCGGGGGGTCTCGCTCATCGTGGCTCCAGTCGCAAAAAGCCCCGCCGAAGCGGGGCTGATTCGTCGGTTGGCGTGGGGTTACTTGCCGTAGAAGCGGCCGCAGCGGTCGAGCATGTCCGCCCACGGCGCTGGCTTCAACGCGCCCTGCAGGGTGGCGGTGACCGACGCATCGGCGCTCGAGGCCGTGCGCAACTGGCCGCTGATGCCCTTGGCCGACACCTTGCCGTGGAAGCTGCGCACGAGGCCCTTGTCGTCGGTGAAGGTGAAGCGCAGGTCCTCGCCCTTGAGCGAGGCGCCCATGAGCGGCTGGCGCGACTTGCCCATCGCCACCTCGCCGCCGACCTTCTGGAAGTTTTGGGAAAGCGTCACGGTGAAGGGCGCCACGGCGTTGTCGGCTTCCTTGAAGGCCCAGGTGCCGCCCACGCGCGCCGGCACGATCCAGAGGTAGGCGGTGCGGCCTTCGAAATCGAGGACCTCGTCGCCTTCCCAGTCGCCCATGTTGAATTGATGGGCCACAACGCGAACGCCGGGCCGCATGGAAAGCGCCCGATGGCGTACGCAGAGGTTCAGCTCCGGCAGCAGATACATGGTGAGGACGTCAGCCTTGGAGAAGTCCTCCTTGAAGATGTCACCCTCGACGACCTTGGTGCGGCCCTCGACACCCTGCGCTTTCACCACGCACTCGGCTAGCTTCACCATTTGCGGGTTGTACTCGATGCCCAGGGACTTGGCGCCAAATTGCTTGGCGGCAGCGATGGCGATCTTGCCGTCGCCCGCGCCCAGGTCGATCACGTAGTCGTTGGCGGTGACCTTCGCGGTTTTGAGCATCAGGGTCACCAGCTCGTCGGGCGTGGGCACCCAGACCACGTCCTTGCCGGATTGGCCGGAGGTGGGCGCGTAGTTCAACTTCTTTTCGCAGTCGGCGAGCGCCTTGGCATGCTGGGCGAGGGCCGGGGCGGCGAGCGTGGCGCCGAGCAGCAGGGCTGCGACGCGCAAGGTCAAGGGCTTCATCGGGGGTCTCCGTGGGCGCCCGGTCGACGGGCGAAGGCGTATTTTGCCGCAAGGCAGCGAAACGGGTCGGCGCGGCGCGTCAGAGCACCCGGGCAATGAGGGAAAGCAGCAGCGAGACCAGGATCGTGGAGGTGATCGGCAGGTAGATGGGACGGCCGCGGTGACGCACCGTTACGTCACCCGGAAGCCGCCCCAGTCCCCAGGACTGGAGGCGCTGACGGAAGATGGCCAGCACCACCACGGCCACCACCAGCACCAGCAGCCACTTGAGCACGGGCGCTCAGCCGGGGCGCTGGCCGCGCTCGATCACGACGCCGACGCGGCGGGCGCTACGCACATGGCCCACCTTGGCGACCGAAAGCCGAACCCACGGGGCGCCGAGCTCCGTCGTGACGATGGCAGCGAGATGCTCGGCCAGCGCTTCCAGCAGGCCGAAGCGACGGTCGCGAAGCTCTTCCGTGAAGCGCTCGATGACCTTGCCGTAATCCACGGTGTCACCGATGGCGTCGGATTGCCCGGCGGCGAGGCCGATGCCAATCTCGGCGTCCAGCTCGAGCGTTTGGGGGCGCAGTTGTTCCCAGTCGTAGATGCCGACGCGGGCGTCGACGCGCAGGTCGCGAATGAAGATGAGGTCCAAGGAGCGCGGAGTCGAGCGAAGAGCGCCGTATTGTAGAGTACCGACACCATGTGGCTTCTCCCGATCGTTGCCGCTTATCTCGTGGGTTCCATCCCGTTCGCGGTGCTGGTGAGCCGGGCGATGGGGCTTCCCGACCCCCGTTCATTCGGCTCGGGCAACCCGGGAGCCACGAACGTGCTGCGTTCCGGCAGCAAGCTGGCCGCCGTACTCACGCTGGGAGGCGATGCGCTCAAGGGCTGGGTGGCGGTGTGGGTGGCGTGGGCCGCAGGCTTGCCCGCCGAGACCATTGCTGCCGTCGGGCTCGCCGCGTTCCTGGGCCACGTGTTTTCCCTGTGGCTGCGCTTCAAGGGGGGCAAGGGGGTGGCCACCGCGGCCGGCGTCCTGTTTGCGCTCGACTGGCGGGTGGGCGTGGGCGTCCTGGCGGTGTGGGTGACGGTGGCCCTGGTGACACGCTATTCCTCGCTCGCGGCGGTGACGGCGGCGCTCGTCGCCCCAGCCGTGATCTGGGCGATCCAGGGGGCCACGCCGATGCTCGCGGCTGGCGCGGCGATGGGCGCGGTGCTCGTCTGGCGCCACCAGGCGAATCTCGCCAAGCTCCTGCGCGGCGAGGAAAGCCGCATCGGACAAAAGGCCCGCCCGAAGTAGGGCAATCGGCCCGCGTCCCGCCCCCGCATGCGGGCGCTTCCCTCCTATAATCCGCGCGGCGCGAGCACTTTGCCCGCGGCTTTTCACCCGAGGATCTCTCTCATGCGTCGACTCCTTGCTACTGCCGTATCCGCGGTGGCCGTCATGCTCGCCTCCCCGGCCCTTCACGCCAAGAGCGCGCGGGACATTTCGGTTGAGACGTTCTTCAAGCGGGCACAGTACGCCTCGATGGTGCTTTCGCCTGATGGCACGAAGCTCGCGGCACTGGTGCCCTCGAAAGGGCGCAACAACCTGGCCGTCATCAACCTCGCCAAGCGCTCGCGATTTGTCGTGACGTCCTTCGATGCCTATGACGTGGCGGACTTCTATTGGGTGAACAACGAGCGCCTGTGCTTCGCGGTGGCCGATGGCCAGGACGTTACTGGCAACTTCAACTATCGCGGCTCCTATTGCATCAACGAGGACGGCAGGAAGGTCCGGGAGTTCTCGCAGTTCGCTCAGCGCGGCTTGACGTTGCTCGCACGCACGACGGACGACTCGCCGAAGGCGTACGTTTCCATGAATCAGCGCTCGCGCGAGTCGGCCGACGTCTATCTGCTGGACACCGAGAACGGCCGCTCCGAGCTCCTGAGCTTCGACTCGCCGGGACGCGTGCGTGGCTGGGTGCTCGACCGGAACAACGTGCCGCGCGTGGCCATCTCGGTGCCGGAGCGCGCCAACAAGGATGCCTTGCAGTGGACGCAGGTCTGGCATCGCGACGGCAAGGACGCCAAGTGGGAAAAGCTCTGGGAATACAACCAGTTCGCCGAGGGCGACAAGCGCGCCACCTGGCAGCCGCTCGCCTTCGACTGGGACAACACCACTCTCTACGTCGCGACCAACGCCGGGCGCGACAAGATGGCGATCTACAAGTACGACACCAAGGCGAAGAAGCTGGGCGACCTGGTGTTCGAGCACCCGCTGATCGACGTGCAGGGTGGCCTCATCTTCAGCGAGGAAAAGAAGAGGCTGGTAGGTGTGCGCTACAGCGCCGAGAACCCGTCCGTGAAGTGGTTCGACCCGGAGATGGAAAAGCTCCAGCGCCAGCTCGACCAGACGTTCAAGGGCAAGTTGAACACCATGCTCCCGGCGTCGCGCAAGGAGAACATGGCGCTCGTGCTCTCCTCCTCGGACACGGACGCGGGCCAGTACCACCTGCTCGACATGAAGGGCCCGTCCATTGAGCCGGTGGTTTCCACGCGCGAGTGGCTGGACCCGGCGCTCATGTCCGAGCGCAAGTTCATCACCTACAAGGCGCGCGATGGTCTCGAGATCCCGGCCTGGCTCACCATCCCCAAGGGAACCTCGGGCAAGAACCTGCCGCTCATCGTTCACGTTCACGGCGGCCCCCACGTGCGCGTCTATCGCGGCGGCTTTGACATCGAGGCGCAGTGGTTTGCCTCGCGCGGCTTCGCGGTGCTGCAGCCTGAGCCGCGGGCGTCGACGGGCTTCGGCCGCAAGCATTACGAAGCGGGGTTCAAGCAGTGGGGCCTCGCCATGCAGGACGACCTGAACGATGGCGCCCTGCACCTGGTGAAGGAGGGCATTGCCGACCCGAAGAAGATGTGCATCTTCGGCGGCAGCTACGGCGGTTACGCGGCGGCCATTGGCGCCGCCCGAGACCCGGACCTGTGGGCCTGCTCGGCACCGTTCATTGCGGTCACCGACTTGACGCTGCTGCAAACAACCGCGTACTCGGACACCGCGCAGCTCACCGACTATTTCGAGACGGACTTCAAGCGCCTGGTGGGCGACCACAAGGCCGACGGCGACCTCTTCGACCGCACCTCAGCCGTGAAGCTTGCCGGCCGAGTGAAGGCGCCGGTCTTCCTCTCGATGGGCTCGGCTGACGTGCGCGTGCCCATTGCGCACGGCAACCAATTCAAGAGCGCGCTCGAGCGCGCCGGCAAGAAGGTGGAGTACGTGGTCTATGCCGGCGAAGGGCACGGCTACAACAAGGACGAGAACCGCTTCGACTTCTACGGGCGGCTCGCGCGGTTCTTCGAAGAGAGCCTGAAGAAGTAGTCGGCAGCGCGACCCCTCAAGGGCCGCCTTCGGGCGGCCCTTGTCGTTTCTACTTCGGGAAGAGCGTGCGCTCCACGAATGCCAGCATGGCGTAGAACTGGTAGTCGGCGTTCGCCTTCTTCTGGAAGCCGTGGCCCTCGTCCTCGGCGAGCATGTACCAGACGGGCGTGCCGCGCTTCTTGAGCACCGCCACGATCTGCTCGGATTCCGTCCAGGGCACGCGCGGGTCGTTCTTGCCCTGGATCACGAACAGCGGCTTCGAAATCTTGTCGGCGTGGTTGAGCGGCGAGATCGATTCCAGGAAGGCGCGCATGGCCGGGTCGCGCTCGTCGCCGTACTCCACGCGGCGCAAGTCGCGGCGGTACGTCTCCGTGCGCTCGAGGAAGGTGACGAAGTTGGAGATGCCCACGGAGCTTGCGGCGCCCGCAATACGGTCGGCGTAATGCACGGCGGTGGCGAACGTCATGTAACCGCCGTAGCTTCCCCCGGTGACGAGCACGCGCTTGCCGTCGAGCCCCGGCTGCTTGGCGATCCAATCGAGCAGCGCGCCGATGTCCTTCACCGAATCCTCGCGCAGTCGACCGTTGTCGAGCTTGAGGAATTCCTTGCCGAATCCGCTCGAGCCGCGGACGTTCGGATAGATCACGGCGACGCCCAGCTCGTTCACGAGGTAGTTGTTACGGCCGATGAACCCGGCGCGCGCCTGAGCCTCCGGGCCGCCGTGAATGCTCACGTAGACCGGGCGCGGGCCCTCGAAGGTGGAGGGCGGGTGGTAGTAGAGGCCGGTGATCTCGCGGCCGTCAAAGCTCTTCCAGCGGATGACGCGCGGGTCGACGAAGGCCTGGGCATTGAGCTTCGGGCTATTGCCGTTCGTCCAGCGCGTGACGCGGTTGGCCTTGGGGTCGTAGGTGAAGACGTCGCCCGGTGACTTGGCCGACGCGTGCGCGAAAGCCAGCTCGCTCCCGTCCGGCCGCCAGAGCATGCCGGAGACCACGCCGGGCACGAGCGCCGGGCGGTCGACTTCCTTGCGGGTCTTGAGATCGAGGAAGCGCAGCGTGTGCGCGCCCGCGTCGTTGGTGATGAAGGCGAGGCGGTTGGCCTCACCCGACACGGCGATCGACTCCACGTCCGCCTGCAGGTTGGCGGCAAGTGCCGTTTCCTTCCCGCTGGCGATGTCGAGGTAGACAAGGCGCGAGAAGGGCGAGCCGCGATCGCTGATCGCATACAGCCCCCTTCCATCCGGCGCGAACTCGGCGTCGCGGTAGGCCACGGGCTCCCCCTTGGCCTGATGCGTGAGGCGGCGGGATTCCCCCGTCGCGACATCCATCAGCCACAGATCCGACGATTCCGCCGAGCGGTACTCGATGTAGGAAAGCTGCTTCCCGTCGGGCGAGAAGCGAAACGAGAACCAGCCGCCGCCCGGGAGCTTCGCGAGAACGCGCGCGGCCTCCGGGTTCAACGGGTCGGCAAGATGGACCGTGGTCTGCAACTCGCGCGACTGGTTGTTGCGGTCGATGGGCACGGTCGTGTAGACGATGCGCTCGCCATCCGGGCTCCAATTGAGGCTGCCCGCGCGCTGGCCATCCGGGCTCACTGCGGTGATGGATTTTGTCTCCGGGTCGAAGCGTCGGATTCGGTAGACCTCGTTGCCGCCCTCACTTCCCGAAAGCAACAGGTATCCGCCCTTCCTGGGTTGCCAGGTGCCACCCGCCACCGCTTCCGCCAAGTCCGTGATCGGCGCCGGCGCCTGGCCGGGCTGCGTGACGCGATGCAACTGCGCGGTGTTGCGCAGCCGCTGACGGATGAGGATCTCGCGGCGCTGCGGATGCCAATCCAGCACGCCGCTCGGCTTGAACTCGGTATAGGCAGCCACCTTGTCGACGATCGCGGCGGAGATCGGTGGCACGCCATCGAGCCGCATCGCTGCAGGGGGCGTGAGCGTGGCGGGCTGGGCGCCGGCGCTCATCACTGAGGCGGCGAGCGCAGCAAGGGCGAGGCGGCGAGTCCATGTGAGGCGGGTCATCGTGTCACTCCGTGGAAACCGGCAATTCGGGATGCGCGCACCACTCGCTCCAGGACCCGGGGTAGAGGCGGCTGCCTGCAAGCCCGGCGAGCGTCATGGCAAAGAGATTGTGACAGGCGGTGACACCCGAGCCGCAGCTGTGCATGGTGTCTTCTGGGCGCGCGCCACCCATCAGTTCAAGGAACTGCTGCTTCAGCACCTCGGGTGGCCGGAAGCGCCCGTCGGGCTGCAGGTTCATCTGCCAGAAGCGATTCTCCGCGCCAGGGATGTGGCCGCCGACGGGGTCTAGCGTCTCTCCTTCGCCATGAAAGCGCCCTGGCGCGCGGGCGTCGATCAGGCACGCGCCCGCCTGGCCGCGCGTGGCAAGGACATGCTCGCGATCCACGGTGAGGCGCTCGCGCGGCGTGGCGCTCACCTGACCCGCACGCCGAGGCGGCACGCGATCGTCGACGGGGCGGCCTTCGGCGAGCCATGCCTTCAGGCCCCCATCGAGCAGCGCAACGCGATCGTGCCCCAGCCACGTGAGCAACCACCACAGGCGCACCGAGAAGCAGTTGCCGGTGTCGTCGTACACGACCACCTGGCGGCCCGGCGCCACCCCGCACGAGGCGAGCTTGACGGCGAGCGAAGCCGGATCCGGCAGCGGGTGCCGGCCGTTGCGCCCTGTCGTGGCGCCTGACAGGTCCTCGTCGAGGTGAAGATGAAACGCACCGGGAATGTGGCCGGCACGCCAGGCCGCGCGCCCCTGGCCGGGATTGGAGAGGTCGTGGCGCGTGTCGATCACGACCCAGTCGGGGTCACCGAGATGGCTGGCGAGGTCTTCAGTGGAGACGAGCATGGGGGTTCCTTCAGGTGCGCGCGGGCGAGCGGGGGCGCCCAGCCGCGGTGGCGAGGATACCCGCTGCCACGATGATGGCGATGCCTGCCCAAGCGGAGGGCTTCAGATGGTCGTCCCACAGCACGGCCATGTAGGCGGCCGAAAAGATGATCGTCGAGTACGACACGGTGCCCGCTACAAGCGTATTGCCCCGGCCGTAGGCGCGCGTGAGCGTGAGCTGCCCCAGCGTCCCGAGCGCAACCATGCCGACGAGGATCCACGCCGTCTCCCAACGGAGGGCGTGGAAGCCGGAAAACGCGAGTTGCCACGCTGCGCAGCCGACCGTGCCCACGGCGCTGAACCAGAAGAGCACACGCCACTCGGGCTCGCCCACGCGCCCCAGCGCTCGCACACCCAGATAGGCCCACGCGCCGACCAGGCCCGATGCAAGCCCCAGCGCGCCCGCGAAAGCCTTCCCCTGCCCGAAGGTGGGCTCGAGAAGCAGCACCACGCCGCCGAATCCGGCCGCCACGGCCACGAGAAGCCGGGTGGAAAACCGCTCGCGAAGAAACAGCGTCGTGATAGCTGCCAGAAACAGCGGCGACGTGTAGTTGAGCGTGGTGGCCGAGGCAAGCGGCAACTCGGCGAGGCAATAGAAGTACGCGGCTGCGCCAGCGATGCCCGCCACGCTCCGAAAGAGATGCAAGCGCATGTGGGGGCTCGCAACGGTTTCGCCGCGCGAGAGGACGAAGCCGCTTATGAGCAGCAGGCCGCCCAGCGATCGGTAGAAGGCGAGCTCGACGGGGTCGAAGTGCGCGGCGCCGAGCTTCACGAACACCGCCATGGTGCCGAAACAGAAGCTCGCCGCGAGCATCCAGAGGGCGGTCATGCGGGGCGGTTGCAGTGCCGGCGAGAGCCGGCTCGATGGGAGCGCGGATTATACAGGCGCGCTCGGCGCCCCCTCGCCCTCAGGCGGCTTGCCGCAGGTCCTGCGCCACGCGCCCGCCCTGCAGCACGATCACGCGGCTCGCGGAGGCGATGGTCTCGGGCCGGTGCGCGATCAGGATGCGGGTGAGCTTGAGTCCCCGGATCGCCTCGTTCACCAGCCGCTCCCGCTGCACGTCGAGGGCGCTGGTGGCTTCATCGAGAAAGAGAATCCGCGGCTGCTTGTAGAGCGCTCGCGCGAGCAGCAGCCGCTGCCGCTGGCCCCCGGAGAGCGCGGTGCCCATGTCGCCGATCAGCGTGTGATAGCCCATCGGCATGGCGGCGATGTCGTCGTGCACGGCAGCAAGCCGCGTGCACCGCTCGATCGCTTCCTGGCTGGGCGAGGGATCGAAGAAGCTCACGTTGTCCTCAATCGAGCCCGCGAACAGCGGGTCGTCCTGCATCACCGTACCCACGAGCTGCCGGTAAGCCTCCAATCCCATCTTCTGCACGTCGACGCCACCGACCAGCACCTGCCCATCCGTGGGCGGGATGAGCCCCAGCAGGAGCTTCACGAGCGTCGTCTTGCCGCAACCCGACGCGCCAACGATGGCCACCGACTCGCCCGGCGCGATGCGGAAGGAGCAATCGCGCAGCACGAAGGGCTCCATCTCGGAGTAGCGGAAGGAAAGGTTCCGCGCCTCGAGCGAGGCATCCTCGACGCTCACCACTGGCGTGCGCGGCTGAGACTCTGCGGGTGTGAGCACGATGTCGGCGAGCCGCTCGCCCTGGAGCTTCAACATCTTCAACTCGATCGTCTTGTCGATGAGGCCTGCCACGCGCGCCGAGAACTGCTCCTTGTAGGCGAGGAATGCGAAGAGCATGCCGGTGGTGAGGGTCGCGTCGAGTACGAGGATGGCGCCCAGCCACACCACCGCCACGCGCTCGACGCCAAAGGCGATGCCATTGGCCGAGCGGAAGCCGAGCGAGAGCTTCTGTACGCGCAGGTCGCCGTTGGTGGCGTCCACCGCCAGGTTCAGCCACCGAGCCCGGCGCTCGTCCTCGCGCCCGAAGAGCCGGATCGACTGCACACCGCGAACCGTCTCGAGGAAGTGGCTTTGCTGGCGGGCGGCGTGGACGATGTGTTCCCCGGTGGCGCGCTTGAGTGGCGCGTAGAACGCCGCCCGCGCTACACCATAGGCCGACACGGTAGCGAGCGCGATAAGCGTGAGTGGGAAGCTGTAGGCGAGCATCATCGCCAGCGTCACCACCGCCATCAGCCCGTCGATCACCGCCTCGACAAAGCTCGAGGTGAGCGTGCGCTGGATGGTGGTGACGGCGCCAAAGCGCGAGACGACGTCGCCCAGGTGGCGCTTCTCGAACCACGCTACGGGCAGCCTGAGCAGGTGCGAGAAGACGTTCGCGAGCCACTGCAGGTTGAGCGTGGTGCCGAGGTAGAGCACCACCCACGAGCGCAGGGCGCCTACCGCCACCTGTATTGCAGCGAGCAGCAGGAATCCCACGCCGAGCACCGTGAGCAGCTCCCGGTCGCCGGAGGCCACCGCACCGTCGACCACCCACTGCAGGTAGAAGGGGGCGAGGACCGCGAGCGCCTGCAACGCGAGGGCCAGCGCGAGAACCTGCGCGAGGGCGGGCCCCAGGCCGCGCACCGGCCCGGTGAGGTCACGAAGCCGCACGCGCACCCGTTCGTCAGCCTCGCGGAATTCCCCCGTGGGCGACAGCTCGAGCGCGATTCCAGTGAAGTGGCGGGAGGCTTCTTCCATCGAAAGCCGTCGCACGCCGGCGGCCGGGTCGTGAATGACGATGGCGCGGGCGCTCGCTTCACGCAGCACCACGAAGTGGTTGAGGTCCCAATGCAGGACACACGGCGTGGCGAGCTGGGGCAGCTCGGCGAGCTCCAGCCGCAGCGGCCGGCCAGCGAGGCCGAGACGCCCCGATACTTGAATCAGATGGGCGAGCGTCACGCCCTTGATCGACAGCGGATGGCGCTGGCGGAGCGTGGCGAGATCGACCCGGTAGCCGTGCCAGCCGGCGATCATCACGAGGCTCGCGAGCCCGCACTCGGCCGCTTCCGTTTGCAGGCAGAGCGGCAGGCGGCGAGCCGACCGCCAGGCAAGGCCTGCCAGCGCGCTCACGACAACGTGCCGGTGACGGCGAAGAGGGGCTCGAGCGCCCACTCGACCAGGCGCCGGCGGTCGACCTCGACATCGGCTTCGACGGCGAGCCCCGGGCGAAGGCTCACTGGCTCACCGTGAATCTGGACATGCTGCTGCTCGAGCGCCACGCGCACCCGGTAGAGGGGAGTGGCAGAAGCCGGATGGCCGCCCGAAGCGAGCTCGCGCGGGCCGAGCGCTTGCGTGGATATGGCGAGCACGCGCCCGGCGTGGCTGCCGTAACGCTGATACGGATAGGCGCCGTAGCGCAGGCGCACGGGCTGCCCGGGCCGCAGGAGCCCGATGGCGTGGGATGGCGCGAGGAACTGGGCCTCGAGCCGTGCCTCCACGGGCAGGATCGAGACGAGTGGCTCGCCCGCGCCCACCGATTGGCCCTCGTTCGCCACCCACGTGGAGACGATGCCCGCCGCAGGCGCCAGCACCAGGGATTGGGCGCGCGACTCGCGCTCGATGTCTGCGAGCGACGCTTCGGCGGCGCGCGCGTCAACGGCGGCAAGGCGGGCGCGAGCCTGCGAGCGGGACTGGTCGGCGGCGTGCCGAGCCTGCTCGATTTCCCGCTCGAGGAGCAGGCGCGTGCGGCGCAGCGCCTCGCCGCGGCTGCGATGCTCGAGCAGGCGATCCTCCTGCTGGCCGCGCTGTGCTGCCGTGACGATGCCTCGCGCTTCCAGCAGCCGGACCCGTTCGAAGTCGGCCTCCGCGAGCGATTCCCGCTGCGCGAGAAGCCCCGCCTCGCGATCGAGCTGGCTCCGCTCCGCCTCGAGGCTCGAGAGCCTCGATTCCTGCAGCGCGAGGCCTCGACTGAGCGCCGTCTCGGTCTCGGTGCGCTCTCGCTGCAATTCACGCATGCGGGCGTCCGCGTGCCGCCGTGACGCATCCCCCACGGCATCGCCTTGCATCGTCGCCCGCATGTCCTCCAGGCGAGCGAGGGGGCTGCCGACGCTCACGCGCTCGCCTTCCCCGGCGTGTCGCACCGCAAGCCGCGCCGCATGGGGCGCGTCGATACGAATGCCACCGCTCTCGGGGACGAGCGTGCCAGCCAGCCGCGCCTTGCGCCCGTACTCCGCGGTGCCAAGGAAGGCGAACACGACGCTCACGGTGGCCACTGCGGCGACGGTGAGAGCGGAAAACGAGAGCGGCCGAATGAGCAGGATCGAGCCCAGCGCGGCGCGTTCCCGCTCAGCCTGCACTTCGCGGCGGAATACGGGCATTGGCCTAGGCGTGGAAAGCCGGGCGGCGAATGGCAGCCCACACCCAGGCCGGCAGCGCCGCGGCGGCGACTGTGAGGGCGACGAAGTGGGGCACCCACTGCGAGAGCTCAAGCAACGGCCTATCGGGGCTCGCAAAGAGCAACTGGCCCATCAACGGCCAGGAGATCGCCAAGTTGTATCCCATGTGCACGACGATGCAATCGCGTAGCGACCGGGTGTGCCGCCACACACAGGCCATCACGATGGAGCCGATGGCGGCCGAAACGAAGTGGGTCGGGTGCATGGCGGCAAAGATGAGCCCGTTGATCACGCTACCGAGCGCCCAACCCCATCTGCGTTCCAGAGCCGGCTGCAGCAGGCCACGAAAGACCACTTCCTCGATGAAGGGCCCGACGAGCCAACTGAGCAGCATCGTCGTGACCAGGCCTGGCGGCGTGAGCAGCCAGCGCCATGCGTCGGCAGGGTTCACCACAGGCAGCCTCGACGCGGCCAGGGATTCGTCGGTGCTCACGAGGGCGGCAATCACCACGAGCCCCGCCAGCGCGAACGGCACAGCGACCTTGGTGGCGACGGCGAGCGCGATCTTGGCGCAGCTGGCGCGCCCCGGCGTTTGCAGCAGTTGAACGCAATGGCGCCGCACTGAGGGAATGCCAAACAGGAGGGCCGACGCAGTGGTAAAGGTGATGAGCCGGCCGAGCAACTCGAGCTCAGCCGCCGGCCAGCCCAGGCGCGGCGCGAGCGTGGTGGCGGCGAGCATTGCGAAGAACTGCAGCGCGAAGACAAAGAATGCGATCTGCCAAGCGGACACTTGCATCGCCTGTGGCTCCGGGAGAGAGGGAGTAGGCCGGGGCCGGTCGGGCGGCCCCGGTGGGTTCACGTCACTTGCCGATCACGCGCTCGATCACGTGCGAGGTGAAGTCCACGAGGTTCTCGTACGACTCCTTGAGCGAGGCGGTGAGCCGGGTGAGGTCCTCGGGGCTGCACGAGAGGCCGCCGCCAACCTCGTCGATCGTGGTGGCATCCAGCGGCTGAGGCCCCGTCGTGTCGGAAGAACGGGGGGCGGAGTTCGGGGTGGTGTCAGTCATGGCGAAGGGCTCCTCAAAATTGGGTGATGGGGTCGTTGGGCGAGGGGAACGGGTCCGGCACGATCGGCAGCCGCGGGTAATCGAGCGGGTTGGGGAAGGGCGAGACGCAACCGCCGCCGTCGGGCGTGATGCCGCCTGCAGCGTCGTCGTGGTCCTGCACGGGCAGTTCTTTCATCGGGTTCTCCTGGATGGTGGGCCGCCACGAAAGCGGCCAGCGCACGGGCGGCCCGTCGCACGCCGGCCGAAATCGTCATGGCGCGATCGGCGATTCGAGAGTGGCGATCGCGAGCGGGTCACGCAGGGGCTCGGGCGAGTTCCGGTAGAGCACTTCGTCGAGCAGGGCGCCCGGCGGCAAGCCGCCCGCGATGGCCAGCACTTCGGCAGGGTCGAGTTCCTTCACGCTGCGCTCCTCGCGTTGAGATGGCGCCAAGCGTGCGCGAAGCGGGTGTTCAGCGTCGCGCGGAAATTCCGTGGAACGTTCGAGGGGTTTCCAGGTGCGGCGGCATTCTGTGCGAAACCGATGGCGGAGGGCTAAGCCCAGCGCCACCCGTGAGCCGCGAAAAATCGTCTTGCAGAGCCGATGAACCAGAGGATATGGCGCCAACCCTTGTCCGCCGCGCCACCCCCGTGGTGAACGACGCGCACGGCGGGCGCGTAGCCCACCGGCGCCACTTTCGCGAGCCGGATCGACAAGTCGTAATCCTCGAAGTACAGGAAATACGCCGGGTCGAACCCACCGATCGCGTCGAGCGCGCTTCGGCGCGCGAGGAGAAAGCAGCCGCTCGCGAACGCAATCGGAAATTGCTCGGTATCCCAGTCGCGCTCGCGCATCTCGTAGCGGTCGAGCGACGCCTGAAAAGGCGTCTTGAGCCACGCGGGTGCGAAGCCCCGGAGCAACAGCACCGCGACCGAGGGCATCGTTCGGGCGAGGTATTGGCGCTCACCTTCCTCGTCGCGCGCATCCGGCATGACGGCGCCCGCTTGCGGATGGGATTCGAGGTAGCGGATGCCCGAGTCGAGAGCCGCGGCTTCCATCTCGACATCGGGGTTGAGAATGAGGTGCAGGTCCGCCTTCGCGTGCCCCATGCCGAGGTTGTGCCCGCGCCCATATCCCACGTTGCCGTGGCCGGTGAGCACGCCAGTGCGCGTGCCGGGTGCGCGCGTGAGTGCCGCCTCGGCCAGCAGCGCCAAGCGCTCGCGGTCTTCCCCCGTTCCGTTGTCCACCAGCGTGACGCTCGCCTGGGTGAGGCTGCCGCGGTCCCTGGCGTGCGTGATCGCATCGCCCAGGAAGGCGAGCGTGCGCGCGAGGTGACGCCAGTTCGGCTGGTGCACGACGAGGCTCACGGAAAGCGTCGAAGGCTGCATGAGTAATCAGCTGGCCGGGCGTTCGGCGCTGCGTGCCTGGGTGAGCGCGAGGAGCAGCCCCAGCTGGATGCCCAGGGGGTGCCACGACATCGACTCGATGAAGCCGTAGACCAGGTATTGCCCGACGAAGGAAAGCAGCACCGCAAGGGCCAGGTCGCCTCGCCAGCCGCCATCCCGCCCCAGGTCCCAGGCGCGACGAGCGATTGCTGCGCAAAGGGCAATGAAGAGGGCGAGCGCAACGATTCCTCCCGCAAACGCCGTGTCGAGGAAGATCGAGTGCGGGCCGGGGGAGCGCTCGAACACCCAATGGGGCCGGCTCGGCTGCCGCGCTTCGTAGGCCCGGTCGAACACGAAGCGCCCGAAGCCGTGCCCGAGCGCGGGCCGCTCGGCGATCATTTCCACCGCCGGCGTCCACGTGCCGGCGCTGCGATAGCTGGTGTCGAGGCCGCGCTCGACGTTGGTGGTGATGGGGTTGCCCGGGTCGAGTGTCGCGAAGGTGACGGCGGCGCCAAGGCCCACAGCCACGAGTGCGAGGGCAAGCTTCCGGCTGCCTAACAGGATGGCCGAGCCTGCAACCATCAGGGCGAGCGCAAACCACGTTCCTCGCGCGCCGGTCGTGATGGCGAGAACCGTGGCGAGCACGGCGAGCGCGATGAGCACGCTCTGCAGGCGAGGCCTCACAAAGTGACGGGCCGCGAACAGGAATGGAAAGGCGAAGACGAGCCCGTAGCCGTAATCGCGCAGCAGGCCGTAATCCGGGAGCAGGCGCCCAGCGGTGCTGGCGAGCACGACCCAGTCGCGCAGGTGCATGCCCAAATGCCACGCGAGGCCCGCGATGAGGACGAGGCACCAGCGCGCCAGCACCTGGCGTGTGCTTCCGGCATCGGCCAGCGTCAGCATGATGGCGACCACCACGGCGATTTCCCGCCGGAACTGGTCGAAGCTGTGCATCGGCTTCGGGCTCCACAGGCAGGACGCCTCTAGGGCGATGACGAAGCCCATGGCGAGCCAGAGCAGCCGGTCGCGCAGATACGGCCGTGTCGTAGGTGCGATACGGGGCCGCAGCAACCATAGGATGCCCGGCACCCAGGTGCCCAGCGTCGAGAGCGCCGTGGCCGATTTGTTGTAGACGGAGATGAGGAACGCCGCGATCGCGAGCGCGTAGACGATCTCGAAGACCTGTTCCCGGCGGGACACCGGCTCGGTGGCAGCGGCGGTCACTGACGGCACTCCGCGAGGCAATGCAGATACGCCCGGGCGCGCGCCACGGCATCGGGCAATGCGGGCGCCTGAGCGGCCTCGGCCTGCAGGCGGGCGAGCGTCGCGTGATCGGTGAGCGCGCGGAGCGCTGCGCCAAGGCTCTGCGCGTTGCCCGCCTCGAATGCCACGAAGCCCGCGCCGACCAGGTGCTCACGGGCGACCGCCACGTCGGGCGCCACCACGGGCCGGCGCCAGGCGCGGTACTCGACGAGCTTGGTGTGGGCGACGAAGGGCATGCGGCCTTCGCAGAGGAAGGGGGCGACGAAGGCGTGCGCATTGGCGATGCGCTCGGCTATTTCGCCAGGCGCGACGAACCCGTGCCACGTGATGCGATCGGCGACATCGAGCGCGGCGGCCTCGCCCCGGAGCAACGCCAGCTCGTCCTCGCGGCCGCCGACGACCTCAAGCGACACGCCCGGGGCGAGCGCCAGCGCCTGCAGCAGCAGCGACAGGCCCTGCTCGCGGTAGAGCTGGCCCACGTACGCGAGCCGTACCGTTCCGGAAGTTGCTTGGGCTGTGTGGGGGAGTGCGTCGCATCGGGGTGCCGCCAGGGGCAAGACGCGGATGGGCGTGGTGATTTCGTAGGGCGCGGCGCGCAGCACGCCAGCGAGCGCCTCGGTGGTGACGACGACCAGGTCGACCGCAGCGAGGAGCTGCCGCTCGCGCGCGAGACGCGGCGCAATTGCGGCGGAAGCGGCATCGCGGCCGGGATACCAAGCGAGCTCGTGGATCTCGTGCGCGTGCTTCACCCCCGGAACCCGGTGGGCAGCGTGGAAGATCCCCTGCTTGATCACGCTCGTCACCACCCAGTCTGGGCGTGTCCTGTCGAGCCAGCGCCGGGCGAAGTGGTCGAACACCGCGTTCACCGTGACACGCAGCGCCAGGTTGCGTCGCACGATCGGGAGCCCGAAGGCATGGAAGGTCACGTGCGGCTCGGTGCGGAAGTGCGTGTGCAGCTTCGCTTCCTCCCAGCCACCTTTGCCGGCGAGAAGGCTTGATTGCGCTCCCGCCTGCGCTGCCGCCACCGCTGTCGTGAAGACGTAGACGTCGTGCGCCGAGCGCTTGGGCAGGATTTCGTTGTAGGGAAAGGCCACGTGCAAGCGCGCGTCTTCCGGAAGCATCGACGCGAGAGGGGCTCGCGCCACGGCGGCGCGGAACACGGCCTGCATACGGTCGAGCATGGCGTCGAGGCCGAAGCGTGCCAGTGCCCGCTCGCGGCCAAGGGCGCCCAAGCGGGTGCGGAGCGCGGCGTCCCCCATCAGGCGCGCGAGCCGGTCGGTGAGGACGGGCACGTCGCGCGGGCTGACGAGGAACCCCGTCTCGCCTTCCACCACTGCTTCATCGATTGAGCCGACCGTGGTCGACACCACTGGCAGGCCGGCGGACATCGCCTGCAGGATCGCCTGCGGCACGCCTTCGTTGCCCCACGAGGGCAGCGCGAAGAGGTCGACGGCCTGCAGCCAGCGCTCCACGTCGTCGCGATTGCCCGCCATGCGCACGCGATCGCCCAGCCCCTCCTGGGCTATGCGGTTCTGGAGGTTCTCGCGCTGGGGCCCGTCGCCCACGATGGCGACCTGCCAATCCGGAAACTGCGCAGACAGCGAGCGCCAGGCGTCGAGCAGGTCGGCGTGGCCCTTCCAGCCACGCAGGGTCGCCACGATTCCCAGCGTCGGGCGGTCGGCGAGCCCCACCTTCAGGCGCGCCGCGTGACGGTCGCCAGGCGCGTAGCGCGAGAGGTCGATGCCAGTCGGCACGGAGACCATCCGCGAGAGCGGGTAGCCGTTGTCGGCGAAGAGGCGCTGGCGGATCCGCTCGCCCGTGGTCACCACAGTGCGGTCGCCGCCGACGTAGAGCCAGCGCGTGAGTGGCGAGCGGTCGACATCGGTTGAGAGGTGACGGGTGCGGACGATGGCGGGCGCGTTGTCGATTCCCCGGCAGGCGAGCACGGCGAGCCAGGCATCGGTCGAGCTGTGCGTGTTGATCACGTCGAATCTCTCGGCGTTCGCACGCAGCCAGGCGCGCAGGGCAAGGAGCCCGGTCGCGCGCTTGCGACCGATCGGCAGCGCTACCGTTTCGATGCCGCGCTTCAGCGCTTCGTCGTGGATGCGCGCTTCGCGAGGGCAGGCGAGCGCCACCTTATGGCCCCTGTCCTGCAGGCCTTTCGCCTCGGTGAGGATGCGGATTTCCTGCCCGCCCCAGCCCAGGGAAGACTCGGTGTGCAGGATGCGCAGCATCCGCCAGCCGCTCAGGCAGCCGCGAATTGCAGCCGGTGCAGCCCGGCGTACAGGCCCCCGGCGGCAAGGAGCGAGGCGTGCGTGCCCTGCTCGGCGATGCGGCCACCGGCAAGCACCACGATGCGGTCCGCGTTCTCGACCGTCGAGAGCCGGTGCGCGATCACGATCGTGGTGCGCCCCTTCATGAGCGTCTCCAGGGCGGCCTGCACGGCGCGCTCGCTTTCCGTGTCGAGCGCCGACGTGGCCTCGTCGAGGAGCAGGATGGGCGCGTTCTTGAGCAGCGCGCGGGCGATGGCGATGCGCTGGCGCTGGCCACCCGAAAGCTTGGCGCCGTTCTCGCCGATGGGCGTGGCAAGCCCCTGCGGCAGCTCGCGAATGAAGCCCATGGCGTGCGCGGCTTCGGCGGCGCGAACGATGTCGTCCTCGGCGGCGCCGGCCGACTCGCCGTAGGCGATATTGGCTGCCACGGTGTCGTTGAAGAGCACGACGTTCTGCGACACGAGCGCAATCTGCCGGCGAAGGCTCTCGAGCGTGAGCTCGCCCACGTCGTGCCCGTCGACGGCGATGCGCCCCGACTGGGGCCGGTAGAAGCGCGGAATCAGGTGCACGAGGCTCGTCTTGCCGCTGCCCGAGGGCCCGACCAGCGCGACCGTTTCGCCGGGTTCGATCGCGAGGCTCACGTTGTCCAGCGCCGGGGGCGCATCCGGGCGATAGCGCAGCGTCACGTTGTCGAAGCGGATGGCGCCCTGGGCGCGCGGAAGGGTGACGGTGCCCCGGTCTTCCTCCGGCGCCTCGTCGATCAGGCCGAAGATCGACTCGCACGCCGCCACGCCGCGCTGCAGGGGCTCGTTGATGCCGGTCAGGCGCTTGAGCGGCTGCAGCAGCATGCCGGTGGCGGCGATGAACTCGATGAACCCGCCTACGTCCGTCTGGCCTGCGAGCACCTGCTGTGCGGCGAGGTAGATGATGGCAGCGA
>JAFMJY010000067.1 GCA_017853245.1 Burkholderiales bacterium | reverse complement strand
GCCTGGGCGGTGGCCATGACGCCCGCGCCGGGCTGACGTCGTGGTTGCCGTCGTTCTCTACACGCCGGAAATCCCGCCCAACACGGGCAACGTGATTCGCCTGTGCGCCAACACCGGCACGGACCTGCACCTGGTGGAGCCGCTGGGCTTCTCGATGGACGACCGGCAGCTCAAGCGCGCCGGCCTCGATTACCACGAGCTTGCGAGGGTGACCGTGCACCCCGGCTGGGAGGCGTGTTGCGCAATGCTCGCGCCACGGAGGATGTTCGCGTTCACCACGCGAGGATCGGTGCGCCTCGATGAGGTGGCCCTTCACCCGGACGACGTGTTTGTCTTCGGCCCGGAAACGGCAGGCTTGCCGCCTGGGGTTCAGTCGTCGTTTCCTGACAATCGTCGTGTGCGATTGCCCATGGTGCCGGGCAACCGCAGCCTCAACCTGTCGAATGCTGTCGCGGTGGCGGTCTTCGAGGCCTGGCGTCGCGAGGGCTACGCAGGGGGAGGCTAGGCGCTTTCGGCGCGCGGGTCGCGCGCGAGCAGGCTCTCGACGGCGCGAAGGGGCGCTTCTCCTTCGAAGAGCACACGGCACACCGCCGCGGTGATTGGCATGTCGATGCCCCGAGCGGCTGCCAGCCGCGCTGCGGATTGCGCGGAGGCCACGCCCTCGGATACGTGTCCGAGCGAGGCAAGAATCGCTGCGAGCGGCTCACCCTTCGCCAGCCGAAGGCCGACGGTTCGATTGCGCGACAGGTCGCCCGTGCAGGTAAGCACCAGGTCGCCCAGCCCCGTCAGGCCCATGAAGGTTTCCGGCCGCCCTCCCAGCGCATGGCCCAGGCGCGCGATTTCCGCGAGCCCGCGGGTGATCAGCGCTGCGCGGGCATTACGTCCAAGCGAGAGGCCGTCGGCGATGCCAGCCGCCACGGCAACCACGTTCTTCAGCGCGCCGCCCAGCTCGACGCCGACCAGGTCGGTGCTCGAGTACAACCGCAGGCGCGGCCCGTTCAGCGCCGCGGCAACCCGCGACGCGAAGGCGGCGTCGGCCGACGCTACGGTCAGTGCAGCGGGAAGGCCTTGCGCCACCTCGAGGGCAAAGCTCGGCCCCGAGAGCGCCCCCGTGAGGCGAGCGGCGGGCAATGCCTGGGCCACCACGTCGTGGGGCAGGAGGCCTGTGTCGGACTCGAACCCCTTGCAGGCAAACAGCACGGCGGGATCCGCTCGATGCGCGGCCAGCGCGCGGAGGGCTTCGCGGAGCCCGGCGGTGGGCGTGGCGATGATGACCAGCTCGGCCTGCGCCACGGCGGAGCGCAAGTCGTCGTCGATCACCACCTCGGTGGGCAGCGCTACGCCGGGAAGGTACGGGCTTGCCCGCTCGCGCTGCAGCGCTTCCCGGCTTGTGCCGGGCCTCGACCAAAGGCGCACCGCGTGCGCGCGGTGGAAGGCGACGGCAAGGGCGGTTCCCCACGCGCCGGCGCCGAGCACGGCGATACGCACGTTGCGCCTACACTCCCCAGAGGTGCGCGACGCGCACGTAGCCCGTGGGCCCGTCGCGATGGCGCACGCGAACCCAGCCCTGGGCGGGAGGCTCGACCACTTCGAGCAGCACCTGGCCAAGCGCCTCGAACACCAGGGCGGATTGCGGGTCCGGCGCAGCCCGCACGTCCGCCACGGCCACGTTGACGACTGCGTTGCGCTGGCTACCAAGGGCGCGGTTCTCCACCCACGCCACCTCGCCGGAGATGTCGCGGACTTTGGTCCATTGGTCCAAGCGCACGAGCACCTCGAAGGGGTAGCCGCGGCTCGCCACGAATAACCGCTCCGCTTTGACGGAGGGCGCGTCGTAGAGGATGGCCGGCGCGTCGCCGACGGTGCGAAACTCCGCGCCCGCCGCCGCACCCGCCATGAGCGTTGCGACGGCGACAGCGACGGCGCGGTACCGCACGGGACTAGTGCGAGGTCTGGATGATCGGCGAGGCGGCCGGCGCGGCCTGTTCCGCCGCCGCCTGCTTCTGCGCCTGGAACAGGGCCTCGAAATTCACCGGCGCGAGCATCACCGGCGGGAAGCCGGCGCGCTGCACCATGTCGGCCACCACCTCGCGCGCGAACGGGAAGAGGATGTTGGGGCAGGCGATGCCGAGCACCGGCTCCATGTCCGCCTCAGGAATATTGCGCACCACAAAGATGCCGGCCTGGCCCACCTCCACCAGGAACAGGGTGCGGTCCTGCACTTTCGCCGTCACCGTGATGGTGAGCACGGTGTGGTAGTAGCCCGTCTGGACTGCGCTGGACTCATGGTGCAGCTGGATGTCGACCTGCGGGGCTTCCGTCTCGAGGAACGCCTGAGGCGCGTTGGGGATCTCGAGAGAGATGTCCTTCACGTAAACCTTCTCGATCGAGAACGCGGGTTGGTTCTGGGGGTCGCTCATGGCGCTTCCTTCGGTTGGAGATGGGGGTGACGCGTAAAAGGGGGTCAGGCGACAAGCAGCGGGCTGAGGCCGCCCGCGCGATCCAGCGCCGCCAGGTCGTCGAAGCCGCCGATGTGGCGCTCGCCAATGAAGATCTGGGGCACGGTGCGCCGGCCGGTGCGCTCGATCATCTCGTCGCGCCGCTCGGGCTCGAGGTCGATGCGCACCTTGTCGATGGCGGTGACGCCCTTGTTGGTGAGCAGGCGCTCGGCTGCCGAGCAATAGGGGCAGCTTGCGGACGTGTACATGAGCACGCGCGGCATCTACTTCTCCACCGGGAGGCTCGCCTGAGTCCATGCGGTGAAGCCGCCGCTCAGGTTTTGCACGTTGCCGAAGCCGGCGCGCTTGAGGGCTCGGCAGGCTGCGGCCGATCGCGCGCCCGTTCGGCAGGCAACGATCACCGGCTTGTCCTTGAACTTGGCGATTTCATCCAGCCGCTTGTCGAGCTCGCGCAGCGGAATGCTCTTGGCGCGCGGGAGGTGGCCGGCGGCGAACTCCCCGTCCTCGCGCACGTCGAGGACGAGCGTGCCCGGCTGGTTCATGAGGCGCGTGGCCTCCAGCGTTCCGACGGCGGCCGCGCCGCCGGCCAGGCGAGAGAGCTCCGGCCAGACGAGCATCACGCCGCTCGCCAGGAATAGCGCGACGAGCGCGATGTTGTTGATCAGGAATTCGCTCATGCCGGAAAGGGATTCGCCAACGATTTGGGAAGGAGCGCGATTTTATCAGCCCCGGCCGGCTTGCCGCCTAGCCGACGGCCCACTGGAGCGCCCACAGGCTCAGCATGCCCGCGAGAATGGCCACGAAGGCGTTCCGGGTTCTGGCCGCTGCGTAGATCGCGGCAATTCCCGCTGCCAGGCGCAGGTTCGCCGGGTCGAACTCCCCAAGCGGCATCACCAGTCCCGGCACCACGATCGCCGACAGGACCGCGGCGGGAACGAAGGTCAGCGCCTTCCGGATCCATTCGGGAAACCGGCGCGGGTCCGCGAAGACGATGAACGACGCGCGCGTGAGGAACGTGATGGCCCCGACGCCGGCGATGACGACCCACGCGGTCGAGGTCAACGGCGTGTTCTCCAGTCGTAGGCAACGCCGGCGGCGATACCGAAGAGCGAGGCCGTGACGATGGCGAGCCGGTAGGGGAGCCCCGCTGCGGCAAGCGCCACGGCGCCGGCCACGACGGCCGCCACCAGCTCCGCCCTCCGGCGAAGGAGCGGCACGAGCAGCACGAGGAAGGAGAGGGTCACGACGAAGTCGAGCGACCAGGTGGCGGGCACTTGCGCGCCGAGAATCGCCCCTGCCACCACCGCGCTTTGCCAGCTCATGTACAGGGTGAGGCCAACGCCGAGGGCGTGGAAGTGCAAGAACCGGTGATCGCCGGGCTGGCCCGCCCGCTGCAGCGCCATGGCGAACCCCTGGTCGGTCATCAGGAAGGCGAGCAGCGCGCGCCAGCGACGCGGCAGGTGGGCCAGGTGCGGCGCGATCGACGCGCTGTACATGAGGAAGCGAAGGCTGACGATGAAGGCGGCCACCAGGGTGAGCGCGACTGGGGATTGCACGGCCACCAATTGCGCGACCACCAGCTGCGCGATGCCTGAGAAGGCGACGACCGAGAGCACGATGCTCTCGGTTGGGGACATGCCGGCGCCCACCGGCGCCACCCCGGCGACGAACCCGAAAGGCACGGTGCCTGCCAGCACTGGCGCGATGTCCCGGCAACCGGTCCAGAAGGCGTGGCGGGCGGTGGGGGGCGACGGGTCGGTCACGGGCGTGTCGAAAGCGAGCCGCGAGTGTAGCGTGGGCCTCACCGGTGCTTTGCTAACATCGATGACATCGCCTCCGAAATCGCGCCACCGACATGAAAACGCTGGTCCTGCTTCGCCACGGCGAGAGCGCCTGGAACCGGGAGAACCGCTTCACGGGCTGGACGGACGTTGACCTCTCGGCGCAGGGCGTGGAGGAGGCGCGTGCCGCCGGCCGGCTGTTGTCTGCCGAGGGCTACGACTTCGACGTCGCCTTCACGTCGTTGCTCAAGCGCGCCATTCGCACCCTCCACCTTGCCCTTGAGGAGATGGATCGCCTGTGGCTTCCCGTCGAAAAGGATTGGCGATTGAACGAGCGCCATTACGGCGCGCTGCAGGGGCTCAACAAGGCGGAGACCGCAAAGCAGTTCGGCGACGACCAGGTGCTGGCCTGGCGGCGCAGTTACGACACGCCGCCGCCGCCGCTTGAGCGGGGAGACAGTCGCGATTCTTCCGCTGACCGGCGCTATGCGGGCCTGCGCGGGCCGGTGCCGCTGACCGAATGCCTCAAGGACACCGTGGCGCGGGTGATTCCGTGCTGGACCGAGCGCATCGCGCCGCGACTTGCGCGAGGGGAGCGGGTGCTGGTAACCGCCCATGGCAACAGCCTGCGAGCGCTCGTGAAGTTCCTGGACGGGACGTCCGACACCGATATCGTCGGACTGAACATTCCGACCGCCATGCCGCTCGTCTACGAGCTGGGCGACGACTTGCGGCCGCTGCGGCGCTTCTACCTGGGAGACCCCGACGCGGTCGCCCGTGCTGCGGCTGCCGTGGCAAGCCAAGGCAAGGCACGCTAGCGGGCATGGGCCGCTGCCAGGCCGCCGCTGCGACGCTTCTCGCCGCGTTGGCGCTTGCAGCGCACGGGCAGGCGCCGAAGTTCGACCGCCAACAGGAAGACCTGAAGCGCGTTCGAGACCGCATCGAGGCCTTGCAGGCCGAGCTCGCGCGAACCGAGGAATCGCGCGGTGAGGCGAGCGATGCGCTCAAGGCCTCGGAGAGAGCGGTCAGCCAGGCCAACCGCGAGCTCTTTCGCCTGTCGGCCGCGGACCGCGAGTTGCGCGCGCAAGTCGAGGTGCTCACGCAACGGGGAGCGGTGGTTAGTGCCAGCATCGCCCGCCAGCAGGAGATGGCCGCGCGCCTCGCCCGGCACGCGTACGAGTCGGGCGGGCGAGACCGCGTGCGGGTGCTCCTTGCCGGCGGGGATCCCGTGGAAGTCGCGCGCCAGCTGACCTACCTCGAGTACGTGCAACGAGCCCGGCTCGACGCGCTCGAGGGGCTGCGGGAGAGCGCCCGTTCCCTCGTCAAGCTCGAGAGTGACTTGGCCGCGCGCCGGGAGGCGCTCCGGTCCAACCGGGACGCCCAGGCCGTCGAGTCCCGACGACTGGAGAAAGAGCGAGCCGAGCGCTCGGCGGTGGTGAAGCGGCTCGCGAGCGAGGTGGAGAGAGGCCGGCGAGAAGTGGGCCGCCTCAAGCGCGACGAGCAGCGACTGACCCGGCTGGTGGAGGAAATTGCGCGGGCGCTGGCAGACAGGTCGGCGCGCCCGTTGGCGCCGCGGGAGACGGCCAAGGGCACGCCCAAGCCAGCGCCCTCGCCGCGGGGCGTGCCAGTGGAATCGGTTCCCGACGCCTCTGCGGCAGCGCAAGCCTTCGCTTCCCTTCGCGGGCGCCTGCGGCTTCCGGTTCGGGGGGAGCTGACGCACCGCTTCGGCACGCCCCGCGAAGAGGGATCCGCGCGCTGGCGAGGGCTTTTCATTCGCGCCGGGAACGGTGAGACGGTGCGCGCAGTCGCCGATGGCCGCGTGGTGTACGCCGACTGGCTGCGCGGCTTCGGGAACCTACTCATTTTGGATCATGGTGGCGGCTACATGAGCCTCTACGGTTACAACGACGGCCTCCTGCGCGGCGTGGGGGAAACCGTGCGTGGCGGTGACGCGGTGGCTCAGGTCGGCTCGAGCGGGGGCGCTGAGCAAACGGGTCTATACTTTGAATTGCGTCACGAAGGAAAGCCTTTCGACCCCATGACGTGGGTCGGCAAGTGACGGTTGACCCTCATTCACGGACCGGGCCTCGAAGCCCTCGCATTCATGGGTAAACGGTTTCAGCAGGCAGGCTTGATCGTTCTCGGCGCGGCAATCGGCGTCGCGGCAAGCCTGCATTTCTCGGCCACGGCGCAACGCAACTCCGTGATTGGCCAGCTCCCGGTAGATGACCTACGCCTCTTCAGCGAGGTCTTTGGCCGCATCAAGAACGACTACGTCGAGCCGGTCGAGGACAAGCGCCTCCTCAAGGAGGCGATCAACGGCATGCTCACCGGGCTGGATCCGCACTCCGCCTTTCTCGACCAGGATGCCTTCAAGGACCTGCAGGTTGGCACGCAGGGAGAGTTCGGCGGTCTGGGCATCGAAGTCGGGGCCGAGGATGGCTTCGTCCGGGTGGTCGCCCCCATCGAGGACACGCCGGCCTATCGGGCGGGCATCCGCGCCGGCGACCTGATCATCCGGCTCGACGGCGCATCGCTCAAGGGCGTGACGTTGAACGACGCCGTCAAGCGCATGCGCGGCAAGCCCAACACGGAAGTGCGCCTGTCCGTCATTCGCAAGGGCGAGGCCGAGCCGCTCGAATTCAAGCTGAAGCGCGACGTCATCCGCGTCAAGAGTGTCAAGGCCCGCATGCAGGAGCCCGGGTATGGGGTGCTGCGCGTGACGCAATTCCAGGAGCACACCGGGGAAAACCTGGTGCAAGCCGTGAACGACCTGTATCGCGAGGCGGGCGGCGACTTGAAGGGGCTCGTCCTCGACCTGCGCATGAACCCGGGCGGGCTGCTGAATGCCGCCGTCGCCGTTTCCGCTGCGTTTCTGCAAAAGGACGCGCTGGTCGTCTACACGGACGGACGCACCGACGACGCGAGGATGCGCCTGACGGCATCACGCGAAAATTATGCGAGGGGGCCGCTGCGCGACGATTATCTGCGCAACCTCCCTGCGGGAGCCAAGACCGTGCCGATCGTGGTCCTGGTCAACGGCGGCTCGGCGTCGGCTTCGGAGATCGTCGCGGGGGCCCTGCAGGACCACAAGCGCGCCACCGTCATCGGCACACAGACTTTTGGCAAGGGGTCCGTTCAGACGATTCTGCCGCTGCCCAACAACCAGGCAGTCAAGCTCACCACGGCCCGGTACTACACGCCGAATGGACGGTCCATCCAGGCCAAGGGCATTGCCCCGGATTTCGTGGTGGAGGATCCGGCGGAAGGCCGTGTTTTCATGCGCGAGGCGGACCTGCGCCGCCACCTCACGGGCGACGGTGAGAAGCCCGAGGGTGCGCAGAGCGGCAAGCCCGCTGAGGGTGAGAAGCCGGCAGAGCCGAAAGAAGCGGCCAAGCCCGCAGCCAGGGCCCCGGCGCGCGAGCCCAACGTGCCCCGCGAGGACGTGCAACTCGCGGCTGCGCTCAAGCACCTGAAGGGCCAGCCGCTCACCTCCGCGGCGGCGAAGTAATCCCCGCCGAAGGCCCCGGGCCTTGGACGACTCGCAGCGACTGCGCTACGCCCGCCACCTGCTGCTTGACGGGTTCGGCGAGCCTTCCCAGGAGCGGTTGCTCGCGTCGCACGCATTGGTGATCGGGGCAGGGGGCCTGGGCTCCACGGCGTTGCTCTTCCTGGCTTCTTCGGGAGTCGGGCGCATCACGGTGGCAGACGGCGATGTCGTCGACCTCACCAACCTTCAAAGGCAAGTCGTTCACCGCAACGCCTCGGTGGGCCTGAACAAGGCCGTGTCGGCTGCGACAACGCTTGAAGCGCTCAACCCCGAGGTGGTCGTGCGGCCTGTCGAAGAGCGGGTTGAAGGCGCGCGCTTGCAATCGCTCGTCGCCGAGGCGGACGTGGTCCTCGACTGCTCCGACAACTTCCTGACTCGGCATGCCATCAACGCGGCCTGTGTCCAAGCGAGGGTTCCCTTGGTGTCCGGGGCCGGCATCCGGTTCGATGGGCAGGTGGCGGTATTCGACCTGCGCGGCGCTGAAGCCCCCTGCTACCACTGCCTGTTTCCGCGAGGCCCCGGCGAGGAAGAGCGCTGCGCGACGCTCGGCGTCTTCGCGCCGGTGGTGGGTGTCGTGGGAACCCTTCAGGCCATGGAGGCGATCAAGCTTCTGGCCGAGGTGGGCGAGTCGCTCGCGGGTCGCCTGCTCCTGTTCGACGGGCGGGCGAGCCGGTGGCACGAAGTGCGTATCGCTCGGGACCCCCGTTGCTCGACCTGCAGCGGTGGCGCTGCATCCCTGGAGGGCCAATGAAACACGTTGTCGCTCGATCTCTCATGGCAGTAGCAGCCCTCTTGCTCGCGGCGCCCGCGGCTGCGCAAGGCACTCAAGTGCTCTGGAAACTCGTGGACAAGCAAGGTCGTGTCACCTACTCGGACCAGCCGCCGAAGGATTTCGATGGCGTGGCTACGCGTCTCGAGGTTCCGGTCGAGGCTCGCAGCGCTCCCGCGCCAACCCTGCCCGCGCCGGCGGCAACCGTTGGGGGCCCCAAGCCGCCGACTCCCGCTGCGTCGCCGGGCGCCGAGCTGCTCCGGGCGCGCGCGAAACTCGAGGACGCCAGGAAGGCCTATGAGAGCGGCAGGGAGCCGGGGACGGAGGACTTGGTGTGGGTAGGGCGAAAGGGCGGCGGGGCGCGTCCCGAAATTTCCGAGGCCTACGCGGCCCGGGTTCGCAAGCTCGAGGAGGCGGTGAAGGCCGCCGAAGGCGACGTACAGCGCCTCGAGCAGGCCTCTCGCTGAGGGCCCCGCCTTGTTTCGTTTCCTCGTCCTGGCACTCGGGTCGCTCGCCGTGATCGCTGGAGCCGCCCCGCCACCGCCGTCGGCTGCCGCAAAGGCGGATTCATTCGCAAGCCGACGACAGGAAGCGCACGCGGCGCTTCGGGAACGCCTCGAGAAGGCGCGCGTAAACCTCGCCGAGGCCCAGGCTGCCCGGGAGAGCGGCGGCATGGCGTTGCCGGAGGAAATGCAGGTGGTGCAGCGCCGCTTTCCGCCGCTGAAGGCGGGCCAGGCGGCGCCGTTTCCGAACTGCGCAAACCGGAAAGACCCGGCGAGCGGTAGCCTGGTGCTGATCTGCCCGGCCCAGGTTCCTGGCGTTGCCTACTACGAGCGGCAGCGCAAGCTCGACGACGACCTCGCCGCTGCCGAAAGGGAGCTGGAGGATGCGGAGCGCGCGTATCGGCGCGGCGTGGACTGAGTCACGCGCTGGTCAGGTCCCATCGGGGCCGAACGGAGAAAGCGCCGGTTCCCTCCGGTGGCCGTGGGAAACGCAGGCTCGCGGCGAACGCCACCATCGCGCCGTTGTCGGTGCACAGCCGCGGTGGCGGGAAATAGACCTCGCCTCCGCGATGCCGGGCGGCGTCCACGAGGCGGCTGCGCAACGATTGATTGGCGCCGACACCGCCGGCCACGACGAGGCGAGACAGGCCCTCCTGCTCGAGGGCCCGCACGCACTTGCCGCACAGCACGTCCACCACCGCTGCCTGGAATGATGCCGCGACGTCGGCCCGCGCCTGCTCGCCCATGGGCCGGCCCCGAACGGCGTGCAGCACTGCGGTCTTCAGCCCACTGAAACTGAAGTCGAGGCCCGGGCTGGCGAGCAATGGCCGGGGAAAGTCATAGGCGCGCGGATTGCCTCGAGCCGCTTCCAGCGCCAGGGCGGGCCCGCCCGGGTAAGGCAGCCCGAGCAGCGTGGCGGTCTTGTCGAAGGCCTCGCCGGCCGCATCGTCGGCGGTCTCGCCCAGCAGTGCGTAGCGCCCGACGCCGTCGACGCGCAGCAACTGGGTATGCCCGCCGGAGACGAGGAGCGCAATGAACGGAAAGTCGGGCGCGGGCCGGGCGAGGAGCGGCGACAGCAGGTGCCCCTCCAGGTGGTGGATGCCGACGGCGGGACGCCCCAGCGCGAGGGCAAGCCCCTGGGCAAAGGCTGCCCCGACGAGTAACGCACCCGCCAGGCCGGGGCCGGCGGTATAGGCGATGAGGTCGATGTCGGCGAGTTGCCGGCCCGAGGCCGCCAACGCCTGCCGGGTGAGCGGCACGATGCGCCGGATGTGGTCCCGGCTGGCCAGCTCCGGCACCACGCCGCCGTAGGCGGCATGCAGGGCCACTTGCGAGTGGAGCGCCTCCCCCACCAGCCCGGCCTCGGTGTCGTAGAGGGCGAGCCCGGTCTCGTCGCAGGAGGTTTCGATGCCGAGGGTCAGCAAGGGAGGGGCGCGGAAGCGGGTGACTTTTCTCGGGGGCGCAGCTCGGGTATTATGGCGGGTTTTCACGGCAGCCCCCAGGGACAACCCGTTCATGCCCACGATCCGAGTCAAGGAAAACGAGCCGTTCGACGTCGCGCTCCGGCGTTTCAAGCGCGCGGTCGAAAAGACGGGGCTTCTCACCGAGCTTCGCGCTCGCGAGTTCTACGAGAAGCCCACGTCGGAGCGCAAGCGCAAGCACGCCGCGGCGGTCAAGCGCCGCTTCAAGCGCATGCGTTCGCAGATGCTCCCGCCCAAGCTTTACTAGTCCCCCTCACCGACACCCTGCGGCGAGCCCGGCCCCCGAGCCCGGCTCGCCGCAGCCCTTTCCGGAGGCCTCCATGTCCCTGCGCGACCGCGTGAACGATGACATCAAGATGGCGATGAAGGCGCGCGAGGCGGAGCGCCTGGGCACCTTGCGGCTGCTGACTGCGGCCATGAAGCAGCGCGAGGTGGACGAGCGCATCACGCTAGATGACGCGGGTGTCGTTGCCGTGGTCGAGAAAATGATCAAGCAGCGTCGCGAGTCGATCGCCCAGTACGAGCAGGCTGCGCGGCAGGAGCTTGCCGACAAGGAGAAGGCCGAGATCGTGGTGCTGGAGGCCTACTTGCCCGCGCAGCTTTCCGAGGCGGAGGTCGATGCAATCGTCTCGGAGGCCGTCGCGGCAACGGCAGCGAAGTCGGCTGCCGACATGGGCAAGGTGATGGCCGTCGTAAAGCCCAAGCTCGCCGGCCGCGCCGACATGGGCAAGGTGTCCGCGCTCGTGCGAGCGAAGCTCGCCGGCTAGCGCTAGGCTTCGGTTCGGCGTAGCGTGGTCAGGCCGCCGGCCCGACAGTCCGGAAGGGCATTCCCCGCATGATCCCGCAGGACTTCATCCAGACGTTGCTCGGGCGTGTCGACATCGTCGACGTCGTCGAGCGCCACGTGCGCCTGAAGAAGGCCGGCACCAACTACAAGGCCTGCTGCCCCTTCCACAACGAGAAGACGCCATCGTTCAACGTCAGCCCGTCCAAGCAGTTCTATCACTGCTTCGGCTGCGGGGCGCATGGCAACGCCATCGGCTTCGTGATGGAGTACTCGGGCCTCACCTATCCCGATGCCATTCGCGAGCTGGCGCAGCAGCTGGGGCTCGAGGTGCCCGAGGAGCGGGCGGGACGGTCGGGGCAGTCGTCCCCCAGCAGCCCTGCGTCCCGGGGCATCGGGGTGCGCCTCATGGAGGCGCTCACTTTTTACCGGGCCGAGCTGCGCAAATCTCCCGTCGCCATCGATTACCTGAAGGGCCGTGGGCTCACCGGGGAAATTGCCGCGCGCTACGGCCTGGGCTACGCGCCCGACCAATGGCAGGCGCTGCAGGGTGTATTCGCCGACTACGACGCACAGGAGTTGCGTGACGCCGGGCTCGTCATCGACGCGGAGCCGACCGAGTCGGCGGGAGCCGAGCCTGCGCGCAAGGGGCGCCGTTACGACCGGTTTCGGGGCCGGATCATGTTTCCGATCCTGGACGCACGCGGCAACGTGTTGGGGTTCGGCGGGCGCGTGCTGGGCGAGGGGCAGCCCAAGTATCTGAATTCACCCGAGACGCCCGTGTTTGAGAAAGGCCGAGAGCTCTACGGGCTCTACCAGGCGAAGCGCGCGATCCGGGACAGCAATCGCGTGATCGTGGTCGAGGGCTACATGGACGTGGTGGCCCTGGCCCAGCATGGCGTGGCCAACGTGGTGGCGACACTGGGCACCGCCACGACCCCGGTACATCTGACTAAACTGCTCAAGCTCGCCGACGACGTGGTCTTTTGCTTCGATGGGGACGCCGCTGGCCGCAAGGCTGCCTGGCGAGCGCTCGAGGTCAGCCTGCCGGCGCTCTCGGACGGCAAGTCCATTTCCTTCCTGTTCCTGCCGTCGGAGGACGACCCCGACAGTTACGTGCGCCGGGTTGGCAAGGAAGGTTTCGAGGCCGCGCTCGCGCAAGCCAAGCCCCTGTCCCAAGTCCTGTTGGGCGAGCTCGCCTCGGGCGTGGACCTCAATAGCGAGGAGGGGCGGGCACGGCTCCTGGCCCAGGCCCAGCCGTTGGTGGCCCAGATCGTCGCGCCAGCGATGAGCGCATTGATCCGGCGCCGACTCACGGAACTCACCGGGGTGGAGATCGGGGAACTGCCCGGGTTCGAGGCGCCGGCCCCGGCGCCAACGGGCCGACGGCCCGGCTCTGCCCCGCCGCCAAGGGCCACTCGCCGCCCGCCACCGGTGGAGCGTCAGCTCCTCGCACGAATTCTTCGGCATCCCTCGCTCGCCGTGGCCGTCGACCCCACGCTGGTCGGGCGCGACAGCGCCGACGGCGAGGTGCTGCTCGAGGTCATTCAATGGGTGC
This sequence comes from Burkholderiales bacterium, assembly GCA_017853245.1. GTDB lineage: Bacteria > Pseudomonadota > Gammaproteobacteria > Burkholderiales > Usitatibacteraceae > FEB-7. The sequence goes on along the minus strand of JAFMJY010000067.1, from coordinate 2,121 downwards.
GCTCCCTTGGGGGTGGCTCGCCGACGCTCGGCCAACTCACGGCGCACTTCGAGGGTTCGGCGCTTTCCGCAGCGATCGAGGCGGCCTTGCAGGAGGGGTTGTTGGACCAGCTCGGAGAGGGTGAGGTGGACCTGGAGGCCGAGGTTGCAGCCCTCGCGGGCAGGCTGTCATTGGGCCGCGCTGAGTTGCGCAAGGCGGCGCTCGAGTCGGCCGCGCTGTCCCGGGGCCTTACGGAAGCCGAGCGGGCCGAGTGGGCCCAACTTCAGGCGCGCCAGGCCGCCGCGAAAGGCGTGGGTCCGCCTGCGGGAACTCGCCCGGAGGAATGATAGACTTATCGGCTTTTTTCCAGCCGCTGCAACCCCATCACGGAGCCCCGCGCGTGAAGACTTCCAAACCCGCCGCCAAGACCCGCAGCAAGCTTCCCCTGAAGCCCGCCGCCAAGAAGCCGGCAGCAAAAGCTGCGTCGAAAAAGGTCGTAAAACCCGCGGCGAAGAAGGCTTCCAAGCCAGTTGCCAAGCCCAAGGCGGTTGCCAAGCCCAAGGCGGTTGCCAAGCCCAAGGCGGTTGCCAAGCCCAAGGCGCCGGTCAAGGCCAAGGCGGTTGCCAAGCCCGCCGCCAAGTCACCCGCCAAGGTCGCGCCGAAGCAGCCGGCCACGCCGCCGGCCAAAGCGGTGAAGCCGGCCGCAAAGCCGCAACCCGTTCCCAAGCTTTCCCAGCCGCAGCCACCCGCCTCGAAGACGGCCGCGGTATCGGCCAAGGCCGTCGCGCCCGCAGCGAAGGCCCCTGCCGTCCCAGGCAAGGCCGCCGCTCCCGTCAAGCCCGCTGCGCAATCCACCAAGGCCGTCGTCAAGGGGCTGCTCAACGCCAAGAAAGCCAAGGGCGGCAAGGGTGACCTGGTCCGCTCCGAGCCCAAGCCCGCTGACGTCGAAGCGCAAAAGAAGCGGCTGAAGAACCTGATCGTCCTCGGCAAGGAGAGGGGCTACCTCACGTACGCCGAGATCAACGACCACTTGCCCGATGACATGACCGACGCCGAGCAGATCGAGGGCGTGGTCACGATGCTGGCGGACATGGGCATCTCGGTCTTCGACGAGGCGCCTGACGCCGAGCAACTCCTGATGGCAGAGGCGCCCGCCCCCGTTGCTGACGAGGACGCCGTCGAGGAAGCCGAGGAAGCGCTCTCCCTGACGGTCGACTCCGAGTTTGGACGCACGACCGACCCGGTTCGCATGTACATGCGCGAGATGGGGACAGTGGAGCTGCTCACCCGCGAGGGCGAGATCGAAATTGCCAAGCGGATCGAGGACGGCCTGAAGCACATGATTCAGGCCATCTCCTCCTGCCCGACCACGATCGAGGAAATCCTGCGGCTGGCCGAGCTGGTCGAGAAGGGCGAGATGCGCATCGACGAGCTCGTCGACGGGCTGGTGGATGCGAACGGCCAGGACATCGTCACCGAAGAAGTCCCGGAGGAAGAGCCCGTCGAGGCCGAGGCGGAGGGCGAAGAGGGCGACGAAGAGGGCGACATGGGCGGCGGGGCCGACCTGGAGCTGCTGAAGAACGACGCGCTCGTCCACTTCAACAAGATCCGGCGCCTCTTCAAGCGCATGCGCAAGGTGCTGGTCGAGAAGGGCTACCGGTCGCGCGCGTACAAGGACCTGCAGGAGGAGATCTCGGCCGAGCTCCTCGCCATTCGTTTCACCGCCAAGCAGGTCGAGCACCTGTGCGGCGGCCTGCGCCAGCTTGTCGATCGCGTGCGTCGCCACGAGCGCGAGGTGATGGAGCTTGCAACGCGCAACGCCGGCATGCCCCGCGCCCTCTTCATCAAGTCGTTCCCGGGCAATGAGACCAACACCAAGTGGGTGGTCGACGAGATCGCGTCGGGCAAGCCCCATGCCAAGGCCCTCGAGCGGTTCCGCCCGGCGATCATCGAGCAGCAAGACGCGCTCATCACCCTTCAGAAGCAGGTCGGCGTCCCGGTCAAGGACCTGAAGGAGATTGCCCGCCAGATGTCCACGGGCGAGGCGAAGGCGCGCCGTGCCAAGCGGGAGATGATCGAGGCGAACCTGCGCCTCGTGATCTCGATCGCCAAGAAGTACACGAACCGCGGCCTGCAGTTCCT
>JAFMJY010000066.1 GCA_017853245.1 Burkholderiales bacterium | reverse complement strand
CGATCGAGTCCACCGGGCAGCTCTCCTCGCAGAAGCCGCAGAAGATGCACTTGGTGAGGTCGATGTCATAGCGGGTGGTGCGGCGCGTGCCGTCGTCCCGCTGCTCGCTCTCGATGGTGATGGCGAGCGCCGGGCACACCGCCTCACACAGCTTGCAGGCGATGCAACGCTCTTCCCCGTTGGGATAGCGGCGAAGCGCGTGCAGGCCGCGGAAGCGCGGGCTCTGGGGCGTCTTCTCCTCGGGGAAAGCGACGGTGATCTTGCGCGCGAACAGGTAGCGGCCGGTGAGGCCCAGGCCCTTCACCAGCTCGGAGAGCATCAGGCTCGAGACGATTTCACGGGCGCGGCTCCACATGGCGGCTATTTCCCGAACCAGAGGGAGAACGGCGGCAGGCTGGCGATGGGCTCCATCATCACGAGCCCAACCACCAGGATCCAGACGAGCGTCACCGGGATGAACACCTTCCAGCCGAGCCGCATGATCTGGTCGTAGCGGTAGCGCGGGAAGGACGCGCGCACCCAGAGGAAGATGAACATGAACAACGCGATCTTTGCCAGCAGCCAGTGGATGCCGGGCGTCGCGATGAGCGAGAGCCCCGGGATCTCGCGAACGAACGCGAAGTTGAACGGCGAGAGCCAGCCCCCGAGGAAGAGCAATGCGGTCAGCGTGGAGACCAGAATCATGTTGGCGTACTCCGCGAGGAAGAACACCGCGAAGCTCATGCCCGAATACTCGACGTGGAAGCCTGCCACTAACTCGCTTTCACCTTCCGCCACGTCGAACGGGTGGCGATTGGTCTCGGCGAGGCCGGCGATGAAATAGACGACAAAGAGCGGGAAGAGCGGCAGCCAGAACCACTCCAGGAAACCCCACGCGCCGTCCTGCCGGGCGACGATGGCGCTCAAATTCAGGCTCTGCCCCGCCATCAGCGCACCGACGAGCGCGAAGCCCATGGCGATTTCGTAGGCGACCACTTGCGACGCCGAGCGCATGGCACCGAGGAACGCGTACTTCGAATTCGATGCCCACCCGGCGATGATGATTCCGTAGACGCCGAGCGAGGTGAGTGCCAACAACACCAGCAGCCCGGCGTCGACGTTGGCGATGACCCAGCCCGGCGCGAACGGCACGATGGCCCAGACGCCCAAGGCTGGCGCCACCGCAATGATGGGCGCCAGGAGGAACAGGCCTCGCGATGCGCCCGCCGGCAGGATCTGCTCCTTCATCAGGAGCTTGATGGCATCGGCGATCGGTTGCAGCACGCCCTTCCAGCCCACGCGGTTGGGGCCGCGGCGCACCTGGATCCAGCCGATCACCCAGCGCTCGACCAGCTGGTAATACAGCACCGTGAGCAGCAGCGGCACCAGCACCATGACGATGCCAGCAACAGACTTCGCCACCAGCCAGGCCTCGTCGCCCCATTCGGGGCCGGCCACGCCACGCACGGTGTTCTGGAAGGCGCCCCAGAGTTCAGTCATGCAGCGGCTCCAACGGACACGGGGCTCAGCGCGATGGCGCCCTCAACCAGCGTTGCCGCTTCTGGCGTGCTGCAGGCGATTCGCACGCACTGATCCGGGAGCGTCGCGTCGATGGCCACCGGCAGGATGGCCTCACCCGCGCCTTGAGTGATGCGCGCATGGCCGCCCGCCGCGAGGTTCAGCGAAGCCGCCGTCGCCGTATTCATGCGTACGGTGCGTGCCGCCTTCGCCTGCGCCGAGCGCTGAAGGCTCGCGGCACGGCGGGCCTGCGGGTCCGAGCCGTAAAGCGGCCAGTCGGCGATGCGCTCCAGGACCTCGGATGCAGGAGCCAGCGAGAAACTGAGTGGCGCGGGAGCGTTCGAGACGCTCGCGCACACCATCGCCGGAAGGTCCGCGCCGATATCCGCGCGCACTGCCTCCAGCGTGTCGAATTCGAAGCCCGGCACCTCGAGGAGCGTGCCCAGCATGCGCAGCACCTTCCAGCCCGGGCGCGCCTCACCCAGCGGGTTCGCGACCGGATGGAACGTCTGCGCGCGCCCTTCCATGCTGACGAACGTGCCACCCGTCTCGGTCGACGGGACGATCGGCAACACGACGTCCGCCCATTCATCAACGTTGCCCCGCCACGCCGCGAGCGCGATGGCACAGTGGGAGGCGGCCAGCGCAGCCGTCAGGTCCCTGGCAAGGGCCGCATCCCGCTCGGGCTCGAAGCCCGCGACGACGAAGGCGCGCGGCTTGGCCGAAAGCAGCCCCGCAATGCCGAGCCCATCGGCACGGGGCTGGGCACCCACCATCGCAGCGCCCACGGCATTGGCATCCGACGCGAGAACGCCGAACTTTGCGCCCGTCACACGCGCGATTTCGGACGCGGCCGCCACCAGCACGGCGTAATCCCGATGCTGCTGCGCGTAGTTGCCGAGGAGCACCGCAGCGCGCTCGCGCCCCACGAGCGCATCCGCGATCGCTCGCGCCCCCGCGGTAACCATGATCTCTTCGGCAGCGCGGCGAACGTCACCGGCAAGGGCCTGCCCCGCCTTCTCTGCACAGGCCCGCGCCACTCCGACCAGCTCCGCAGCGAGCGCCGAGGGCCGAGTGGTGAGGCGAGCTGCGACGGGCATGAGGAGATCGTCTTCCGAGACGTGCACGACGCTCAACGCGAGGCTCTGCTTGGTCGCCTGCCGCAGGCGACCCGCCACCAACGGATGCTCGTTGCGCAGGCTGGACCCAACGACCAGCGCCGCCTGCAAGGTGCTGACTTCGGCGACCGGCATGCCCAGCCACGGCGCGCCGACGAATGCCGAGCGCGCATCGCGGGCACGGATGCGATGCTCGATGTTGTCCGAGCCGAGCGACCGCGAGAGCTTCGTGGCGAGGTGCAGTTCCTCGAGCGTGAGCCACGGCGCCACCAACGTGGCCAGCGAAGCGGGCCCGTGGGCGCTCAACGTCTCGCGCAGGCCCTTGGCCGCCACCTCCAGCGCCTCCGCCCACGTGGTTTCGACGAGGGACTCCCCCCGGCGCACCAGCGGCTTCACCAGGCGGTCGTCGCTGTTGAGGCCTTCGTAGGCGAAGCGGTCACGGTCCGAGAGCCAGCATTCGTTGATCGCCTCGTTTTCCTGCGGCACGACGCGCATCACGCGGTCCTGCTTCACCTGCGCCACGAGATTCGAGCCCAGGCCATCGTGCGGCGAGACGGTACGTCGGCGCGCGAGCTCCCACGTGCGTGCCGAGTAACGGAAAGGCTTCGAGGTAAGCGCGCCTACCGGGCACAGGTCGATCATGTTTCCGGATAGCTCGGAATCCACGGTCTTGCCAACGAAAGCCAGGATTTCCGAGTGCTCGCCACGCCCGGCCATGCCGAGCTCCATCACCCCGGCCACTTCCTGGCCGAAGCGCACGCAACGCGTGCAGTGGATGCAGCGCGTCATGTCGGTGCTGATGAGCGCGCCCAGGTTCTTGTTCACCACCACGCGCTTTTCTTCCTGGTAGCGCGAGCTGGAGCCGCCGTAGCCCACGGCGAGATCCTGCAGCTGGCATTCGCCGCCCTGGTCGCAGATCGGGCAATCCAGCGGGTGGTTGATGAGCAGGAACTCCATCACCCCCTTTTGCGCCTTCACTGCCTGCTCGGATTGCGTGAAGACCTTCATGCCCTCGGCCACCGGGGTTGCGCAGGCCGGCAGCGGCTTCGGGGCCTTCTCCACCTGTACGAGGCACATGCGGCAGTTGGCGGCGATCGAAAGCTTCTTGTGATAGCAGAAGTGCGGAACGAACACGCCCAGCTTGGTGGCGGCATCCATCACCGTGGAGCCGCCTTCCACCTGGACAGGCTTGCCGTCGATTTCGAGGTTGATCGTGGCCATGGTCAGTCCGCCGCCAGCTTTTCGGGTGCGACAGCGGAGCTGTAGCCGCCAGCCGCCACCAGGCAGCGCTTGTGCGCGATGTGGTGCTCGAACTCGGCGCGGAAGGTCTTCACGAAGGCGCGCACGGGCATCGCCGCGGCATCGCCCAGGGCGCAGATGGTGCGGCCCTGCATGTTGTCGGCAAGGTTCAGGAGGAGATCCAGGTCCTCCGGCCGCCCCAAGCCGTGTTCGATGCGGTGGATCACGCGATAGAGCCAGCCCGTGCCCTCACGGCATGGCGTGCACTGCCCGCAGGATTCCTCGTAGTAGAAGTACGCGAGGCGCTCGGCGGCCTTCACCATGCACGTGGCCTCGTCCATCACGATCACGGCGCCGGAGCCCAGCATGGACCCCGCCTTGGCGATCGAGTCGTAATCCATGTCGAGATCCATCATCACGTCGGCGGTAAGCACCGGCATCGACGAGCCCCCCGGGATCACGGCCTTGAGCTTCTTGCCGCCGCGCATGCCGCCGGCCATCTCAAGCAGCGTGGCAAACGGCGTGCCCAGGCGAATCTCGTAGTTGCCCGGGCGATTCACATGACCCGAGACGCTGAAGATCTTGGTGCCGCCGTTGTTGGGCTTGCCCAGCCCCAGGAACCACTCGCCGCCGTTGACGATGATCGCCGGCACGGCGGCAAACGTTTCCGTGTTGTTGATGGTCGTCGGCTTGCCGTAGAGGCCAAAGTTCGCAGGGAAAGGCGGCTTGAAACGCGGCTGGCCCTTCTTGCCCTCGAGCGACTCCAGCAGCGCGGTTTCCTCGCCGCAGATGTACGCCCCGTAGCCGTGGTGCGCATGCAGCTCGAAATCGAAGCCGGCACCCAGAATGTTCTTGCCGAGGTAGCCCGCCGCCCTCGCCTCTTCCAGCGCCTCTTCGAAGCGCTCGTACTCAGCCCAGATTTCGCCATGGATGTAGTTGTAGCCGACCGTGGCGCCGATGGCGTAGCCGCCGATGATCATCCCCTCGATGAGGATGTGCGGGTTGTAGCGGATGATGTCGCGATCCTTGAACGTGCCCGGCTCGCCCTCGTCCGAGTTGCAGACAAGGTACTTCTGGCCCGTGTAGGCCCGCGGCATGAAGGACCACTTGAGGCCCGTGGGGAAGCCCGCGCCGCCGCGACCGCGCAGCGCCGATTTCTTGAGCTCGCCAATCACGTCGTCCGGCGTCATCTTCTGCTCGACGATCTTGCGAAGCGCCCGGTAGCCGCCGCGCGCCTCGTAATCCTTCAGGGGCCAGTTGGAGCCATCCAGCCCCTTGAGGATCACCGCGTCCTTGCCGTAATCGAGCATCGCAGTCATCGGCGCAACTCCGCGACCAGGGCGTCGATTTTTTCCGGGGCCATGCGGCTGCACATGCGCTTGTTGTTCACCAGCAGCACCGGCGCGTCGCCACAGGCGCCCATGCACTCGCCTTCCTTCAGCGTGATGGCGCCATCGGCTGTCGTCTCGTTGAAGCCGATGCCGAGCTTCGCCTTCAGGTATTCCGCTGCGTCCACACCGCCGGAGAGCGCGCACGGCAGGTTGGTGCACACCGTCACTTTGTAGCGGCCAACGGGCTTCACGTCGTACATGTTGTAGAACGTCGCCACCTCGTAGACCGCCACCGGCGGCATGCGCAGCACCGACGCCACGGCTTCCATGACCTCGTTGGAGAGCCAGCCGTGCTCGTCCTGCGCGATGGCGAGCGCCGCCATCACGGCCGATTGGCGCTGGTCGGCGGGGTACTTCGCCGCCTCGCGCTCAATGCGCGCAAGCGATGCCGAGGAAAGCAGCGACGGGGCGGCCACGGGTGCGCTCACCGGTCGATCTCCCCGAACACGATGTCCATGGTGCCGATGATCGCCACCACGTCCGCGATCATGTGGCCACGCACCATCTCATCCATCGCAGAGAGGTGCGCAAAGCCCGGCGCGCGAATCTTCAGCCGGAACGGCTTGTTGGCGCCGTCGGAGACGAGGTAGATGCCGAATTCGCCCTTCGGGTGCTCGACCGCGGCGTAGGCCTCGCCCTCCGGCACGTGCATGCCCTCCGTGAAGAGCTTGAAATGGTGGATCAGCTCCTCCATCGAGGACTTCATCTGCTCGCGCGAAGGCGGCGCTACCTTGTGGTCGCCGGTGATCACCGGGCCGGGGTTCCTGCGCAGCCACTCGAGGCACTGCCGGATGATGCGGTTCGACTCGCGCATTTCCTGCACGCGTACCAGGTACCGGTCGTAGCAGTCGCCGTTGGTGCCGACCGGGATGTCGAAATCCATCCGGTGGTAGACCTCGTAGGGCTGCTTCTTGCGCAAGTCCCACGCTATTCCTGAGCCGCGAAGCATGGGGCCGGTGAAGCCGAGCGCCTGCGCCCGCTCCGGGCTGACTACGCCGATGCCCACCGTGCGCTGCTTCCAGATGCGGTTCTCGGTGAGCAGTGTTTCGTAATCGTCCACGTAGCCCGGGAAGCGCTTGGTGAAGTCCTCGACGAAGTCGAGGAACGAGCCTTGGCGGTTTTCGTTGAGGCGCGCGATCTCGGCGGCGCTGCGCTGCGAGCTCGCCTGGTACTGCGGCATGCGTTCTGGAAGGTCCCGATAGACGCCGCCCGGCCGGTAGTAGGCCGCATGCATGCGGGCGCCCGAGACCGCCTCGTACATGTCGAAGAGGTCCTCGCGCTCGCGGAAGGCGTAGAGGAAGACCGTCATGGCGCCCACGTCGAGGGCGTGCGAGCCGATCCACAGCAGGTGATTGAGGATGCGCGTGATCTCGTCGAACATCACGCGGATGTACTGGGCGCGCTCCGGCACCTGCACGCCGGCGAGCTTCTCGATCGCCATCACGTAGGCGTGCTCGTTCGCCATCATCGAGACGTAATCGAGGCGGTCCATGTACGGCACGCTCTGCAGGAACGTGCGGGTTTCGGCGAGCTTCTCGGTGCCGCGGTGCAGGAGGCCGATGTGCGGGTCTGCTCGTTGAACCACCTCGCCATCGAGCTCCAGCACGAGACGCAGCACCCCGTGGGCGGCTGGGTGCTGCGGCCCGAAGTTCATCGTGTAGTTCTTGATCTCGGCCACGTCAGCCGCCCCCGCCCTTGCCGGTGCCGTACGAGCCCTCGCGCACCACTCGGGGCACGATCTCGCGCGGCTCGATGGTGACCGGCTGGTAGATCACGCGCTTCTGCTCCGGGTCGTAGCGCATTTCCACGTGCCCGGAGACCGGGAAGTCCTTGCGGAACGGGTGGCCGATGAAGCCGTAGTCCGTGAGGATGCGGCGCAGGTCCGGGTGGCCTTCGAACACGATGCCAAAGAGGTCGAAGGCTTCGCGCTCGTACCAACTGGCGGCGGCCCACACGTCGATGAGCGAGGCCACGCCCGGAAACTCATCGTCGGCGCAGAAAGCGCGAACGCGAACACGCCGGTTGTGCGCAATCGACAGCAGGTGCAGCACCACCGCGAAGCGAGGCCCTTCATGCGGCTGCTCCGCGAAGCCGCGGTAATCCATGCCGCAAAGGTCGATGAGCGTCGAAAATGCGAGCGCCGGGTCGTCACGCAGCGACGTGCACGCGCCCACCCAATCGGCGGCGCGCACTTCGATGGTGAGCTCACCCAGCCGCTCCGAGGCGGACAGCAACCGGTCGCCGAGAATTCGGGCGATGTCGGCGTGCAGCAAGCTCGGGGCGCCGTCGGGCATGGCTAGCGGCGCCGGATGGTCTGGGTGCGCTTGATCTTGTTCTGCAACTGCAGCAGCCCATAGATCAGCGCTTCCGCAGTGGGCGGGCAGCCGGGCACGTAAACATCCACCGGCACGATGCGGTCGCACCCACGCACCACGGAGTAGGAGTAGTGGTAATAGCCACCGCCGTTGGCGCACGAGCCCATGGAAATGACCCATCGCGGCTCGGCCATCTGGTCGTACACCTTGCGAAGCGCCGGCGCCATCTTGTTGCAGAGGGTGCCGGCGACGATCATGAGGTCCGATTGGCGGGGGCTCGGGCGAAACACGATGCCGAAGCGGTCGAGGTCGTAACGCGAGGCGCCCGCGTGCATCATTTCCACCGCGCAGCAGGCAAGCCCGAACGTCATCGGCCAGAGCGAGTTGGTGCGCGCCCAGTTGAGCGCCGCGTCCACGCTGGTGACCACGAAGCCCTGCTCGGAGAGGCCGCTCGCGAGCGGCGCCGGTATTTCCCGCTGTTCGCTCATCACTCCCATTCGAGCGCCCCTTTCTTCCACTCGTAGATGAAGCCGACCACGAGGATCCCCAGGAAAAGCACCATGGCGACGTAGCCGAACCAGCCGATCTCCTGCAGCACTGTCGCCCACGGAAAGAGAAAGGCGATCTCGAGGTCGAACAGGATGAACAGGATGGCCACGAGGTAATAGCGGACGTCGAACTTCATCCGCGCATCCTCGAACGCCTCGAATCCGCACTCGTAGGGGGCCAGCTTCTGGGCGTCGGGGCGGTGAACCCCGGTCAGGCGCGTGAGCGCCCCGCTTGCGAAGAGGGCGCCAAGCCCGACAGCGGTGCCGACGGCGAGGAACAGCAGCAGCGGGAAATAGTTTTCCAGCATGGCGCCCGTTGTTTCGACTTGCGCCGCCGGCCATCCGGCGGGTGCTGCGATTGTGGTGCCGTCGAAGAGACTCGAACTCTTACGCCTTTCGGCACTGCCCCCTCAAGACAGCGTGTCTACCAATTCCACCACGACGGCACGGCCTTGCGACTTCGGTACTGCGAGGGTTACTTCGGTATCTGCTGCGACTTGGGCCCCGTGGGGTCCGCCGCCGGAGCCGGCACCGCGGGCGCCGGCGCAGCGGGCGCGGTCCCCGCGGGCACCGCGCTTTTCGTGATTGATTCCGTCACGCCACCCGACTTGGACTTCGGCGTCGACAGGAACGCGAGCCCAAGGCTGCTCGCGAAGAAAACCGTGGCCAGCACCGCGGTCGAGCGCGACAGGAAGTTGGCTGCGCCACTGGAGCCGAAGAGGCTTCCGGCCGAGCCGCTGCCGAAGGCGGCGCCCATGTCGGCTCCCTTGCCGTGCTGCAGAAGGACGAGCACGATGATCGCGATGCCCGCGATGACGTGCAAGACCAGGACGATGCTTTCCATTCGACAAACGCTCCTTCAGTTGCGCCCCGGCGCCAATCCGGCTGCGCGCCAGATCGCCAGGAACTCATCCGCCACCAACGACGCCCCGCCGATCAGGCCGCCATCGACATCTGGCATCGCAAACAATTCCGCCGCGTTGCCCGCTTTCACGCTGCCGCCGTAGATGATCGGCAGCCGCGCGCCGAGCGCCGCATCCCGCTCACCCACGCGCGCCCGGAGGAACGCGTGCACTGCCTGAGCCTGCTCCGACGTGGCCGTGCGGCCCGTGCCGATCGCCCACACCGGCTCGTAGGCCACCACCGCCCCGTCGAGCGACTGCGGCCCCTGCCCATCCAGCACGGCGTCGAGCTGCCGCGCCAACACTTGTTCTGTCACTCCCCGCTGCCGCTCCTCGAGGGTCTCACCCACGCAGAGGATCGGCACCAGGCCGGCCCGGCGTGCAGCCGCGTGCTTCTCGGCCACGACCGCGTCGGACTCGCCCGCCAGGGCGCGGCGCTCCGAGTGCCCGACGATGACGTAGCGGCACCCGAACTCCGCGAGCATCCCGCCGGCAACATCACCGGTGTAGGCGCCCTTGTCGAAACGGCTGACATCCTGTCCGCCCCACGCCACCGGGGAGCCCACCAACAGGGACCGGACCTGCGCGAAGTAGGGGGCCGGAACGCACACGGCCAGATGACAACCCGGCTGCGACTCGACCCCTGAGAGGAGCGCCTTCAGCAGCGATTCGTTGCCGGGAAGGCTGGCGTTGAGCTTCCAGTTCCCCACCACGTAACGCGATCGCATCAGGCTTTCCTCAAAACCGCCGAATTCTACCTTTTTTGCCCTCGACGGGGCAATTTGTTGCGCCGCATGATCGTGGAAAAGCCCCTAAATTCAACGGGAAAGCGCGGGCTGTCGTCAGGGGACATCAAGGCGCCAGATGCGCCCGGGCCGGGCAGGCGTGCGAGGCGGGTCGACCGCCAGGTACCGCTCCAAGGCGTCGAGGTCGCCGGACCCCACGGCCGGGTCCCGGCCCGAGCGAAACGGGCCGAAGCCATCCCCGCCCCCATGCAGGAAGCTGTTGACGACCACACGGTAGTCGCGCCGCGGGTCCAGGGGCTTCCCGCCCACCCTCACCGAGCCCGGCACCACCCGGGAGCCCAGCGGACGGCGCCCGTCCCAGGCGTACTCGATTCCCGCAACCTGGAGCATCCAGCTGCGTTCGGGTGCGGCACGGAACTGCCGTTCCAAAAGACGCAGGATGTCCGCGCCCGTGAAGGTCAACGCAACCAGCGTATTGCCGAACGGCTGGGCGGAGAACAGGTCGCCGTAGGTCACGGTTCCGGTCGGGTCGCGGGGAATCAGCGGGGCGCGAAGGCCGCCCGGGTTGGTGAACGCCATGTCGGCCGCCCCTCCATCCCGGAACGCAGCGAGGTGCGCCTCCGCAACCAGCGAGCCGAGGGTGCTTTCCCCTCCAGCGGTCGGGGCCGTTGTGAAGGGGCCGCCGATGCGACCCGCCGGCCGGCCGGCCGGCTCCCGGGCGTGCTCGACCACACCCGACACGAAGGCGGCCAGGTCAGCCCGGGCCGGAAACTGGGCAGGATCCACCACCACGTTGCGGGCCGTTGCGGAACGGACGTCGCCCGTCGAACGATCGATCAGCAAGTCGATAGCCGTCACCAGCCGCCCGTAGGAGCCCGCACTGGTCACCAGACGGCCTGCGAGCCGGCACCGATAAACCTGGTGTGTGTGCCCGCTAACAACCAGATCAATGGCGGGATCCAGCCGCTCGACGATTCGCACCAAGGGCCCTGTAAAGCCGACGCAGTCGTCATCGGCCTTCGCATTGCTCCGCAAAAACCCGCCCTCATGCAGCAGCACAACGATGGCTTCCACGCCCCGGCTGCGGAGCTCCGGAACCAAGGCGTTCACGGCCGCTGCCTCATCCCCAAAAGACAAGCCAGAAATTCCCCGACGATCGACGATGTTTGGCGTTGATCGAAGCACTGCCCCGACGAAAGCCACCTTTATCCCCTCAAATTCCCGGACGGCATAGGGCGGAAAAAGTGGCTTTCCCGTTGCCTCATTCAGGACGTTGGCCGCCAGATAACCGAAGCGGGCGCCACGCCACGGCTCACCAAAGCACCCCTTATCGGGATGGCAACCGCCGTTGGCGATGCGCAGCAACTCCACCTGGCCGCGATCGAACTCGTGGTTCCCCACAGCGGAAAGCGAGACTCCCATGCGACCGAGGGCCTCGACCGACGGCTCATCGTGGAACAGCGCCGAGGCGAGCGGGCTTGCGCCGATGTTGTCGCCGGCGCTCACGACGATGGAGTGGGGCAACCCCTGACGCAGCGAGTCGATGGCCGCGGCCAGGCGGGGCGCCCCTCCGGCTGCGATGCGCGCTGGCTTTGGCCCATCTGCCGGGCCGGGTGGCGCCCACCCTCCGGTCGGCGGCTCAAGGTAGCCGTGGAAGTCATTCACCGCAACGATGCGCAGGGCCAAAGGCTCGCCGGACTGGCGGGGCGATTCAGCCGGGGGGCTCGCACAAGCCGCCAGCAGCGAAGCCAGTAACGCAGCGGATAGCAACGGCCTCATGTCAGCCCGATTCGGGGAGCGCGCCAGCTGCCCGCCAACGCTCAGGCCGCGACCTGCCGAACGGCGCTCGCGATCGATTCAGCAAGGCCTTTGACCGCCGCCTCCTGCTCCCCTTCCACCATCACCCGCAACAAGGGCTCGGTGCCGGACGGCCGCAACAATACCCGCCCGCGGCCCGAAAGCTCTCGCTCGGCCCTCGATACCGCTTCCCGAACTCGTGGGTGCTGCATCGCTTCACCCGCGCTGGGGGTTCGCACGTTCACGAGCACCTGTGGGAGCAGCTTCAGCTCGGCAGTGAACTCGGCAAGGGTTTGGCCGGCGGTGGCCACTGCCTCGAGCACCTGCAGTGCGGAGATGATGGCGTCCCCCGTGGAATGGCAGTCGAGGCAAAGCAAGTGGCCGGAGTTCTCGCCGCCCAGCTCCCAGCCTCGCGCATGCAGCGCTTCCAGCACGTAGCGATCGCCGACCTTGGCCCGCTCGAAACCCACGCCCATTTCCTTGAGCCGGCGCTCGAGGGCGTAGTTGGTCATCAGCGTGCCAACCACGCCGCCCCGGAGCCTGCCCTGCTCGCAGCGGTGCTTCGCAATGGCGTAGAGCAACTGGTCACCGTCAAAGAGCTTTCCGTCGCGGTCTGCCATCGCAAGCCGGTCGCCATCGCCATCGAAGGCGATGCCGAAGTCGGCGCCATGCTCCACGACGGCGCGCGCAATCGCCTCGGGGTGCGTGGCGCCGTGCCGATGGTTGATATTGGTGCCGTTGGGGTGCACGCCGATGGCAACCACCTCGGCTCCCATTTCCTGGAAGACGCGGGGGCCCACGTGATAGCAGGCGCCCTGCGCAGCGTCGACCACGAGCTTGCGGCCCCGGAGGCTTCGGTGCTTCGGGAATGCCGCCTTGCAGAACTCGATGTAGCGGCCTTCGGCGTCGTTCACGCGCTCGGCCTTGCCCAGCTCTGCGGACGGGCGCGTCTCGAGGGGCCCGTCCAGCAGCGCCTCGATTTCGCTTTCCACGGCGTCGGGAAGCTTCAGCCCCTCCGCGGAGAAGAACTTGATGCCGTTGTCCTCGAAGGGGTTGTGCGAGGCCGACACCATGATTCCGGCGGAAAGACGAAGCGCGCGGGTGAGGAACGCCACGCCAGGCGTCGGCAACGGCCCCGTCAGGAAGGAATCCACCCCGGCTGCCGAGAGCCCGGATTCCAGCGCCGCCTCCAGCATGTAGCCGGAGATGCGCGTGTCCTTGCCGATGAGCACGCCCGGCCGGTTGCGATGCGGGGGCGCGAAGTCGGCTCGTGACAGGACACGGCCCGCGGCGTAGCCCAGCTTCAGCACGAATTCCGGGGTGATCGGGGGCTCGCCGACCCGGCCGCGAACACCATCGGTTCCGAAATAGCGGCGGCTCATGGGCTGGGGGCGGAGGTGGGGAGGCTCAAGGCTTCAAGGCGGCGAGGACGGCCAGCGCATCAACCGTTTCGCGCACGTCGTGCACGCGAACGAGGCGAGCGCCATTCTGCACGGCGAGGAGCGCCGCGGCAACGCTGCCCGACACCCGATCGCCCACGGCTCGGCCCGTGATCTCACCGATCATCCGCTTGCGCGACAAGCCGGCCAGCACGGGGTAGCCGATCGACGCGATGCGAGAAAGGCCGGCAAAGAGCGCCACGTTGTGCCCGAACGCCTTGCCGAAGCCAAACCCGGGGTCGAGCACGATGCGGTCGCGGGCCACCCCGGCCGCCTCCAGCGCCTGCGCCCGGCCGGCGAGGAAGCCCCGGACTTCGGACACGACGTCGTCGTAGCGCGGCTCGTGTTGCATGGTGGCCGGGGTGCCCTGCATGTGCATGGCGCACACAGCCACCTCGCTCGCCGCAACCGCCTCCAGCGCACCAGGGGCCCGGAAGCCGCTCACGTCGTTCACCATCGCGCATCCGGCCTTGGCGGCAGCCCGCATGACTTGAGGCTTCATCGTGTCGACCGACACGGCGACGCCCTCCCGCACGAGGGCCTCGACCACCGGCAACACGCGCTCGAGTTCCTCATCGAGGGAAACAGGGTCCGCGCCCGGCCGCGTCGACTCGCCGCCCACGTCGACGAGTTGAGCGCCATCGGCCGCAAGCTGCAGCCCATGCTCGATCGCCGCTTGCGAGTCCAGAAATTGGCCGCCATCGGAAAAGGAATCCGCCGTGACGTTCACGATTCCCATCACCAGCGGCCGCGCGAGGTCGAACGCCCGCCCAGCGCAGCGCAGCCTCACGCCTGCGGGCCCGCGGGGATGCGCCGGTGTCGTTTCCCGCGCAACGGGAACCCGCCGGAAACGTCAGCCGCTCTCGGCGGGCGACGGGTTGGCGGGGGGCTCGGCGGCCTTCGCACCCCCATCCGAGGGCGGAGTGGTTGGCTTGGCCGCTACCGGCTTGGGCGCCCGCGGCGGGCGGCCAGCCATGATGTCGTCGATCTGCTCCGAGTCGATGGTTTCCCACTCGAGGAGCGCCTTGGTCATCACCTCGACCTTGTCGCGGTTCTCCTCCAGAAGCCGGCGGGCAAGCGAGTACTGCTGGTCGATGATGCGCCGGATCTCCGCATCGACCTTGCGCATGGTCTCGTCGGAAATGTTCTGGTGCGTGGTGATGGAGCGGCCCAGGAACACCTCGCCCTCGTTTTCACCGTAGACCATCGGGCCCATGGCGTCCGACATGCCCCACTCGGTCACCATGCGACGGGCCATTTCCGTGGCCCGCTTGAAGTCGTTCGACGCGCCGGTGGTCATCTGGTTCATGAAGAGCTCCTCGGCGATCCGGCCGCCGAACAGCACCGCGATGTTGTTGAGCAGGTAATCGCGGTTGTAGCTGTAGCGATCCTGCTCCGGCAGCTGCACGGTGACGCCGAGCGCGCGGCCGCGCGGGATGATCGTCACTTTGTGCACAGGGTCGGTGCCCGGAAGCAGCTTCGCGACGATCGCGTGGCCGGACTCGTGATACGCCGTGTTGCGGCGCTCTTCCTCCGGCATCACGATGGACTTGCGCTCCGTGCCCATGATGATCTTGTCCTTGGCGCGCTCGAAGTCATCCATGTCCACGAGGCGCTTGCTCGACCGGGCGGCAAACAGCGCCGCCTCGTTCACGATGTTCGCGAGGTCGGCGCCGGAGAAGCCCGGGCAGCCCCGTGCAATGACCGCCGCGTCCACGTCTGGCGCGATCGGCACCTTGCGCATGTGTACCAGGAGGATTTGCTCGCGGCCACGGATGTCCGGCAGCGGCACCACCACCTGGCGGTCGAATCGGCCGGGGCGCATGAGGGCCGGGTCCAGCACGTCGGGACGGTTGGTGGCGGCGATGACGATCACGCCCGAGTTGCCCTCGAAGCCGTCCATCTCCACCAGAAGCTGGTTGAGGGTCTGCTCACGCTCGTCGTTGCCACCGCCGAGGCCCGCGCCCCGCTGGCGGCCGACCGCGTCGATCTCGTCAATGAACACGATGCAGGGCGCGTTCTTCTTGGCCTGCTCGAACATGTCGCGCACGC
>JAFMJY010000065.1 GCA_017853245.1 Burkholderiales bacterium | reverse complement strand
CCAGGCAAGGGTGGGCATGGGGCCAAACGCGACTGAGTTGCAAAGAGTCTACCAGCCCTCCCTCGCGCCGCCGAGAACCCCCGAACTCAGTGCCGGCGCAAGCCGTCGAGCACGTGGGCCATGTCGGCGGGCAACGCCGCCTCGAAGCGAACTTCCTCCCCCGTGCCCGGGTGGCGAAACGCGAGCCGCCACGCGTGCAGCGCCTGCCGGCCCAGCAGCCGCGCGCTTCGGGGGCCGTAGGCGGGATCGCCTTCAATTGGATGTCCAATCGAAGCCAGATGAACCCGGATCTGGTGCGTGCGCCCGGTCTCGAGATCGCACTGCAGGAGCGTATGAGCGGGGAATCGCTCGGCGACGAGATAGTGCGTCACCGCCGGCTTCCCGCCCGGCACCACCGCCATTTTCGTGCGCTGCGAGCGATGGCGGCCGATGGGGGCCGACACGGTGCCCGGCGCACTGACCTTGCCCTTGGCGAGCGCCAGATACGTCCTCGCCACACGATGCGCCGCCAGAGCTCGCACGAGGCACTGCATCGCCGCCTCCGTCTTGGCCACCACCATGAGCCCGCTCGTGTCCTTGTCCAGCCGATGCACGATGCCCGCCCTCGGAAGCGCGGAAAGTTGCGGCACGCGGTGCAGCAGGCCGTTCAGGAGAGTGCCCTCCCAGTTGCCGCTCCCGGGGTGCACCACCAGCCCTGCAGGCTTGTTGATGACGAGAACTTCGCCATCCTCGTGGACCACTGCGATCTCGAGAGCCTGGCCCCGCTGGGGACGGTCCTGCGGCCGCGGACGAAGGGTGACTCGAAGCCGCTCTCCGCCGCGCAGGCGCCGCTTTGGCGCAGCGCGCTCGCCATCCACTGTCACGTCGCCCGACTCGATGAGCAGGGCCAGCCGGCTTCGGGACTCGTCGGGCAACAAGCGGGCGAGGCCCTGGTCGAGGCGCATTCCCGCGAGGCTTTCCGGCACCTCGAGGTCAAGGCAGGGGCCTGTTGCCTCCCCGGCGGTATAATTCGACGCCTTCGACACGGATGCCTCCATGACGCGCAGTTTACTGGTGCTATTGCTCGCCGCAGCCTTGCTGTCGGGCTGCGGCCTGTTCAAGGATCGCAGCGAAGCCCAGCGCAAGAACTGGCAGGCGGCGGACTGGTACAAGGCCGCGAAGGAGGAGCTGGACAACGGCAACTGGCAGGCCGCCACCAAGCTCTATGCCGAGCTCGAGTCTAAGTTTCCCTATGGCCGCTACGCCCAGCAGGCGCAGCTCGACTCGGCGTATGCGTTCTACAAGGAAGGCGAAACGGCGCAGGCAGTGAGCGCGATCGACCGCTTCCTCAAGGCCTACCCGAACCACCCGTTCCTCGACTACGCCCTGTACCTGAAGGGCCTGGCGAACTTCCGAGAGGACCTGGGCCCGCTCGCGACGTACGTCGCGCGCCAGGACTTCGCCGATCGCGATCCCAAGGCGGCCCGCGAGTCCTTCGAGATCTTCAAGGACCTGGTCACTCGCTTCCCGGAGAGCCGCTACGCGCCGGACGCCTACCGGCGCATGGGCTTTCTCGTCGATGCGCTGGCGCGCCACGAGATGCACGTGGCTCGCTATTACCTCAATCGGGGGGCATGGCTGTCAGCGGCGAATCGAGCCCAGACGGTTCTCACCCGCTTCCCCACCTCGTCGGCCCGGCAGGAGGCGCTCGACATTCTGGTGCAGGCCTACGACCGCATGGGCCTCACGGCCCTGCGCGACGATGCGCGCCGCGTGCTCGCGCTGAACCACCCGACCGACCCGCTGACCAAGGAGCCCAAGGGCGGCTGGTTCAGCTGGCTGCCGTGGTCGTCCCGCTAGGCCCAGTCACTCGCCCGCCAGCTTCGCCAGCAAGTCCGCCTGCGCGCTCACGCGCTTGCCGCGGCCAGACTTGGCCCGCTCGTAGCGCCCATCGGCCTGCATGAGCCACGCCTGGAGGTTGTCGCGCAGGTAAGGCGCCAATCCCTCGCGCACGACGCGGCGCGCCAGCCGCGGGTCCAGGATCGGAAAAGCCGTCTCGATGCGCCGAAAGAAGTTGCGCTCCATCCAGTCGGCGCTCGCGAGCCACACCCGCTCGTCGCCACCATTCACGAAGCGATAAATGCGACTGTGCTCAAGAAATCGGCCGACGATCGAGCGCACCCGGATGGTTTCCGAGAGCCCCTTCACGCCGGGCCGCAGGGCGCAGACACCGCGGACGATCAGGTCGACCTTGACGCCCGCCTGCGACGCGCGATAGAGCGCTGAGATCACCTCTGGCTCGAGCAGCGCATTCATCTTTGCGGTGATGCCTGCAGGGCGCCCGGCTCGCGCGTGCCGGGCCTCGTTCTCGATTGCCTCGACAACGTGGGCGTGCAGCGAAAACGGCGCCTGCCGAAGGTGGCTGAGGCGCGTGGCACGGCCCAGCCCGGTAAGCTGCTGGAACAGTGCCGAGACATCGGCGCAAAGCTCCGCGCGTGAAGTGAGCAGGTCGAAATCCGTATAGAGCCGAGCCGTGCGCGGGTGGTAGTTGCCGGTGCCCAGGTGCGCGTAGCGCACGAGCTCACCCGCCTCCCGGCGCACGACCAGCGCCATCTTGGCGTGGGTCTTGTGGCCCACCACCCCGTAGACCACGTGCGCGCCAACCTCCTCGAGCTTCGCCGCCCAGTTGATGTTCGCCTCCTCATCGAAGCGCGCCATCAGCTCCACCACGGCAGTAACCTCCTTGCCCGCGCGCGCCGCGTCGATGAGCGAGCGCATCACCTCGGAGTCCGTGCCGGTGCGGTACACCGTGAGCTTGATGGCCACCACGTCAGGGTCTCGTGCCGCCCCCCGCAGAAAGTCGATTACCGGCGCGAACGACTGGAACGGCCGGTGGAGCAGCACATCGCCCTTGCGGAGCACGTCGAACAGGTTGCGCTTGCCCCGAAGCGCGGCAGGCGTGCCCGGCGCGAATGGCTGAAACTTGAGGTCGGGGCGGTCCGTCTGGTCTGGCACGCTCATCAGCCGCACAAGGTTCACCGGGCCGTTCACTCGGTAGAGGTCCCGCGCCTCGAGCCCGAACTGCTGCAGCAGAAACCGGATGCTCGCCTCGCTCATGCGCTCGTCCACCTCCAGGCGGACCGCGTCGCCGAAGTGTCGCTGCGGCAGTTCCCCCTGGAGCGCGAGGCGCAGGTCCTTCACCTCCTCCTCCTCGACGAACAGGTCAGAGTTGCGAGTGACCCGAAACTGGTGGCAGCCCCTCACGGCCATGCCCTCGAAGAGCGTGTCGACGTGGGCGTGGAGGATGGAGGTGATGAACACGAAGGCATCACCGTCGCCCCCGACCTCCCGCGGCACCCGGATCACTCGCGGCAGCAAACGCGGCGCCTGCACGATGGCCGTGCGCGAGTCGCGCCCGAACGCGTCCAGCCCCTCCAGTTCCACGACGTAATTGAGGCTCTTGTTGAAGACGCGCGGAAACGGGTGTGACGGATCCAGCCCGATGGGTGTCAGCAGCGGCATCACTTCACGAAAGAAGTAGCCCCGAACCCAATCCCGCTGCAGCGGCGTCCACTCGTTGCGCCGCAGGAAGTGAACGCCCTTCGCCGCGAGCGCGGGCAGCACGACGTCGTTCAGCAGGGCGTATTGGCGGGCAACGAGCGAGTGCGCCTCGGCAGAAACCTGGTCCAGCACCTCCTCCAAGCCCAAGCCGTCGGAGCCGACGGTGGTGGATCCCAGCTTGACCTGCTCCTTGAGGCCCGCTACGCGTATCTCGAAAAACTCATCCAGGTTCGACGAGACGATGCACAGGTAACGCAACCGCTCGAGGGCGGGCACACGACGGTCCTCGGCCTGCGCGAGCACCCGCCGATTGAAGGCGAGCGCCTGCAGTTCTCGGTTGAGGAAGTGCTGGGAGGGCAAAGTCATGGGGGCGCCACGTCCGACGGCACGCAGACGATACGCCCAATCGCGCCTGGCCGGATGACGGTTCCATGACGACGCCCGGGGCGCCAACCCCTGTGCCATACTGCCCCCCGATTTTTGCGCCGCGCCACGGCCCGCGCCATGGAATATCAAACGCTCGCCGCAGTCGACCTGGGATCCAACAGCTTTCACCTGGCCGTCGGCCGGGTCGCGGGCGAGCAGATCTACCCGCTGGATGCGATCCGCGAGCCGGTGCGCCTGGGTGCCGGGCTCGGCCCCGATCGCCACCTGGACGCCGACTCCCAGGCGCGGGCTCTCGCCGCACTAAAGCTTTTCGCCGAGCGCCTGGCTGGCCATCACCCGGAAACCGTGCGCGCCGTGGGCACCAATACCCTGCGCGTGGCGAAAAATGCGCCGGCTTTCCTGAAGGCCGCGGAGAAGGCGCTGGGGTTCCCGATCGAGGTGATCTCCGGCCGCGAGGAAGCGCGCCTCATCTATTTGGGCGTGGTGCATTCGCTGCCCATCGGCCGGCATCGCCGGCTGGTAGTGGACATCGGCGGCGGCTCGACGGAATTCATCATCGGCACCGGGCTCAAGCCCGCGCTGGTGGAAAGCCTCTACATGGGCTGCGTGAGCTGGAGCCGGCGCTTCTTCCCGGAGGGGAAGGTCGACAAGCCGTCCATGCGCGACGCGGAGCTCGCCGCCCGCGAGAAGGTTGAGCCCATCGTCGCGGCCTTCCGCACCCAGGGATGGGACGAGGCCGTGGGCTCGTCGGGCTCCGTGCGGGCCATCTTCGACATCCTCGAGGCCTCGGGACGCGCTGCCGAGTCGATCGACGCGCCGGCCCTCGAATGGCTGCGCGACGAAATGATCGCCGCGGGCCATGTGCGCAAGCTCGCCTTGCCCGGGCTGCGCGACGATAGGCTCCCTGTGCTCGCCGGCGGTGTGGCCATCCTGTCGGCGATCTTCATCGAGCTGGGCCTCGAGCGGATGACCCCCGCCAAGGGCGCCCTGCGGCAGGGCGTGCTGTGGGACCTGCTGGGGCGCGTCCATCATCGCGACATCCGCGAAGTCACGGTGGATCAATTCGTGCTTCGATACGGCGTCTCGCGCGGCCAGGCCCAGCGCGTCGGGTCCCTGTCACTCGACCTGTTCCGGCAAATCGAGCCCGGGCAGGCCGAGCCGGTGGAAAAGGCCGCGGCGCTGCTGGGCTGGGCGGCGAAGCTGCACGAGATCGGCATCTCGATCGCCCAAGGCGGCTATCACAAGCACTCGGCCTATGTGCTGGCCAATGCCGAGATGCCGGGCTTCTCTCGCCAGGACCAGGGCTGGCTCTCGAACCTGGTGCTCGCGCAACGGGGGCGCCTGCCCAAGATGAAAGCCGCCTTCGCCGACGACCCGCTCCTCGCGCGTGCCGCCGCCTGTCTCAGGCTCGCCGTGATCTTCCACCGCAGCCGGCGCACCGCGAAGCTCCCGCCGCTGCGGCTGGAGGCGCGCGGCCGAAGCGGGTTTCGCCTGAGCATGCCCCGCACCTGGCTCGCTGCCCACTCGTTGGTCGCCGTGGCGCTGGAGTCGGAAAGCCACGAATGGGCGGCGCTCGACGTCGACTTCTGCGTCACCATCACCGACTGACCAGCGAGGCGGGCCGCCCGCCGCGGCTGGTCAGCACGATCCCGGCAACGATCAGCAAGGCGCCGGCGAGGTGGAACAAGTGGAGGCGCTCGTCGAGAAACAGCCACGCGAGCAGGCTGCCGAACACGGGCATCAGGTGGACGAAGAGGCCCGCGACGTTGGAGCCCACCTCCGACACGGCCCGGTTCCAGAACACATAGCCGATGAAAGAAGGAAACAACCCGACGTACAGCATCGCCGCGAAGGCGCCGGGCGTGAGCTGGATGCCACCGCCCCACAAGGCGACCTCCACCGCCGCCATGGGCGCCAGCAGCACCAGGCCCACCGACGCACAGCACGCCAGCATGGCCAGCGGCGGAAGGCCTGCAGGCTTGGTCCTCAGCAGCACGGTGTAGACCGCCCAGAAGACCATCCCCGCCACGACAATCACGTCGCCACGATTGAGCGTAAGCCCGGCGAGCGCGGCAAGGTCGCCCCGAGTGAGGATCGCCACCACTCCCGCGAAGGAGGCCGCCACCCCAATGCCCTGCCGCAGCGTGATGGTGTCCCGATAGATAGCCCAGCCAGTGAGGACGATCATCATCGGCAGCGCGCTATTGAGAAGCAGCCCGTTGGTGGCAGTGGTGTATTGCAGGCCGACGTAGGCAAAGGCGTTGTGAACGCCGGTCCCCCAGAATCCCACCCACGCGATCCATCGCCAACGCCGGCGGATCAGGGGCCAGTTGTCGCGAATCTGCGGCCAGGCGAAGGGAAGCATGGCCAGAACCGCGATGAACCAGCGCACAAACGTGAGCGTGAGCGGCGAGATGGTGCCCACCACGGCCTTGCCCACCACCCAGTTGAGCGACCAGAACAGCGACGTGACGGTGAGCAGCAGGTAAGGTGAGGCGATGCCGCGGGAGGCGCCCACGAAGCGTGCCGATCAGCCGACGGCGCGGATGGCGGCAAGCGGCGGCGACCCCACGGCTCGGCGGGTGCCCAGCAGGCCGGCAATGGCCACGCCGAGGCCGCCGGATGCCAACCCCACCAGCGGCACCGTCCAGGAGAACACGTACGGCACGCCCAGGACGCGCTCGGCAAGCACCATGGTGAGGCCCACTGCGCCGCCAGCCGCCACCAGCCCCGCAAGAAATCCGATCGCGAGGAACTCCGCCAATTGCGCGAGCGTCAGTTGCCGGCGGCTTGCCCCCAGGGTGCGCATGACGGCGCCCTCGAATATGCGCTCATCCTGCGTCGTCGTGATTGCTGCAAACAGCACCACGAGGCCGGCGGCGATGGCGAACAGGAACACGAACTCCACCGCACGGGAGACCTGGTCCGTGATCCGCTGCACCTGCTCCATGATGGCCGTCAGGTCGATCACGCTCACGTTCGGCAGCCGCGAGACCAGCTCGCTCACCACCCGCTCCTGCCCGCGCTCCAGCCGGAAGCTGGTGATCCAGCTTGCCGGGTAGGCCTCGAGCACGCCCGGGGACGCAATGACGAAGAAGTTCGCCTTGAAGCTGTCCCACTCCACCTTGCGCAGGCTCGTGACGCGCGCGCCGAAGCGAGATCCCGCGACATCCCAGGTGAGCGTGTCGCCGACTCGGATGCCCAGCGTCTTGGCGATGCCCTCCTCCACTGAGAACTGCGGGTCGCGATCGTCTGGCGCCCACCACTTCCCGGCGATGATGCGGTTGTCGGGCTGCAGCTTGGCTGCCCACGACAGGTTGAACTCGCGCTCGACCAGCCGCCGCGCGCGCTGGTCCTGGAAATCCGTTGGCGACACGGCCCTGTCCCCGATCGAGACCAGGCGCCCGCGCACCATGGGGTAGAGGTCCGGGGTCTTCAAGCCGCGCTCAGCGAAAAATTCACGCGCTGCGGTGAGCTGGTCCGTCTGGATGTTGATGGCGAATCGGTTGGCCATGTCCGGTGGCGTCGAGCGCTGCCAGGTGGCAATGAGGTCCGTACGGACCAGGGTGAGGAGCAGCATCGCCATGATGCCCAGGCCCAGGGCCACCACCTGGACGACGCTTGCTCCCGTGCGGCGCCGGAGATTCGCGAGGCCGTAGCGCCAGGGGCCGGAAGCCGTTGCGCGCAGCCGAGCCACCGCCGCAATGAGCCCGAGGCCGGCAAGCGCTGCAGCGCCGAGGGCGACGATGAAGCCGCCGACAGCGATGGTGCCGAGCTTGACGTCACCCGCCTGCCAGACAATGAGGGTGGCAAGCGAGGCAAAGCCAAGGCCGTAGGCGATGAGGCTCGACGGTTCCGCAACCTGCACGTCGCTTCGAAGCACGCGCAGCGTGGGCACGTTGCGAAGGCGCAGCAGCGGCGGCAGCGTGAACCCCAGCACCAGCACGAGGCCAATCAGCGCACCCTGCGCCGCCGGCACGGGGCCGGGCGCCGGCAACACCACCTGGAAGAATCCCGACAGCGCCCGCGCGAGGCCTGCCTGGGCGAGAAAGCCGACGACGATGCCCGCGAGGCAACCCAGCACGGCGAGGACCAGAAACTGCCAGGCGTTGATACGGAAGATGTCGGCTTGCGACGCGCCGAGGCAGCGCATGACCGCCGCGCCATCGGTCTGCCGCATCGAGAAGCGACGCGCGGCGAGCGCAACGGCCACGGAGGCCAGCACCACGGAAAGCAGTGCTGCGAGCCCCAGGAAGCGCTGCGCCCTCTCGAGTGCCACGCGCACTTCGCTCCTCGCATCCCGCACGCCCTCGACGCGCTGGCCACGGGTGAGCGCGGCGCGGGTGTCGCGGTCGAACCGCGCGATGGCCGATGGCTCCCCCGCGACGATCAGCCGGTAGCCCACGCGGCTGCCGACCTGCACCAGGCCCGTGGCCTCAAGGTCTGCCAGGTTCATCAACACCCGCGGCGCCACGCCAAAGTAATCGAGGACGCTGTCGGGCTCCCGCGTGATCAGGTTGACGACCTGCAGCGTCGCGTTGCCCACCTTGAGCGGGCTGCCCACCTCGACGCCGATGCGCGCGACGAGCGGCAACCCGATCCAGACCGTGCCCGGCGCGGGGCCGCCTTCCACTTCCCGGTCCCGCTCCGTGGGCGAGTTCGTGACCTGGACGCGCCCACGCAAGGGAAAGCCGTTGGAGACTGCCTTGATCTCGGCGAGGTTCGCGCCCGACGGGCCCGAGACCATGCTGGGGAACGTGCGCGTTTCCGCCACGCGAAGCCCGGCAGCCCGCGCGCGCTCCGAATACGAGAGGGGCAGCGGCTGGTCGCCGATCACCACCAGGTCGCCGCCCAGCAGCTCGTTTGCCTGCTGGTCGAGGGCCGCTTGCACTCGGCTGGCAAAGAAGCCCACGGTGGTGGTTGCCGCCACGGCGACGAGCAAGGCGAACGCCAGCACGCGCGCCTCGCCCGAGTGGGCGTTGCGACGGAGCATGCGCCAGGCGAGCGTCAGCGTTCTCACGTCGCGCGCCTCAGGCCGACACCACGCCCGCGTCGATGGTGATGCGACGGGCGCAGCGGCCGGCGAGCGTGGCGTCGTGGGTGACGAGCACGAGCGTGGTGCCGTGTTCGCGGTTCATGCGGAACAAAAGATCGATTACCTGCGCGCCGGTGGCCGAATCGAGGTTGCCCGTGGGCTCGTCGGCGAAGAGGAGCTTGGGCTCCGTTGCGAACGCGCGCGCCACCGCCACGCGCTGCTGCTCGCCACCGGAGAGTTGGCGGGGGTAATGCCCCAGGCGTTCCGCGAGGCCCACCTCGGCGAGCACCTGGCGCGCGCGCGCCGCGGCATCGTTCGCGCCGGCCAGCTCGAGCGGCAGCATGACGTTCTCCAGCGCCGTGAGCGAGGGCAGCAACTGAAAGGACTGGAACACGAAGCCCACCAACCGGCCCCGCAGGCGGGCCCGGCCGTCTTCATCCAGCGCGAAGAGATCCTCGCCATCGACCCAGACCTTGCCGGACGAGGGAACATCCAGGCCCGCGAGCAGCCCAAGCAGCGTGGACTTTCCCGAGCCCGAGGCGCCGACCACGGCAACCGTTTCACCCGCCGCCACCGAGAAGGTGGCGTCACGCACGATGGTGAGGTCGTGGTCGGGCGTCGAGACTTGTTTGGTGAGCCCCTCGACCCGCACAATGTCGGTAGCCCGCGCGTCGTGGGCGGCGGCCTGTGTCGTGAAAGCTTCGCTGATCGCGTTCATGTCGCTCCGTTCGCAAGCCGGACCCGATTCCCAGGCCCAACCCGATGTGTCCTGAATTCCTCTCCCGCATGGCCGCCCGCATCCTGCTGGGGCTGCTGTGCAGCCTTGCTGTCCTCCCCGCCCCCGCCGCCGAGCGCACCGTGATGGTGTTCGGCGACAGCCTGTCCGCCGCCTACGGCATTGGCGTGAACGAAGGCTGGGTCTCGCTGCTCTCCGACCGCATCCGCCGCAACCAGCTCCCGTGGAAGGTGGTGAACGCGAGCGTGTCCGGGGAGACCACGGCGGGCGGCCTGCGAAGGCTGCCCGAGGACTTGAAGCGCCATTCGCCCGCCCTCGTGGTGATCGCCCTGGGCGCGAACGACGGGCTGCGGGGCCAACCCCTCGCCACCACGCGCTCGAACTTGGAATCCATGATTCGCCTCGCCCGGGCGGCGAAAGCCGAGCCGGTGCTGATCGGCATGATGCTGCCGCCGAATTATGGCATCGAATATGCACGCGAGTTCCGTGAGCTCTATCCGGGAATCGCCAAATCGGCGCGCGTGGCGCTGGCTCCCTTCCTGCTCGATGGGGTGGCGGAACGGCGCGAGTGGTTCCTTCCCGACCAGTTGCACCCCGCAGCGGTGGCGCAACCGCGAATCCTCGACAACGTCTGGCCGACCCTCGAGCCCCTGCTGCGCCAGCGGCCCCGCGGCTCGTGAGCTTCCCCGCCGACAGCGCGGCCGGCCGGTCGCCGCCCGGCCGCGTGCGAACGCCGCTCGCCGCCGCCGACCTTGCCGGGTACGACGCCATCATCGACGCCCGCAGCCCCGGCGAATTTGCCGAGGACCACCTGCCGGGCGCCATCAACTTGCCCGTGCTCGATGATGCCGAGCGCGCGCTCGTCGGCACCGCGCACGCCGAGCAGGGCGCCTTCGCCGCCAAGCGCATCGGGGCCCCGCTCGTCTCCGCCAATATCGCTCGACATCTCGCCGGTGCGCTCGCCGACCGTCCACGCACGTGGCGCCCCCTTGTCTACTGCTGGCGTGGCGGCTCGCGCTCCGGCTCCCTCACCCACGTGCTGCGGCAAGTGGGTTGGGATGCAGTTCAGCTCGACGGTGGCTACAAGGCCTTTCGCCGGCAAGTCTCGGCGGACCTTGCAGAACTGCCCTGCCGTTTCGCCTACCGGGTGGTCTGTGGTGCCACCGGGTCCGGCAAGAGCCGCTTGCTTGAAGCGCTCGCGCGCGCCGGCGCGCAGGTTCTGGACCTCGAGCAACTCGCCCGCCATCGCGGCTCCGTGCTGGGCGACCTGCCCGGCGACCCGCAGCCAACGCAAAAGGCATTCGAGACGCTGCTGTGGCACGCACTCTCGGGGCTCGACACGGGACGCGAGGTATTCGTCGAATCCGAGAGCCGCAAGGTTGGCAACCTGCGCGTGCCGGACAGCCTCATCGAGCGCATGCGCTCGAGCCCGTGCCTGCGGCTGGAGGCGCCGCAAGCGGTCCGCATCGCGCTGCTGATGGAAGACTACGCGCACCTCATCGCCGACGCGGCCCTCCTGCACGGCAAGCTTCGGTGCCTGACGCCGCTACACGGCCACGCGCGCATCGCCGAATGGGAAGCACTGGCGGACAAGGGTGATCACCACCGGTTGGTGGCCGAGCTCCTGGAGCAGCATTACGACCCGGCGTACCAGCGATCGATGGCCCGCAACTACACGGGCCTGGCCACCGCGCAACCCTTGCCGGTGACCAGCGCTGGAGCCCAGGCTTTCGACGCGCTCGCGCGCGCGCTGGCGCAAGCAGCCTAGCTGGCGGGAAAGAGCAGGCACACCGCTTCGGCAGCAATGCCCTCGCCGCGGCCCGTGAAGCCCAGCTTCTCCGTGGTGGTGGCTTTCACGTTGACGCGATCGGCGTCGATGCCGAGGTCGGCTGCAATGCGGCTCACCATCGCCGGAATGTGCGGCGCCATGCGCGGCGCCTGGGCGATGATCGTCGCGTCGACATTGCCCACGCGCAGCCTGCGCTCGGCCACCAATGCGGCGACGTGACGAAGCAGCTCGCGGCTGTCGATGCCGCGGTAACGCGAGTCGGAATCCGGGAAGTGGCGGCCGATGTCGCCCAGCGCCGCCGCCCCCAGCAGCGCGTCGCAAATGGCGTGCAGCAGCACGTCGGCATCGCTGTGGCCAAGCAGGCCGTGCGTGTGGTTGATCTCGACGCCGCCCACAACCAGGCGGCGCCCCTCGACCAGTTGGTGCACGTCGAACCCGTGCCCGATGCGCGCGTCACTCATGTCGTGGGCCTCCGTGCAACGAGGATGCGCTCGGCGAGCGCCAGGTCTTCAGGGTACGTCACCTTGAAATTGTCCGCTTCGCCCGCCACCAGCCGGGGATGCTCGCCAAGGGCTTCGACCGCCTGCGCTTCGTCCGTGGCGTCCGGCCGAGCTGCAAGCGCACGGCGCAGCAGGCCATAGCGAAAGACCTGCGGCGTCTGCGCGCGCCACAGGCCTTCGCGCGAAACCGTCTCGACCACGCGCCCGTGACGATCGCCACGCTTGAGGGTGTCCGCCACCGGGTGCGCAAGCAGGCCGCCACAAGTATCGTCGGCCACCGCGTCGATCAGCCTGTCGAGAGAGGCCTCGGCCAGACACGGACGAGCCGCGTCGTGTACCAGCGCCCAATCGTCATCCCGGGCGTCATCCGCAACATGGGCAAGCGCATTCGCCACGCTTTGGGCGCGCGTGGTGCCGCCCACCGGCACCGCCTCCACGCGGCCCCGTGGCCAGGGTTGAGGCAAGGCGGCCCAGCGCCCGTCGTGAGGCGAGAGGATGACAACCACGCGATGGATGCGCCGCGACGCCGCGAGCACGGCCGCGGCGTGGTGGAGCAGCGGGCGCCCCGCCAACGGGAGGTACTGCTTGGGGACGCCCTCCCCCATGCGGCTGCCCTGGCCCGCGGCTGGAATGAACGCAAAGATTTTCGGCATCGTCACCGGCGATTATCGCCGTTTCCCTCGTCCCGCAAGGCTTACCGAGCCACCGGCACTGCCCCGGGAGGCAGGTGAGCCGTGTCCGCCCACACCTCGACCTGCCAGCCGGAGTCGAGCCTGCAAAGCGCGTTGTAACCCGCGTTGGGAATCGGAATGGGGTCCGTCTCGGCGAGGCCCACGCCCGTGGCGTGCCGATACAGGTTGGCCAGCACGCCCCCGTGGCAAACGACGAGCACCCGCGCGCCGGCGTACTCGCTCGCCAGCGCCTCGAACGCAACGCCCACCCGCTCGTGGAAGGCTCGCCGGGTCTCGCCGCCGGGGACAGGATGATCCGGGTTGGTATGCCACAGCATCGGGTGCAGCCCGGGATGGCGCTCCGCCATCTCGTCGCGAGTGAGGCCTTCGGCCACGCCGTAGCAGCGCTCCCGGAGCCGAGCGTCCGACTTCACCGGGTTCCCCGTGAAAGCCGCGATGGCTTCGGCCGTCTGGAGCGCGCGTCCCAGGTCGCTCGAGAGCAAGTGATCGAAGGGCTCGTTCGCGAGGCGTTTACCGACAGCCTGCGCCTGCGCCAGGCCCTCCGCCGTCAGCGGGCTATCGCCGTGCCCCTGGACTCGGCTGGCGCGATTCCACTCCGTCTCGCCATGGCGAATGACGACGAGGCGCGTGCTCACGCGCGGGCGAGACGCTCGACGCCCCCCATCCAAGGGCGAAGGGCATCCGGCACGACCACCGAGCCATCCGCCTGCTGGTAGTTCTCGAGGATCGCTACCAGCGTGCGGCCCACGGCGAGGCCCGAGCCATTGATGGTATGCACGGGCTCGGTGCGGCCCTTGTCGCCGCCCTTGAAGCGCGCCTGCATGCGGCGTGCCTGAAAGGCCTCGTAGTTCGAGCACGAGGAAATCTCGCGGTACGCGTTCTGCCCGGGCAGCCACACCTCGAGGTCATAGGTCCTGGCGCTGGCAAAGCCCATGTCACCTGTGCAAAGGAGCATCGTGCGGTACGGCAGCTCCAGGCGCTTGAGGATCGTCTCGGCGTTCGCGGTGAGCTCCTCGTGCGCCTCGGCCGAGCGCTCGGGGTGGACGATCTGCACCAGCTCGACCTTGTCGAACTGGTGCTGGCGGATCATGCCGCGCGTGTCCTTGCCGTGGCTGCCCGCCTCGCTGCGAAAACACGGCGAATGGCAGGCAAACTTGAGCGGCAGCGACTTCTCCTCGAGGATCACGTCGCGCACGAAGTTGGTCACCGAGTACTCCGACGTCGGGATGAGATAGAGGTCGCGCCCCTCGATCTTGAACAGGTCGTCCTTGAACTTGGCGAGGCTCGACACCCCGTCCGCGCATTCGCCGCTCACCATGTAGGGCGAATAGATCTCGGTGTAGCCGTGCTCACGCGTGTGGACATCCAGCATGAACTGGGCGATGGCGCGGTGCAGACGGGCCAGGTGCCCGCGCAGGATGCTGAAGCGCGCCCCGGACACCTTGGCCGCCGTCTCGAAATCGAGCAGCGAGAGGCCCTCGCCCACGTCCACGTGGTCGCGCACCGGAAAGTCAAACGCGCGCGGCACGCCCCAGCGGCGCACCTCAACGTTGTCGTCGGCCGACTTGCCGTCAGCAACATCGGCACGCGGAATGTTGGGCAGCGTCCGGAGGAAATGGTCGAGGCGCCCCTGAAGCGCAGAGAGCGCCGCCTCGTTCGCCTTCAGCTCATCGCCGATGCCGGCCACCTCGGCTAGCACCGAGCTCGCATCCTCACCGCGGGACTTGCGCGCGCCGACTTCCTTGGAAAGCGCGTTGCGCTTGGCTTGCAGCTGTTCCGTGCGCGTCTGCAGCGACTTGCGCTCATCCTCGAGCGTGCGAAAGCCGGCCTCGTCCAGGGCATAGCCACGGCGGGCGAGCCCGGCGACCACAGCGGGTAGGTCCTTGCGAAGCAGCTGAATGTCGAGCATGGCGAGACACCGGGGCGAGAGGGCCACGATTATAGATCCCGGGGCAGCGCACTTTCGCCGCGGGCAACGCCCCTGGCGGCGATCAGGCCTTGTCGCGGGCCTGGCGGTTGCGCGCCCGGAGGTGGTCCAGCTTGTCGCGAATTTTCGACTCGAGCCCGCGATCGACCGGTTGATACCACCCCGGGGCGGCCATGCCATCGGGCAGGTAGGTCTCACCGGCAGCGAACCCGCCTTCCTCTTCGTGGGCGTAGCGGTAGCCCGCGCCGTGGCCCATCTCCTGCATGAGCTTGGTCGGGGCGTTGCGCAGGTGCATCGGTACCGGGCGGCTCTCGTCATTGGCGACGAAGGCGCGCGCGGCGTTGTAGGCGACGTAGACCGCGTTGGACTTGGGCGCCACCGCGAGATAGACCACGCACTGGGCGAGGGCCAGTTCGCCCTCGGGTGTGCCGAGGCGCTCGTAGGCCTCGGCGGCAT
>JAFMJY010000174.1 GCA_017853245.1 Burkholderiales bacterium | reverse complement strand
TTGGCGATGCGCCCATCACGTTGCAGCGCATCCTGGGCTACCTCTTCGCGCCGCTCGCCTGGGCGGCGGGCGTGCCCTGGTCGGAAGCCCAGGCCGGCGGATCACTCCTGGGCACCAAGACGGTTCTCAACGAGTTCGTGGCGTACGTGGAGCTGTCCAAGATGGACGAAGCGTTGTCGCCACGCTCGCGCGTCCTGATGACCTACGCGCTGTGCGGCTTCGCCAATTTCGGCAGCCTGGGGATTCTGATCGGCGGCATGGGCGCCATGGTGCCCGAGCGGCGGCGCGAGATCGTCGGCCTGGGGATGAAGTCGATCGTCGCAGGGACCCTCGCAACCTGCCTTGCAGCGGCCTTCGCAGGGCTCTTCGTCTGACCTGCCCGGGGGCGCTCAGGCCCGAAGGCCCAGCACGTCCGCCATGTCGTAGAGCCCCGCCGGCTTGCCGGCTAGCCACTTCGCCGCGCGCAGCGCGCCCTGCGCGTAGGTCGCCCGGCTCTGCGACCGATGGGTGATCTCGATTCGCTCGCCGGTGCCGGCGAAGTAGACCGTGTGGTCGCCGATGATGTCGCCGCCGCGCGCGACAGAAAAACCAATGGCCCCCGCCTTGCGCTCGCCCGTGACACCGTGGCGGGCAAAGACGCCGTCCTGCTCAAGCGTGGTGCCACGGGCCCCGGCCGCTACCTCGCCCAGCTTGAGCGCGGTCCCCGAAGGCGCGTCCACCTTGAGCCTGTGGTGCATCTCGAAGACTTCCACGTCGTAATCGGCGCCCAGCGCTCTCGAGGCCAGCTCCACCAGGCGAAGCGAGACGTTGACGCCAATGGAGAAGTTGGGCGCGAACACGATGGGCACTTCCTTCGCGCCCTCGCGGAGCGCGTCCAGCTGCTCGGGCTCGAATCCGGTCGTGCCAACCACCATCGACTTGCGCGCCGCACGGCAAGCCGCGAGGTACGCGAGAGTTCCCGCAGGGCGGGTGAAATCGATGAGGGTGTCGGACAGGGCGAGCGCAGCCGCGACGTCAGACGTGACAGCGAGGCCTCGCCCGGCAAGGCCAAACTCGCCGGCGTCGCGGCCAACGCCGGCGGCTCCCGGCATGTCCAGCGCCGCGGTCAGGCGCACGCCCGGGTCCGCAGCCGCAGCCTCGAGCAAGGCGCGGCCCATGCGCCCGGAGGCTCCGGCAATCGCGAGCCGCACGCCGTTCACCGGGCCGCGGGAGCCGTGCCCGCCCCGGAGGCCGTGGGCGAGCCCTCGATGCGCACGAGCTTCTCGCCCTCGAACCACAGTGCGATGGCATTGGTCTCCAGCAGGCGGCCGCGCCGCTCATGGCGGAAGTAGTAGTCCCAGCGGTCTTTGCGGAAAGGGTCCGTGAGCAGCGGCGTGCCGAGCACGTTACGCACCTCCGCCCTCGTCATGCCGACCTTGAGGCGCGCGAAGGACTCGGGCGCTATCAGGTTGCCCTGCTGGACTTCGATCCGATGCACCACCGAGCCGCAACCGGCGACGAGCGCTGCCAACAGGAGGAGGGCGAAACGATGCATGACGAGGACTTTCAAGGGAGCGTGAATTATAGCCTCGCCTCCCTGGAGGCCCGGCGCCTGGTGGGCAGGCCTCCGGGGTTATGATCGACCTCGTTGCCGCCCCCGCTCCGCCCATGACCGACCCCGGCGAACTCCGAAGCACCGGCCTCAAGGTGACCGCGCCCCGCTTGAGGGTGCTGGAGCTCTTTCAACGCAGCCCCGAGCGCCACCTGACTGCCGAGGACGTCTATCGCAAGCTCCTGGACGAGGACTCGGACATCGGGCTGGCAACCGTCTACCGGGTACTCACCCAGTTCGAGCAGGCAGGCCTGCTGGTGCGCCACCACTTCGAGGGCGGAAAGGCGGTTTATGAGCTGAACGAAGGCTCCCACCACGATCACCTCGTCTGCATGCAGTGCGGGCGGGTGGAGGAGTTCTTCGACGCTGAAATCGAGAGGCGTCAGGCAAAAGTGGCTCGCGAGCGAGGCTTCGTCATCCGCGAGCACTCGCTCTATCTCTACGCCGACTGCGTGAAGCCCAGTTGCCCGCACCGGCCGCGAGGCTGAGGAGCGGCGCGAGGGCGAGGCGCTAGGGGCACGCCACGGGAATGCGGGTGTCGAGGCGGATACCCTCGCAGGTGACCTCAGCCCTGTAGGCAAGCACTTCGACGCCCCGAGCGATCGCTTCCCTCAATGCCTGGCCATAGGCAGGATCGATCGCATCTGCCGGCCGAACCTCGCTCACGTCGCTACGCTGAACGCAGTAGAACTGGACGGCGCGCGCACCGGCGGCTGCGATGCGCGCCAATTCGCGCAGGTGCTTGGCGCCACGCTCGCTCACCGCGTCGGGAAACAGTGCCACGCCATTATCGACAGCAGCCGTGACATTCTTGACCTCGACGTAGCAAGCCGGCCGGCCTGCCGCAGAGAGGAGCAGGTCGACGCGGCTTCGCTCTTCGCCAAACGCGACCTCGCGACGAATCGACTCGTAGCCTGCCAACTCGCCAACGACGCCAGACTCAATGCCTTCCTGGACGATACGGTTAGGCAGGGCCGTGTTGATGCCAACCAGCACCGGCGCCGATTCGGACCGAACGGACACGAGCTCCCAGGCATGGCGATACTTGCGCGTCCGGCTTTCCGAGACTGAAAGCCAGATGGCGCTTCCCGGGTCGGCACAGCCCAGCATCGAGCCGGTGTTCGGGCAGCTGGCGACGACCACGCGCCCGTCGGAAAGCATCACATCGGCGAGAAACCGCTTGTACCGGCGTATCAGCGTGCCGGGAATCAGCGGCGCGGGGAACCGCACCGACGCTCAGGCCTTGTCCGACGCTTCCGACTCCGCCATCTTGCGCCGCACCTCGTCCATGTCGAGGCCCTTCGCCTTGGCGACCACTTGCTCGAAGGCGCCCTCGGGCATCGCGCCGGGCTGAGAGAAGACGATGATGCTGTCGCGGAAAACCATGAGCGTCGGGATCGACCGGATCTGGAAGTGCCCGGCGATCTCCTGCTCGTCGTCCGTATTCACCTTGGCGAACACCACGTCGGGATGCTTCTCCGACACCCGCTCGAACACGGGGGCGAAGCCGCGGCAGGGCCCGCACCATGGCGCCCAGTAGTCCACCACCACGGTCGCGTTGCCGGTGACCACCTGCTCGAAATTGTCTTTGGTGAGCTCGACGACAGCCATTCATTTCTCCAGGAGAGCGCGGAGCATCCACGCCGTTTTCTCGTGAACCTGCATGCGTTGGGTGAGGAGGTCGGCAGTGGGCTCGTCCGCGGCCTTGTCCACCGCCGGGAAGAGCCCGCGGGCGGTGCGGGCCACGGCCTCCTGCCCCTCGACGAGCAGCTGAATCATCGCCCGGGCTTCGGGAACCCCCGCGGTCTCTGGTATCGATGAAAGCCGCGCGTATTCCTTGTAGGTACCCGGCGCCGGGTGGCCGAGCGCGCGGAT
>JAFMJY010000004.1 GCA_017853245.1 Burkholderiales bacterium | reverse complement strand
ACGGTGACCGACGGGCCGTGGTCACCCCCCATCACATCAACGGCGAGGACGGTCTTCATTGCAGCAGGTGCAATGAATCAGCCGTTCGCGGCAGCGTCAATCCTTGGTCTTGACGACCTTCTTGCCGCGATAGACGCCCGCGGGCGAGATGTGATGGCGCAGGTGCGTCTCGCCCGTGCTCGGCTCGACGGCGAGCGGCGGGTTGGTGAGGAAATCGTGCGCCCGGTGCATGCCTCGCTTCGAGGGCGACTTCTTGTTTTGCTGAACGGCCATGGTGACTCTCCTTTATTTAAGCTTTGGGCAGGCGTTTGAGCGCCTGCCTTCTCATTTCTTGCGGCCTTTGAGGCCTGCCAGCGCGGCGAAAGGCGATGGCGCCTTGTCGGGCTTGGCGGCCTCGACTGGCTTGCTCGGGGCCCCGGGCTTTCGCGGAACCATCGGCAGAGCCAGCACGACCGCTTCCTGAATCAGATCCTGGACCGGCATCGGGCCGTCGGCCACCACGTAATCCGCTTCGTCCCCCTCAGCCTCGAAGGGAGGAAGGTCTGACTCCGTGGGGACCAGAATCAACTGGTCGTCGATCGACACCGGGTGCCGGAACCGCTCGCCGGTGGACTGGCAAGCCAACATCACAAAGCCCTCGATTCTACATGACACAATGCACCGCTGTTGCTGATCCAGACGGGCTTCGACGCGGTAAACCAACTCGCCGTCGTCCTCCTCCACCAGGTCGTCGAGCGCTTCGAGGTCAGCTGGATGCACCGTGCCTTGGAAGACCTCGCCCTTGGCAGTCAGGCGGTCGGGATGGATGGTGTCGGGTTCAGGGGCTTTGGCCATATCAAGAAAACAGTTGAGATAAATACCTCAAGTGACTGATTATAAATCAAAAGTAATACTCGCCTCGAGCTCGCGCTACCGGGCTGAGCTGCTGTCCCGCCTGGGGTTGGCGTTTGAAACCTGGGCCCCCAACGTCGATGAGTCTGCGCTTTCCGGCGAAGCCTGTGCCGACACCGCTCGCCGCCTGGCCCTTCTCAAAGCTCAAGCGGCCCAGCGCCAGTTTCCCGGCGCCATCGTGATCGGGTCCGACCAGGTAGCGGATCTGGACGGCGCACCGATCAACAAGCCGGGAACGCTTGAGCGCGCCCGGGAGCAACTGCGCCAACTGAGCGGCCGCTCGGCGCGCTTTCACACCGCACTATGCCTGATCGGAGCGACCGGCCTCCGTGAGGCGGTGGTGCCGACCGATGTCCGCTTTCGCCACCTGAGCAACGAGGAAATCGACCGCTACCTGGCGAAAGAGCCTGCCATCGACTGCGCCGGCAGCGCCAAGTCCGAAGGGCTGGGGGTTGCCCTGCTCGAGGCAATGACGGGCGACGACCCGACGGCCCTCGTCGGGCTACCCCTCATTGCCCTGGCGGGCATGCTCCGCGCCGAAGGATTGCCAGTGCCGTGAGCGCCCTGCTCCTGTTTCCCGCGCCACTTTCGGACGGAGTTCCGCCCGACTCAGCGATGCCCGCCGCGGCCTTGGCGGCTTTGCGCGCCACTCGGGATTTCGTCGTCGAAAGCCCCCGCACCGCTCGCCGACTGCTCTCGGCCTGCGGGCACCCCGGGCCCATCGCGGAACTGCGGCTTTCCACGCTCGATGAGCACACGCCAGCAGCCGCAGTAGCCGATTTGCTTGCGCCGCTGCGCGAAGGCCGCGACCTCGGGCTGCTTTCCGAGGCAGGCGCGCCGGCAGTGGCCGATCCCGGCGCTCTGCTCGTTGCCGCCGCGCATCGCGAGGGCTTCCGCGTCGTTCCGTTCGCGGGACCCTCCTCGATCGTGCTCGCGCTGATGGCCTCCGGCCTCGAGGGCCAGCGCTTTCGATTCGCGGGCTACCTCCCCGTTGCCCCCGCTGAGAGGCAGGCCGCCATCGCGCAACTGGAAGCGCGCTCCGCCGCTGTTGACGAGACGCAAGTCTTCATCGAAACGCCCTACCGGAACGACGCTTTGCTAGCCGAACTGCTGCGTACCTGCGCGCCCGAGACGCGCCTCGTGGTAGCCGCAGACCTCACTGGCCCAGCGGAATACATCCGGATGGCGCCCGTCCGCGAGTGGCGAGCCAGCCCGGGCACCGTCGGCAAAGTGCCCGCCATTTTTCTGCTGCAGGCTCCCGCGGCCCGCCGCCCCCCCAGACCGCGCCCGAGTGCGGGAAAATCCCGCCCCTGAAGTCCGTATCGGGTACGGTACCCGGTACCGCCACCACTGGAACCCACCATGCGCCTGATTTCGCTCCTTTCCCGCTCGGCCCCTGTGGCAGTGATTCTGGCAGCGTGCGCCCTCCAGGCTCCTCACGCGATCGCCCAACCCGCCGTGCCCGCCAAGGCGGTGACACTCCTGGGCTCGCTCAAGTCGCCCTGGGGCCTCGCGTTTCTCCCCGATGGCCGCATGCTCATCACGGAAAAAGGCGGGCGACTGCTGCTCGTCGCAGCCGACGGCAAATCCGTGGTCTCCGAGATCGAGGGTTTGCCGCAGATCGCGATATCCGGCCAGGGCGGCTTGCTCGGGATCGCCATCGACCCGGATTTCGAGAAGGACCCGTGGGTGTACTGGGCGTACACCGAGCTTGGAACTGGCGATGAGGATGGGCTCACGGGCACGGCTCTCGCCCGCGGACGCCTCTCCGGCACTACGCTTCGAGACGTCAAAGTGCTCTTTCGACAAGCGCCGAAGTTTCGTTCGGGCGTGCACTTCGGCGCGCGAATCGTCTTCCGCCCCGACAAGACGCTCTTCCTCACCTTGGGTGATCGTGGCAGCCGCGACGCAGTTCAGGACCCCAAGACCGGGATTGGCAAAGTCATCCGCCTCAACCGTGACGGCACCGTGCCCACTGACAATCCGCGGGTGACCGGAGGTTTGCCCGAGGTATGGAGCACCGGGCACCGCAACATCCAAGGGGCTGCTCTCCATCCGGTCGATGGCGCGCTGTGGGCGCACGAGCACGGCCCGCAAGGGGGCGACGAGTTGAACCGCGTTGTGCCCGGCGGCAATTACGGCTGGCCGATCGCGAGCTACGGCTGCCCGTATGGCGTGCCCGAGGGCGAAAAGTGCCGGATTGGCGGCGGCAAGCACCCGGAGGGCTATCGCGAGCCGGTGAGCTACTGGGTGCCGCAGTCCATCGCCCCCGCCGGCCTGATTTTCTATTCGGGCAAGCGCTTCCCGGAATGGAAGGGCGATGCCTTCATGGGCGCCCTGCGCGGCCAGGCGCTCTGGCGCGTACGGATCGAGAGCAATCGCGAGACGGCGCGCGAGCGGCTATTCGCCGACCTCAAGGAGCGCATCCGAGACGTGGTGGAAGGCCCCGACGGCTGGATCTACCTGCTCACCGACGGCGGCAAGCTGATTCGCATCGAGCGCTGAAGCCGATCCCGTTGCTACCACGAGCAGACCGCTCTTAACTGATATGGCGCGCTGAGGCGGCCAGTTGACGGGCGAAGGCCAGGTCGTCAGTTGTCGCGCGCAGTCGCTTCGCGATGGATGCTGCAATCGCGAAATAGAGAGGGGCACCGACCTCGGGTCTGGAGCCCAGTGCCTGTTTCAACTCCGGCCCCTTGACCACCAAAACGTCGCAGCGCTCAACCGCCGTCACGGACGCGCTTCGAGGCCCGTCATCGACCAACGCCAACTCACCGAAGTGGCTGCCTGATCCGAGCATCACGACGCCCGTTTCCGAGCCCCCCTTCGTAACCCGAACGGTTCCTGACCGAATCAGGAACATCCCCTCGGAAGCGCCCCCCTCCCTGCAGAGCTCGTGGCCCGGCTCGAAAACCCGAGGCGTCGCAACCTTC
Organism: Burkholderiales bacterium; assembly: GCA_017853245.1. Classification (GTDB taxonomy): domain Bacteria; phylum Pseudomonadota; class Gammaproteobacteria; order Burkholderiales; family Usitatibacteraceae; genus FEB-7. Next base: position 43,360 of record JAFMJY010000004.1, on the reverse strand, counting down.
GCGACGACCGCAAGGGCCTCATCGCTCAGGTCCTTGAACAAGTAGATCTGCCGAAGCGCTTGCACTGATGCATTCATCGATTGCTCCGCGTTGGGGCGCCCAAGCCAACCCCGGGCAACTGCGGCGAAGTATAAGCCGCCCGACTGGCTCCACGAACACCGGCGCAAGCTTTACATGCCGACCGTCGCAGGATTTTTAGCGCCCGCTCCGCAAGCCCGGCTTCAGGTCCAGCCCAGCGCCTTGATCTTGTCCTCGATCCGGCGGCGAACCGTGGCACTGTTCCCCTGAAAGCCGTAGTGCTTGCGGATGTCGCCGCCATCGAACCACGTGCCCCGCAGCCGGTCGTCGAGCGCATCGAGCTCTTTGAGCAGGGTCTCGGCCTCCGCTCGGGTGGTGGCTGCCGCGGCGGCCTCGTCGATCTCGCGCAGATCCTGGAAGCCGTCCTCCAGATGCTTGACGGAGGGTGCCGTGCGCAGGCCCGAGAACTTGTTGAGGATGGGCAGCAGCAGCCCGAAGAAAGCCACGACGATCACCCAAACGCGGTCGACGATCACGGCGAGCCACAGCGGCAAGTAGTCGTGGAGCGCTGGCATGCTGCCGGCGTAGAAGCGCTTGGCGACCGGGCTTAGCGGCACCGCGGGGTCCAGGTAAGCCGGGAACTGCCCGGCCTTAGCGAAAAACGAACCGCGCTCGGCCCCGATCTCGCGCGCCGCAATCAGGAAGAGCCACTGGAGCGTGGGGTGCAGGTCCTTTTCCACCAGCAGCGTGAGGCTTGAGGCGAGCAGGTCCGTGTCGCGGGGCGGATAGTCGCGCCGGATGTCCACGGAGGCTCGCGGCACGACCACCTTGTCGAGAAACGGCAGCCGCTTGGCGTAGGCGTCGACGAGATTGAAGTCGAACATCTGGATGGCGGGGTCGGCGAGCAGTTTGCGCACAGTTGGCGAGTCGATGCCGTCGATGATGAACACGGCATCAAGCTCGCCCTTGAGCAGCTTTTCGGCCGCCTCCGCGTGCGGGTACTCGAACAGGTTGGTGCGCCCTTCCAGCGAGCCGCCGCTGATGCGCACCAACTGCTCGAGGAGAGTCCGCGTGCCCGTGCCCTTGCCGCCGATGGCAAAACGCCGCTCGCTCGCTTCCGGGACCGCATTGTCACTGGAGAACGGCTTGCCCCGGTAGAAGAGCCACACGGGTGAAAACTGCAGGCTGCCAAGCGAGACGAGCGTCGGATATTGATCCGGAAGGACGCTCCCCGCATGGGCGAAGCTCGCGTTGACCGGCGAGGCCGCTTCCTTGAGGCTCTTGAGGTTGTCGTGAACGCCCGCGGTTTCCACCAGCACGAGCTCGAAGCCATGCCGCGCGAAGATCGCCTTCAAGCGCTTGGAGATCTCGTGCTGGGAAGTGCCCGGCTGCCCGGTGCCGAGATACGCCCGGTTCGGGGCGTTCGGTTCGATGTGCCAGATCACCGCGATGAAGGCGATGACGCCCAGGGGCAACAGCAGGCCCAGGTAGCGCGCGTAGGTAAACCAGCTCAGAACCTCGCGCTTGCCCCCGCCGCGCAGCCACTCGGCGAGGTCGGAAAGTACCGTCGATCTCTTGCGGCCCATGGGCAACCTATCCTAGAGGTATTCCGGGTAAAGGCTACGCCAAAAATTGCACCGGTGATGCGCGCCCGCATCGTAGGGCCCCACCTTGCCCGCATCCCAGAGCATGACCTTGTCGGAGCCTGTGAACAGGGGCCACGCCGGAAGGCCCTTCACGTCAGGCTTGCCCGTGCGCGCAAACGCCCCCACGTAGGACACTATCTGCGCTGACAGCTGTTGCGACTCGGGCTTGAGGTCCGGCGCGTTGATGCGCGTGGTGTTCGAGTAGTTCGGGAACAAGTAGTTGACCGCAGCGGAGTGCACGGCACCCAGCTCGAACCCCGGGTCCGGTGGCGCGATACCCACGCCAAGCACAGGTGCATGACGATCGGCGAACTCGAACTCGTAGAGCGGGAGCCGCTTTGCAAATGCGCTCGCTGTGCGGTGATAGATGCAGTTGTTGATGGCGAGGCTCGGGTTGTAGCTGGACAGAACCGAACCCAGCGTCGCGGGCGGGGAATCCCCCGGGGGATACTCTTTCGCCACCGCGGCGGCGTTGTCGCCGTAGAAGAGCTTCAGCGCCTGCGGGTAGGTCTGTGGCGTGATCGGATTGCCCGCCTGCACCGCGTAGCCAACGTAGAGCCGCAGCTCGTTTCGCGCCCCGCCCATCATCGTGGGCACCGTGATCATGCGCCCCCCGGGCACGGCCGCGTCGCGCGGGAAACGGGGAAGGCTGCGGTCGCCGACCACCGGACTGATCGCGATGAGGTCCGTGGGATCCATCTGGGCGAATCGCCCCTGCGCCGCGAGCCACTCGGAGACGCTCTTGGAGCGCATGCAGGCAGCCGCGTCCGGGGCGAGCCCGCAGCCCACCGCGCGCGCAAGCCAGGCACTCGACTCCTCCGCCTCCGCCACTGTCTTCAGCCGGGAGAAGCAACCCGCACTGAGGATGAATGCCTTGTGAAAGAGCCCGGCCGCACGCTCGGGTGATGCCAGGTGCATGCAGATGGAGCCCGCACCTGCAGACTCACCTGCGACCGTCACGTTGCCGGGGTCTCCACCGAAGAGCCCAATGTTTCGCTGCACCCAGCCGAGCGCGAAGCGCTGGTCCTCGAGCCCGTAGTTGCCATTGAACCCGTCCTTGGCAAGCGACGGATGCGACATGAAACCGAACACGCCGACGCGGTAGTTGGCCGTCACCACCGCCATTCGCCCTTCGCGCGCGAGCTTGTCGAGGCGATACAGGCTGCCCGAGCCGCCGACGAAAGCGCCGCCGTGGATGTAGAAGAACACCGGCAGCCTTTCGTCCGGCTTGCGGTCGGCCGGCACGCTCACGTTGATGGACAGGCAGTCTTCCACCTCGCTGCGTTCCGTGAGATTGAAGCGCGCCTCCTGCGGGCAGGCGGGCCCGGACGCCGCGCCGTCGCGAATACCCTGCCAGGCGGGCGCGGGCCTCGGCTGGCTCCAGCGCAGCGCGCCCGTCGGCGCCGCGGCGTAGGGGACGCCCCGGAATTCCAGCGCCCCGTTACGCACGACGCCGCGAACAGCGCCGCCCTCCGTGTAGACGACGTTGTCCTGAGCCCGAGCCGTTGGTGCCAGCAGCAACGCGCCGGCAGCAGCCAGGTATGCGAGCCACTGGCTGCGTTGCGCCGATTGCAGCCACCTGAATTTATTCATGGGGACCGTTTCGTTCGTTGGTGTTCGTGTGGTCTCACCGCAGGCTCGACGGCGCCCGCGCCTGCCAGCCTGCCAGCGACTGCAGCACGCCGCCGGCCGCCGATGCGCCGAGGCGTCGCGTGAGGGCGTGCAGGTAATCCTCTGTCGGCGTGAAGTCAATGATGAGCTCCGCCTGGATCACGTCGCGCGCCACGCTGTCGAGGCTCCCCAGGCCGTCTGCGAGGCCCAGTTCGATTGCTCTTTCCCCAGTCCACACCAGGCCCGAGAAGATCTCCGGCGACTCCACCAAACGCTCGCCGCGCCCGTCGCGCACGACCTGCTTGAACTGCGCATGGATCTCGTTGAGCATCTTCTGCACATGCGCGCGCTGTGCCGGGTTCTCCGGCGCGAAGGGGTCCAGGAAGTCCTTGTTGTCACCCGCGGTGTAAGCCCGCCGCTCGACCCCCAGCTTCTGCATCGCACCGGTGAAGCCAAAGCCTCCCATGGTGACGCCAATCGAGCCGAGAAGGCTTGCCTTGTCGACGTAGATGCGGTCGGCCGCAACCGCGACGTAGTAGCCCCCCGATGCGCAGAGATCCTGCACCACTGCGTACAGGGGGATGTCGGGATGCTGCTGGCGCAAGCGCCGGATCTCGTCGTTGATGACGCCCGCCTGCACCGGGCTTCCCCCAGGGCTGTTGATCCGAACCACGACGCCCTGGGTGCGCTTGTCGGCGAAAGCGCTCTTCAGGGCGTCGACGATGCGATCCGCGCTCGCCTCGTCCTGCAGGCCGATGACGCCATTGAGGTCCACCAACGCGGTATGCCTGCCAGAATGCAATGGCTCTCGGGTGCTCGGCCCGACCCAGCCCATCACGGCGGAAAAAACGAGGAAGAACAAGGTGAGCCATAGCAGGCGAATGAGCGTAGACCAGTGCCGGGCACGGCGCTGCTCGTCGAGGGAGCGCACGGCAATCTTTTCAAGCAGCGCTCGCTCCCAGTCCGGGGGCAGGGAAGCGTTCATGGCGATTTTGGGAGTGAGGTTTCAGGGGGAGCCGCGACGAACACGCCGTCGGCGCGCTCCTCGGCAGCAATCGGCTCCAGGCTGGCGCCGCGGCACGGCCCTCCGACGCAAAGGCCGGAGTCGGCCTCGAACACGGCGCCGTGCGTCGAGCAAATCAAGTATAGCTTCGCGTCGTCGAAGAATTGCCCGGGCTCCCAGTCCAGCTCCACGCCAAGGTGCGGGCAGCGGTTAACGAACGCTCGTACTTCCCCGTCGAACCGAATTGCGAACCCCTTCCCCTCGCCACCCGCAGGAGCCCAATCGAAGCGCAGGCCATTACCGCCCTCCTCCAGCGACGAGCCTGCGCAGATCAGGCGTGATGGGCGAGCCATTGCCGGAGGTCGGCGACCGATTCCGCGTAGTGCGACGCCCGGTGCTCGCGGAGGGAGTCGGCATCGTGCGCGCCGTAGCAGACGGCCACGGCATCGACACCCGCGTTGGACGCGAGCTCCAGGTCATGAGTGGTGTCGCCGATCATCAGCGTGCGCGCCGGGTCTGCGCCTGTCTGCTCGAGGAGCCACAGCACCATGTCGGGGTGCGGCTTCGGATGCCCCTCGTCGGCACAGCGCGAGAAATCAAAGTGGCCACGAAGCCCCGAGCTATCGAAGGCGCGCTCGAGCCCGCGCCGCGCCTTGCCGGTGGCCACAGCCAGCATGCGCCCGCGCCCTCGCAAGTCGTCCAGGGTCTCGCGAATCCCCTCGAAGAGCGGCGCCTCATGCTCGCGTGACAGGAAATGACGGCGGTACCGATCTGCGAGCGACATTTGCTGCTGCGGGGTAATTCCCGGCGCCACCCGCGCCATGGAGGCCGCGATGCCCAGGCCGATCACCCAGCGAGCGTCGTGAGCCGAGGGAACCGGCAGGCCCTCGTCCCGGCAGGCATCCTGAATGCAGGAAGCGATGAGCCCCGTGGAATCCATCACGGTGCCATCCCAATCGAAAATCACGAAGTCGTAGCGGCTCATGGGCGAGTTTCACAATCCGACCGAGAGCCGGAAGGAATCGAGTTCAGGGGGAAGCGGCGAGCGGATGGTAAGCGACTCCCCGCTCACCGGGTGAGGAAACGTCATCGAGGCGGCGTGCAGGAACATCCGCTTGAGGCCCCGCGAGCGCAACTCGCGGTTGAGCGCGAAATCCCCGTAGCGGTCATCGCCCAGGATCGGGTGACCCAGATGGGCGAGGTGCACCCGAATCTGGTGCGTGCGACCAGTGACCAACTCGGCTTCGAGCAGGCTGAACTCATCCGAGCGCGCGAGGCGCCGGATCACCGTCTCGGCCACCTGACCTTCCCGCTCGTCGACCACGACTCGGCGCTCGCCGCCTGCTTCCGGGAGGCGCCGGAGCGCGAGCTTCACGCGGCGTAGTTCATCGCGAAACCGGCCCGCCACTGCGCACACATAACGTTTGTCGGCCTGACGCTCGCGGAGCGCTGCATGCATGGCGACCAGCGCAGGCCGACGCTTGGCGAGCACGAGCACACCGGATGTCTCGCGGTCCAGCCGATGCGCAAGCTCCAGAAATCGGCAGTCGCTTCGCCCCACGCGCAAGCGCTCCACGAGGCCCGAGGTGATGCCACTGCCGGCATGAACAGCGAGCCCTGCTGGCTTGTCGACGACCAGCAACTGGTCGTCCTCGAAGAGCGCGGTCAGCGCCAGACCCGCGGGCGGGGCCTTTGCATCCGGCTCCGCCAAACGGATGGGGGGCACCCGGACCTGATCGCCCTCGGCCAAGCGGTGCGAAACCGTCACCCGGCCACTGTTGACCCGCACCTCGCCGCTTCGGACGATGCGGTAAATGTGGCTCTTGGGGACGCCCTTGAGGCGGGAGATCAGGAAGTTGTCGAGGCGCTGCCCGGCGCCCGATTCATCCACCACGACGCGGCTTGCCGCCTGCGGGGAAGCCCCCTCGGAGGCCCCCACCGCTCGGGAACGGGTGCCTTGGCGCGGCTCGGACATCCGGGTATACTCTATCTCGTTGATTTCAAAAGAACCGCCGGCGAAATGCCCGCGGCCCATCGCGCTGGAAGGCGCGCGAAGTCAGCACATCCGAATGCCCTCAAGTGGCACCGAAGCCGGTTAACTTCGCTCACCGGCCGTTCCAAGCAGCGATGGTAAACGAAGCACCAGTCGCGCTCGATTTCACGCCCGGATTCCCGGCACGCCGCCTTCCAAGGCCGGTGTGCCCTGACGAAACCTTCAGCGATATCGCCCACTTACTCGCCAGCCTGATGCCGTCGAGATTCGATTCCTGACACCCGTCATCCCGGTCACCCCCCGGGGTGCCCGCTTCCGTGGTTCGAGCGCGGGAGAAAAAGCAACATGAAACGCATGCTGTTCAACGCGACCCAGGCCGAAGAGCTTCGGGTCGCCATCGTCGATGGCCAGAAGCTCATCGACCTCGACATCGAGTCCGCCGGCAAGGAACAACGCAAGAGCAACATTTACAAGGGTGTCATCACCCGGGTCGAGCCCTCCCTCGAGGCGGCCTTCGTCGACTACGGCGCCGAGCGCCACGGTTTCCTCCCCTTCAAGGAAATCGCCAAGCAGTTCATGGTGAACGACGGCGGCGAGTTCGGCCGCAGCAAAATGTCGACGCACCTGAAGGTCGGCCAGGAAATGATCGTCCAGGTGGACAAGGACGAGCGCGGCAACAAGGGCGCAGCCCTTACCACCTACATTTCCCTCGCCGGTCGCTACTTGGTGCTCATGCCGAACAACCCCCGCGGCGGCGGTGTTTCGCGCCGCATCGAGGGCGAGGACCGCAACGAGCTTCGCGAGGTGATGGACCAGCTGCAGGTGCCGGAAGGCATGAGCCTCATCGCCCGCACTGCCGGCATCGGCCGCAACGCCGAGGAAATGCAGTGGGACCTGAACTACCTCCTGCAGCTCTGGCAAGCCATCGAGTCGGCGGCCGCCGAGGAAAAGGGCCCCTGCCTCATCTACCTCGAGTCGAGCCTGGTGGTGCGCGCCATTCGCGACCTCTTCCAGCCCGACATCGGCGAAATCCTGGTCGACACGCCGGACATCCACGAACAGGCGCTCGCGTTCATGAGCACCGTCATGCCGGCCAACGTCGGCAAGGTAAAGCTCTACCGTGACGACGTGCCGCTCTTCTCGCGCTTCCAGATCGAGCACCAGATCGAAAGCGCCTACCGTCGCGACGTTACCCTGCCCTCGGGCGGCGCCATCGTCATCGACCACACGGAAGCGCTGGTGTCGGTGGACGTCAACTCCGCGCGAGCCACGCGCGGGCACGACATCGAGCAGACAGCGTTCAATACCAACCTGGAAGCGGCCGACGAAATCGCCCGCCAGCTTCGCTTGCGCGACCTGGGCGGGCTGATTGTCATCGACTTCATCGACATGGAGAGCGCGAAGAACCAGCGCGAGGTGGAGAACCGCCTGCGCGATGCGCTGCGCCACGACCGTGCCCGCGTGCAGGTGGGCAAGATCTCGCGCTTCGGCCTTCTCGAGCTCTCGCGCCAGCGCCTGCAGCCCTCGCTCGATGAAACCACCCACGCGGCCTGCCCGCGTTGCAGCGGCACGGGCTTCATCCGCGACATCGCCTCGACCGCGCTGCATGTGCTGCGAATCCTTCAGGAAGAGTCGATGAAGGAAAACACCGCGGCCATTCATGTCCAGGTGCCGGTGGACGTGGGCACCTATCTGCTGAACGAGAAGCGCTCCGAGATCATCAAGATCGAGGCACGCTTCAAGGTCGGCGTCGTGCTGGTGCCCACGCCCACGCTCGAGACGCCCAATTACCACGTCGAGCGCCTGCGTCACGATTCCCCGCTGCTCGACCAGATGCTGCCGAGCTACGAGATCCCGGCGCAGCCCAAGGAAGAGGAAGAGGAGCGTCGCCCGCACCGCGGCGCGCCCCACAAGAAGGAAGACGAGAAACCCGCCCCGCGCCCGGAGCCACTGGTGAAGGCATTCACGCCTGAGCAACCCGCGCCGCAGGCCCCGGTGCCTGTGGCTGCTCCTGCCCCCGCCAGCTCACCGGTCGCGCGGGAGCAGGAGCCCGCCGGTTTCCTCGACAAGCTTTTCGGATGGTTCAAGAAGCCTGAGCCCACGCCCGCTATCCCTGCCCCAGCCGCCATGGCAAAGCCCGCCGAGACTTCCCGTGAAGGCAGCGATCGCCGTGAAGGCGGGCGTCGCGGTGATGGCCGGCGCGATGAAGGTCGCGGTGGCCGTGGTGAAGGCCACGGCGACGGTCGTCGTCGTGGCGAAGGACGAGAAGGCGATCGCGAGCGCGGCGAGGGCCGTCGCGAGGACCGACAAGGGCAGCAGCGTCGCGATGGGCAGGATCGGGGCGGAGAAGGCCGCCGCGACGGCCGAGGCGGCGAACCGCGCCGTGGTGGCGGCCAGCCTCAACGCGAGCCCCGTGACCAACGCCCGCCGAGAGAAACGGAGCCTGTCGCTGCGGTGGATGCAGCCGCGCTGATCCCGGGCTCGGGCGCGCCTTCCGAATCGGGGGATGGACAGGGAACCGGGCGCCGCCGCCGTCGCGGCCGCGGCGGTCGAGGCCGTGGGGGCGAGCGGGGCGAGCGCTTCGAGGGCCAGCCCGATGCGGCGCAGCAGGAAGGCGCTTCGGCAAACCCAACTGAACGAGCCCCGTCCTCGCTCGAGCGTGAGCCAGTGCCAGCCGCAGCCCCTGTGGCTAACGTCGAGTCGCCGGCATCGAAACCCGCGAGCGAGGCTCCTCCCATCTCGGCGCCTGTTGTGAAGGCCGAGCCGGCGTCGACCGTTGCGTTTCAACCCGTGATCCAGCACGCCGAAGATGCCGTTGCCGAGCCGCGGCGCCCCGTTCGCAAGCGTCGCCACGGCTCGCCCGGCGAGGGCACCGCAGAGCCGCTTCAGCTGGTGGAGACGGCGGCCGAGCGCGCTGCTGCCCAGGCCGTCGCCGACGCCGAGGAAGAAGCTCGCCGCCCGGTTCGCCGTCGCCGTCGTGGCGGCGGTGGAGCGTCAGCGGAGCCGCTGCAGCTCGTCGAGACTGCAGCCGATCGCGACGGCAAGGACAGCCCCGCGAATCCCGGGGCGTGACCGGGGGTAACGGGGCGATGTTGTCGGCCATCGATTTCTGGTTCGACTTTTCGTCCCCGTACGGCTATCTCGCCGCGGAACAGATCGACGCCCTTGCAGCCCGCCATGGGCGCGAAGTGCGCTGGCACGCCATCCTGCTGGGGCCCCTGTTCAAGGTGGTCGGCACGGCTCCGCTCACCACACTTCCGGTGAAGGGTGACTACGCTGCGCACGACTTCGCGCGTACGGCCCGGCTGCTTGGCATCCCGTTTGCGCTGCCGAATCAATTCCCGGTCGCCACGCAGGTGGCGGCCCGGGCGTTTTACCTGATTCAGGACGAAAGCTCCGGACAGGCCAAGCAGTTTGCGCGCTTGGCCTATCGTGCCTACTTCGCCGAGGGTCGAGACATCACGGATGGGTCAGTCGTCATGGACCTCGTGGCAAAGGCAGGCGCGGGTGCTTCCGCCATCGAGCCCCAGCTGGGCAGCGAAGCGATCAAGCAGCGTGTGCGACACGAGGTGGATTCTGCCCTCAGGGCGGGCGTCTTTGGCTCGCCCTTCTTCAAGGTCGATGGCGAGCCGTTCTGGGGCAACGACCGCCTGCCCCACCTCGAGGAATGGTTGCGGCGAGGCGGCTGGTAGCACGCCTCAGCGATTCACCCTGGGGTAAGCCGCCGCGGCAGGTGCCCCTACCGGCTGTTCCTTGGCCCTGGCGTCGAGCCACCGAAGGGCTGCCGCAAGTTGTGCGTCCTCGCCTCGGAATGTGGCGTTGGGCGGGTTGTCGACCTCCATGTCGGGCGAGACCCCCTTCCCCTCCACCAGCCAGGCTCCATCGAGCCCGATCACGCCATACTCCGCGGCGCGGGCAATTCCCCCATCGGCCTGACGGTTGCGATCTGACAGCCATACCCCCGCGCCCGTGGTTCGCTTTCCGATGACGGTGCCCAGCCCCAGCCGCTTGAAGCCTTCCGTGAAGAACTCCCCGTCGGAGTAAGTGCGCTCGTTGGCGAGCACGACGATCGGGCCCCGGAAGGCGTGCTGCTGCGTCCAATTCGACACGCCCCCCTCGCGGCGCTGCCAGTACGCCCACGCGCGGCGCATGAGCTTCTCCAGGAGCGTCGAGTCGATGTTGCCACCGGAGTTGTTACGCACGTCAACGATCAGGCCTTCGCGATCCGATACGGCATAAAACTCGCGGGCGAAGGTAGCAATGTCGTTCGGGCCCATGGCCCGGAGATGCACGTAGCCGTAGCGCCCATTGGAAGCCCCTTCGACTGTCGCGCGCCGCTGCCACTGCCAATCCACGAGCCGAAGCGCCTGATCGGCCGCCGCATTGATCGGCTTCGCGACCACCTTCCGCGCCTTGCCATCGGCGCCCTGGAGAGACAACAGCACCTGCTTGCCCGCCTTGTCGCGCAGAAGCACGGCAATGTCAGGCACCGAGGAGACGCGGCGGCCGTCGACCTCGACAATGACTTCCCCCGCCTTGGCGGCCACACTGGGAACGGCGAGCGGTGAAAGCGCATCAACGAGCTCCGGATCCCCCTTGAGAATTCGATCGATCCGCGCGCCATTGGCCACGGCCGTCAACTCCGCGCCCAGCGAAGCGGGCAACACATTTTCCTCGCCGCGACGCGCGTCTCCCAAGCCCACCTGGGAGTGCAGAAGCTGCAGCTCGGCGATCATCTGCGCCTGCAGGTCCGCGAGCTCATGTCGGTCGCTAACCCGCGCAACGAGCGGCTCGTACTTTCGACGCAGCGACGACCAATCAACGCCGTGCATGCCGGGGTCGTAGAAGTGGTCCCGGTGCATGCGCCAGGCCTCTGCGAACAGGCCCTGAAACTCCTCGCGCGGCGAGAGCGGGAACTGCCAGTCGGAAAGCCGCACCTGGAAGCGCGGCAACTCAGCCGGCGGCTTTGGCGCGACATCAACGATGAAGAGGTCGCCCGGGCCGGAAGCCGCCCAGCGGCGAAAGAAGAGCTTGCGGCCATCCCCGGAAAGCGCGAACTCGCGGATATCTGCCAGGAAGGTTTCGGCTGGCAGGCCGACGTTATCGATCGCTAACGAGCGAAGGGACGTCTTGCGCTCGCTGGCGCTATCGGCTTCCAGCCACCACAGTCGCTTGCCCTCAACCGCAACGCGGGTGTAATTGCCCGGGGGTAGCGGCACCTGATGAAGCCGGCTCGCGAGGCCTTCCAATACGATGGCGGGTATGCGCGGCGCGGCTGGCCTTCCCGAAGCGGGGCCGTCCGCCTTCTCATCGGACTTCGCGTTAGGCCCAGCATCCGCCTTGTTCCCGGCCTTCGGTGCCGCACCCGCCGTCGGCGGCGCCGGTGCCTCCAACTCATCGCGCGCCTGGAAGGGGAATCGCGTCCCCGGCTGCAGGCTCAGCGCGTACACGCGGCCCCGCTTGTCCAGAAAAGGGCCCATGTTGCGATCCCCCCACGGCGCCGGGTTCACCGCTTGGAGGTTGCGATCCGAGATGAAGTACAGCCATCGCCCGTCCGGAGAAAAAGAAGGCGAGTAACTGTCGTAGCGCGACGAGGTGACGAGCATCCGCTCGCCGCCAGGAAGCCGATAAAGCGCGATGCGCCGGCGGTCGGCGCTGTCCTTGTCGTAGACAGCCAGCGCGAAGGCTGAACCGTCCGCAGCCCAGGAAATATCCTCGTACAGCGGGTAGCGGGCGGCGCCACGCGGGTCGTCGATCACGCGGCTCTTGCCCGTTGCTACTTCCAGCAGCGAAAGTCGCCCGCGCTTGTCGTCGTGTACTACCCATTTGCCGTCCGGCGAGGGCCAGATGCTCCAACGGCGCGAGTCACCGCCTTGCGTGAGAGCTTTGCCGGGGCCGGAACCGTCTGCCGGAAAACTCCACAGTTCCTCCTCACCCGACGCGTCGACAAACGCGTAGACCGTCTTGCCATCAGACGAAAAGGAAGCATTGCGCGCACGCGCGCCCGCCGGCACGGCGAGATCCACGCGGCGTAGCTCGCCCACGCCCGCGGTTGCCACCCGTCCTCGCGCGGTCACCGCGAGCCGAGACCCGTCCCGTGAAAGATTTGCAGAGGTGAACTGGTCCAGCGGCTTACGAATCCAGCGCTCGCGCAGCTGGTCAAAATCCGACACCAGGTTGATGGCGAGTGCCTGATCGGCGCCCGAGTCCAGGTTAAACGCGCGAAGCCCAGCCCCGTGCTGGTAGACCACGCGAGAACCGCCGAGCGAGGGCGAGCGCACTTCGAAATCCCGATGGCTAGTCAATTGCCGCAGGTCCTTCCCCTCGCGGTCCATCGACCACAGGTTCATGACGCCATCGCGATCCGAGAGAAATACGATGCGCGATTTCCACGGCATCGGCATGAGAGCGTTACCCTCCTTGGGATCCGTAAGGCGCACGGCTTCCTTGCTCGCCGTCTCCTCGAATCGCCAAAGGCTCGCGACCGCACCGCCCCGATAGGCCCGCACGTTGTCGCTCGTGAGCCCGTGGCGTGTAAACACCAGAGTGGCCTTGTCGATGTAGGCGCCGCCGGTTGCCGTGTCGAGCGGCACGGTACGGAGCTTGCCCGTCTGCGCGTGAACCGCCGCGAGCCTCGTGTCTCGGAGGGGATGCAATGCGGTACTCGTGAACAAGACCTCCCCCGCTGGCGACCATCCCATCACGCGAACGCCAGCACCCAGCCAGGTCAGGCGCCGCGGCACGCCACCTGCAAGCGGCATCACGTACACCTCGGCAGGGCCTTCGTAGGACCCGACGAACGCAACCGCTTGGCCATCGGGTGAGATCGCCGGGTGAGCCTCGAGGCCCGGATGGGTTGTGAGCCGCGAGGCCGTTCCACCGCTTGTCGGCACACGCCAGAGGTCTCCCTCGGCGGTGAAAACGATCGTGTCGGGGGACGCGGCCGGGAAACGAAAGTACCCCGGCGTGGGCACACCCTTGCCCTGCGCGATAGCCCCGTTGGCGCCCAGCCCCATTAGTCCGGCCAACACCACTGCCGAAAGCCGTATCCACCCGCGTGATCTTTGGACATTCGCCTCGTTCATTGCCTCTTCCCTCGTTCTCAGGTTGGCCGTAGCCGCATCACGTCATCCAACAGTCGAGCGCACGCCTCTTCAATCATGTCGAGCACCGCCTCGAAACCTGCCGCGCCGCCGTAGTAGGGATCCGGTACGTCCTCGCCTTTCCACCGAAGCGAATAGTCGAGAAAGAGATCGACGCGGGCACGGGCATCGCGTGGGGCGATCGACTCCAACTGGCGCAAATGCCCGCGATCCATGGCGACGATGCGGTCGAAGGCATCGAAGTCCGAGCGACGCACCTGGCGGGCGCGCAGGGGCTTCAGGTCGTAGCCGCGCTTGAGAGCGTGGGCGATTGCGCGCTCATCCGGCGCTTCGCCCACGTGATAGTCATGCGTGCCAGCAGAATCGACATGAACGCGGGCAAGAAGCCCCGCTGAATCGGAAAGCTTGCGGAAAACCCCTTCCGCCGTCGGTGAGCGGCAGATGTTGCCCGTGCAGACGAACAGCACCCCGACGCGCTCAGCCATCGCTCACCGCCATGAGCCGCTCCCTCAGCCGTTTCACCTCATCGCGAAGTCGTGCCGCCTTCTCGAATTCCAGGCCCCGCGCAGCCTCGAGCATTTCCTTCTCCAGCTTGCGCACGCGCTGGTCGAGCTGGCGCTCGTTGAGCGAGCCTACAGTCTCGGCCTCCTGCGCCGCCGCCTTCGCCGCGCACTTGGATTCCTTCGCCTCGTCGGCATCGTAGACGCCGTCGATCAGGTCCTTGATGCGCTTGGAGACGCCTTTGGGCTCGATGCCGTGCGCCAGGTTGTGCGCCTGCTGCCTGGCCCGCCTGCGCTCGGTTTCACCAATGGCAGCCTGCATCGACTCGGTCATCGAGTCGGCGTAAAGGATCGCCGTCCCGTTGATGTGCCGGGCCGCTCGGCCAATGGTCTGGATGAGCGAGCGCGCGGAGCGCAAGAACCCCTCCTTGTCCGCATCCAGAATGGCCACCAGCGAGACCTCGGGAATATCCAGCCCCTCGCGTAACAGGTTGATGCCCACCAGCACGTCGAAGAGCCCCTTGCGAAGGTCGCGCAGAATCTCCACCCGCTCCACCGTATCGATGTCAGAGTGAAGGTAGCGCACCTTCACTCCGTGCTCGGAGAGGTAGTCTGTGAGGTCCTCCGCCATGCGCTTGGTGAGAGTGGTAACCAGGACGCGCTCACCGACAGCGATGCGCCTGTTGGCTTCCGAAAGCAAGTCGTCCACCTGCGAGCTCGCGGGACGAACGATCACCTCCGGGTCCACAAGCCCTGTTGGACGGACCACCTGTTCCACCACCTGTGCAGCGTGTTTATCTTCGTAATCCGCGGGGGTGGCGGAGACGAAGATCGCCTGGCGCATCTGCCGCTCGAACTCGGCGAACTTGAGCGGGCGGTTGTCCAGGGCCGACGGCAGGCGGAAGCCATACATCACCAGCGTCTCCTTGCGCGAGCGGTCGCCGTTGTACATCCCGCCCACCTGCGGGATGGTGACGTGGCTCTCGTCGATGAACATCAGCGCGTTGGACGGAAGGTAATCAATGAGGGTCGGCGGCGGCTCCCCCGGCGCACGGCCCGAGAGGTGCCGGGAATAGTTCTCGATCCCCTTGCAGAAGCCCAGCTCGTTCAGCATCTCGAGGTCAAATGTCGTGCGCTGCTGCAGCCGCTGGAGCTCCAGAAGCTTGCCTTCGTTCTGGAACACCTCGAGCCGCTCACGAAGCTCCACCTTGATGCCTTCGATCGCCTTGAGCACCGTCTCGCGCGGCGTCACGTAGTGGCTCTTCGCATAGACCGTGAAGCGCGGCACCGTGGGGCCCGGGCGGCCGGTGAGCGGGTCGAAGAGCGCCAGCGACTCGATCTCATCGTCGAAGAGGCTCACCCGCAGCGCCGTCTCCCCCAACTCGGCTGGGAAGATGTCGATGGTGTCTCCTCGCACGCGAAACGTGCCGCGCCGGAAGTCCACGTCGTTGCGCGTGTACTGCATGTTGGCCAGGCGCCGCAGCAGGTCCCGCTGCGAGATGGGGTCCCGCTCACGAAGGATCAGCCGCATCTGCTGATAGTCCTCCGGGTCGCCAATGCCGTAGATGCAGGAGACCGTCGCCACAATCACCGTGTCAGGCCGCTCGAGCACGCTCTTCGTGGCCGAAAGGCGCAACTGTTCGATGTGCTCGTTGATCGAGCTGTCCTTCTCGATGTAGAGGTCGCGCGAAGGCACGTAGGCCTCCGGCTGGTAGTAGTCGTAGTAGGAGACGAAATACTCGACCGCGTTCTCGGGAAAGAACTCCCGCATCTCGGCGTAGAGCTGTGCCGCGAGCGTCTTGTTAGGCGCGATCACCAGCGCCGGGCGGCCGGTGCGGGCGATGACGTTCGCCATCGTGTACGTCTTGCCAGAGCCCGTGACGCCGAGCAGCGTCTGGTAGGCGAGGCCGTCATGGATGCCTTCGACCAGCGCCTCGATGGCAGCGGGTTGGTCTCCCGCGGGCTCGAAGGGTCGGTGCAGGCGGTAGGGGCTGCCGGGAAAGGTGACGACGTCGGCCATGGCACGGTGCGCGGGCAATCGAGGAGTTTAGCAACGCTGGCTGGTCCGAACGACCCCACATCGCCGGCCCCGGTAAAATGGCGCCTTTCCTGAAGCCCTTTTCCGGAGTTCCCATGTCCCTCGTCGCCCAGCGCCTGGCCGCCATCAAGGCCTCCCCCACCCTCGCCATCACCGCCAAGGCGGCCAAACTCAAGAGCGAGGGCAAGGACATCATCGGCCTGGGCGCCGGCGAGCCGGATTTCGACACGCCGCAGTTCATCAAGGACGCAGCGGTGACGGCGCTGAACAAGGGCCTCACGAAGTACACGCCGGCCGGCGGCACGGGCTCGCTCAAGAAGGCGATCATCGCCAAGTTCAAGCGCGACAACGGGCTGACCTACACCGAGAAGCAGATCCTGGTTTCCTGCGGCGGCAAGCACACGCTCTTCAACATGTGCATGGCACTGCTGAATCCCGGCGACGAGGTCATCGTGCCGGCGCCCTACTGGGTGAGCTACCCGGACATGGCGATGGTGGCGGGGGCCAAGCCCGTGTTCATTAACGCCGGCATCGACCAGGGCTTCAAGATCACCGCGGCCCAGCTCGAGCGGGCCATCACGCCGCAGACACGCCTCATCTTCATCAACAGCCCTTCCAACCCCACCGGCGCGGTCTACACGCTGGATGAGCTCAAGTCGCTGGGCGCGGTGCTGCGCAAGCACCCGCGCATCGTCATCGCTTCCGACGACATGTACGAGAAGATTCTGCTCGATGGCTCAAAGTTCGTGAACATCCTGGATGCCTGCCCCGACCTCTTCGACCGCACGCTGGTGGAAAACGGCGTCTCGAAGGCGTACTCGATGACCGGCTGGCGGATCGGCTACTGCGGCGGCCCGGCGGAATTGATCGAGGCGATGGAGAACATGCAGTCGCACTCCACCTCGAACCCGACCTCCATTTCCCAGTGGGCGGCGGAAGCCGCGTTGAACGGCGACCAGAATTGCATTCCGCCTATGGTGAGGGCCTTCAAGGAACGCGCGGAATGGCTGGTGGCGGCGCTGAACAAGATCCCAGGCGTGCGTTGCCTGCAGCCCGCCGGCGCGTTCTATGTGTTCCCGGATTGCAGCGAGGCGATCAAGCGCCTGCACGCGGCCGGCAAGATCAAGGCGGCCTCGGATATGGCGCTCTGCGATTACCTGATGGAGCAGCCGGAAGCCGTGGCGCCCGTGCCGGGCTCGGCGTTTGGCGGCGAGGGATGCATCCGCATTTCCTTCGCCACTTCGCTCGAGAACCTGCAGAAGGCCGCTGCGCGCATGGCGAAGGCCATGGGGTAACTCGCCGCGTCAGTCACCGCGTCCGGCGCCCGGCGGGATGGCCGAGGCTCTCAGGCCAGAACGTCGAGGTAATCCACCTTGCTGGACGGGGACGGAATCGGCAGCCCGTCTTCGCGCATGCCGCTGAGGTGCAACGCAATGGCTTCGCGAAGGAACTCTTCAGTCTCCGCAACGGTTGTTCCCGTTGCGACGCAACCCGGTAAATCGGGGACGTAGCCGGAAAAGTTAGCTCCCGCTTTTTCGATCACGAGTGCGTAGCGCATGTCAGCCTCGCTTCCTCAAACCTGCCTGCTTCAAGATGCTGTTTAGTGTAGCCGGAGAGACCGTCTCACTCGGCCGCCCGCATGACTCAACGCCCCCCGACCCACTTCGGTTGACACGCCACAGCTACTCAACCGTGATCTTGTCTTCCTCAACGATCTCGGCCATGGCCGCGACCTCAGCCTTGAGCCAGGCGCCGAATTCCACTGGTGACATCGGGCTGGGGTCGGCACCCAGTGCCGTCAGGCGATCGCGCACATCGGGGAGCGCGGCAATCCGCAACACCTCGGCGCTGAGCTTGATCGTCCCGGACTTCACATGCGGCAGTGTGGCCACCATGCCGTTGAAGGTGACGTCGACCTGCCCGCCGATGAGATCGGTGATGGCCTGGGCCCCGCCCTTGTAGGGCACGTTCCCCCACTGGATACCGGCGCGCGTGGCGAACACCACGCCAGCAAGATGCGTGGCGCTACCGACGCCCGCCGCGACCGCGTAGTTGGCCTTGCCCTTCTGCTCCTTTGCCCAGGCGATCAGCTCGGCAACCGTATTGGCCGGAACCTTAATGCTCGTCACCTGCAGGTGCGGCCAATAGCCGACCATCGCGACCGGCGCGAAATCTGTCAGCGGATTGAACGGCAGGTTCTGGAGCGCAGGCGAAATGGAAAGGTTGCCCACATCCATCAGCACGGGCATGTAGCCATCGGCTGGCGACTTGGCGACCGGGCTAACAGCCGGTGATGTCCGTTTCAATAGCGCACCCAGTCAACCAAGCGAAGGCGCTGCCCGTTAGAGGGAAGCCCCCCTGCGGTTGACACGGTCATCAAGGTATGGTCCCATGAGCCATATATCTCGCGCCAGCTTGATCTTTGAATTCAAGGGGGTGCAGCACGATCTCGTTCTACAAATGGTGCTCTGGCAGCTGCCGCGGCCTACCAGGGACCGTCCGCATGGCATCAAGTACCTTCTGTACTTGGGCCGTGCCGGCAAGACCCTTGTGCGTTACGACAATGAAGCCGGCAAGGGGGACCATCGGCATCTGGGATCCTCGGAGACCGAGGTGTCGTACGATTTTTTGTCCGTAGACCGCTTACTGAGCGATTTTCGTGGTGATTATGCGGCCCATGGCTGGAGGTGGACTGAATGAAGCGACTCTACATTGAGGTCATGACGTCCCGCGACGCCCTCCGGCAATTCGCCCGTGCATGGAAAAGCGCCTCGAAAAATAAAAGCACGGAGGCCACCATCGGCGTGGAATCCATTTCGGCCCTGACGGCGCTTCTGTCCCCGAAACGCCTGGAACTCCTTCGGCATGTCGCCCAACATCCCGGCTTGTCCGTTAGGGCCCTCTCGATAGCCCTCGGGCGCGACTACAAGAACGTCCACACGGACGTCTGCGAGCTCGAGTCGCGCTATCTCCTCGAGCGGGACCAGGCTGGCCGTGTTCAGGCTCCTTACGATGAGCTCGTCATTCGCGCCACGCTTCGAGACGCGGCCTAGTACCTAAATCGCCCGCCCTAGCCGAGCCCCCTCCTCAATCGCGCGTTGGGCATCGAGCTCGCCAGCCCGGGACGCACCGCCGATCAGGTGCACTTTCATGCCCCGCGCTCGCAGCGGCTCGGCTAACTCGGGCAACGGCTCCTGCCCCGCGCAGATGACGATGGTGTCGGCGGGGATCACCGTAGCTTTCTCGCGCTCCTCGCCAAAGCTCACCGCGAGGCCCTCGCGCACCACGCCTTCGTAATTCACGCCCGCCAGCATCTCGACGCCCTTTGCCCGTAACGCGCTGCGGTGTATCCAGCCCGTGGTCTTGCCCAGCCCCGCTCCTGGCCGCGTGGACTTTCGTTGCAGCAGGGTGATCTTTCGTGGGGAGGGCTCAGGCTCGGGCTTCGTCACCCCACCCCGAACCTCCGCGGGGTCTGCCACGCCCCAGGCTCGGCGCCAGCGCTCCGCATCGAGCGTGATGGAAGCCCCCTCCTCCGAGAGATACGTGGCCACGTCGAAGCCTATGCCGCCCGCGCCGATGATGACGACCCTCGTACCCGCCCGCACCTCGCCTCGAAGAACGGAGACGTAACTCACCACGCGAGGGTCATCTCCACCCTTGAGCCCCGGGTTGCGCGGCACCACGCCCGTCGCGAGCACCACTTCGTCAAATCCGGTGAGCCCGCCCGCATCCGCTCGCGTGTTCAGTCGCACGTCGACGCCGTTCAGCTCGAGACGGCGCTTGAAGTACCTGAGCGTCTCCTCGAATTCCTCTTTTCCGGGAATGCGCTTCGCGAGGTTGAATTGCCCGCCGATCATCGACGTAGCCTCGAACAGCGTGACGGCATGGCCGCGCTCCGCGAGCGTCGTCGCGCACGAAAGACCCGCTGGTCCCGCACCCACCACGGCCACTCGCTTTGGGGTCGCAGCGGGCTTCGACGCGAACTCTTCCTCCCGGCATGCCGCCGGATTCACCAGGCAAGTCGACACCCGCCCCTCGAATACATGATCGAGGCACGCCTGGTTGCAGGCGATGCAGGTGTTGATCTCGTCCGCGCGACCCTCGGCGGCCTTGCGCACGAACGCCGGGTCTGCCAGAAACGGGCGAGCGAGCGACACCATGTCCGCACAGCCTGAGGCGAGCACCTCCTCTGCCACCTGCGGGTCGTTGATGCGATTGGTCGTCACCAGGGGAATGGAAACCTCGCCCTTGAGCTTCTTGGTCACCCACGCGAATGCAGCGCGCGGCACGCTGGTGGCAATAGTCGGGACGCGCGCCTCATGCCAGCCGATGCCCGTGTTGATGAGCGTGGCGCCCGCTCTTTCGATCGCCTTAGCCAACGCCACCACTTCGCCCCATTCACTGCCGCCGGGAACGAGATCGAGCATCGACAAGCGATAGATCAAGATGAAGTCGCGCCCCACCTTCTCCCGGATGCGCGAGACGATCTCCACCGGCAAGCGCATGCGGTTCTCGTACGAACCACCCCAGTCGTCGTCGCGACGGTTGGTTTGCGCAGCGAGAAACTGGTTGATGAAGTAGCCCTCGCTGCCCATCACCTCCACGCCGTCGTAGCCCGCGTCACGAGCCAGGGCCGCGCAGCGCACGAACGCGCGAATCTGCCGCTCGATTCCCGAGGCCGACAACGCACGAGGCGTGAAGCGATTGATCGGCGCCTTGAGTTTAGAGGGCGCCACCGCGAGCGGCGTGAACCCGTATCGCCCCGCGTGAAGAATCTGCAGCGCGATCTTGCCGCCTTCCGCGTGCACGGCCTCAGGCAGGACGCGGTGCCGACGCGCCGCGGCGGAGCTAGCGAGCATGGCACCAAACGGTGAGAGCCAGCCCTCGATGTTAGGCGCGAACCCACCCGTGACGATGAGCCCTACGCCACCCTTGGCGCGCTCGGAGAAATACCGGGCAAGCCGCGGAAAGTCGCGAGACCGGTCCTCGAGCCCCGTGTGCATCGAGCCCATCAAGACGCGGTTACGGAGCTGCGTAAAGCCCAGGTCCAGCGGCGCAAGGAGGTGCGGATAGGTCATCTGCCACGCAAGGCTGTCATCCAGCCCAGCCCCTCCACGGTAGTCGCTGCCGGGCGATATTCGGCGCTCACCCACCCTTCGTAGCTGAGGCGGTCGAGCAATCGCATGAGATAGGGATAGTTGATCTCGCCCGTGCCCGGCTCGTTTCGCCCAGGGTTGTCGGCGATCTGGATGTGGCCGATGCGCGGCAGGTAGCGCTCGATCGTCGCCGCGAGCTCGCCCACCATGCGCTGCGCGTGATAGATGTCGAACTGCACGAAGGCGTTGTCGGCACCGACCTCGTCGAGGATCGATACCGCCTGCGACGCGCGATTGAGCCAGAAGCCCGGCATGTCGAACGTGTTGATCGGCTCTACCACCAACTTCAGGCCAGCCCTCTTGAATTCGCTTGCGGCGTAGCGAAGATTCGCCACCAAGGTCTGGCGCAATACCGAGTCGGGCACGCCAGGGGGCGCGATACCCGCGAGGCAATTGAGCTGCGGGACGCGGAGGGCTGTCGCATACGCGATGCCCTCTTCCACTCCACGCCGAAACTCCCCCTCGCGACCCGGGTGACAGGCGATGCCGCGATCGCCGGCCTCCGAGTTTCCCGAAGGCAAGTTCAGCAAGATCAGTGGGATGCGCGCCTCGCTCAGCGCTGCTTGAATGTCGGAGATCGCATGCGCGTAGGGGTACTGGTACTCCACCCCTTCGAATCCGGCCGCAGCCGCGCACGCGAAGCGCGCGAAGAACGGCACCTCGGTGAACAGCATGCTCAGATTGGCGGCAAAGCGGGGCATCGGGTCTCTCCGGGCGGAATTATGTCAGCCCGAAGATTCCGTCGGATAATCGAGCGGACCATGGCCTCGACCCCGCTCGCCGACATCGTCTCTCAGCAGTATTCGCGGTGGATGTATCCGGAGCCCATTGTCGACCTGCCGCAGTGGCTCGAGAACCATTGGCAGTGGTTCGACCCAAGCCACTCGCATCGCCTGTTCTGGCCCGATCAGGATTACCAACCCGATATGGATATCCTCGTGGCTGGTTGCGGCACGAACCAGGCGGCCGTGATCGCGCACACCAATCCCCAGTCTCGGGTGCTCGCGATCGACGTGAGTGGCCCGTCCCTCAGGCACCACGAGTTTCTGAAGTCCAAGTACCAGCTCGGCAATCTCGAGTTGCGCCAGCTGCCCATCGAGGATTTGGTTGGGTTGAGGCGAGACTTCGACCTCATCGTATCCACGGGTGTCCTGCACCACCTGGCCTCGCCCGTTTCGGGCATGCAATCGCTGGCACGCTGCCTTCGGCCCGACGGCGTAGCGGCCCTGATGCTGTACGCACGCCACGGGCGAACCGGGGTCAGCATGCTGCAGGCGGCGTTCCGCGAGCTGGGCCTCGGGCAGGACGAGGCGTCGGTGGCGCTCGTGCGCGACGCCTTGGGGGCCCTGCCCTCCAACCACCCGGCACAAAGCTACCTGGAGCTTGCCCCGGATCTGCGCTCGGACGCCGGCCTCGTCGACACCTTCCTGCACCGGCGCGAGCGAGCCTACGAGATCGGCGATTGCATTGCGCTGGTCGAGTCTGCTGGCCTCGTGTTCCAAGATCTGTTCTTCCAAGCTCCCTACCATCCACCGCCTGGCGATTCCGGCGCGTTTCTGCAGGCCGTCTCCTCGCTGCCTCGTCCTCGCCAGTGGTCGGTGATGGAGCGGTTCCATTTCGGAAATGCATGCCATTTCTTTCTCGCCTGCCGCCCGGAGCGGTCCCCAGTCCGCTACGCCATCGATTTTTCCCGGGCAGACGCGCGGGAGTTCGTGCCCTCGTGGCGATATCGCTGCCATCTTGATGGGAATCACGCTTGCCGGCCGGACTGGAGCCTTGCGCTCGGCGTTGACGACGCCGTTCTGTTGGGCAGAATGGATGGCCGCCGGACGCTCGGCGACTTGGAGGATTACGCCGCTCGCCACAAGCTCGTCCTGCCGGAAGCCGCACACGGTTCAGGTTCACCCGTCGCGGCCCTGATCGCTCAGCTCTGGCGGCTGGACCTGATCACCGTGGGTCTGCCACGTTTGTCCCGGTTGCCCAGATTGGGCTAACCTCTCTACCGTCCAACCGCCATTCCACGGGAGCCTCCATGAAACGTTTTCCCTATCTCGTTGCCGCCAACCTGGTCGCCCTCGCTGCAAACGCCCAGGCTCCGGCTGCGCCCGCCGCCGCCAGCGCTCCGCCCGCCAAGAAGGCGGCCGATGAGAAAGGCAAGGCCGGCGCTGCGGGAACGGTGGCGCCGCAAAAAGGCGTCGGCGGCAACGCAGGCCATGGTGCCGCGGGAGCGGTGGCGCCGCAAAAAGGCGTGGGCGGCAACGCAGGACACGGCGCCGCGGGCGCGGTGGCCCCGCAAAAAGGCGTGGGCGGCAACGGCGGCAACGGGGGGGCAGGCGGGAGCGCCGGCGATGCCAAGAAGGCACCTGCCAAGGGTGTTGGCGGCAACGGCGGGTAAGTTAGTGGGGTGGTGCCCGAGACGGGAGTCGAACCCGTATGGCCTTCAGGCCGAGGGATTTTAAGTCCCTTGCGTCTACCAGTTTCGCCACCCGGGCGGCAGGTGCTGGATAATGAAGTCTAACTTGCCCACCACCGGAGGCCGCCTGCTGGTGCTCGCCTACACCGGCGACGGATTCGTCCCCGGCATCATCGACCCGAAGCCGCTCAAGGACGTTAGCGCCATCCGGTTTCTGGGCAATGAGGTCGCCGAGAAGCACCCCATCGTGAAGAAGTGGCAGGTGCCGTCTCCCTCAACGATTGACGAGACCAAGCTCATCACGCGGCAAGGCCCGTATCACCCGCTTCGACACGTCGAGAAGGAAAACGTCTTTCCCATCCTGCAGGGCTACCGGGGCGCCGTGGGTGCTGGCGTGCGGGCGAATTTCTCCGACCCAGCAGGGTTCTCGAACTTCTCTGCCATCGCTGCCTACACGCCCGACAGCAAGCTCAAGGAAGATGAGAAGGCGCACGTGGAGCTCAACGCCCGGTACCTGAACTGGGCTGCCTCGCTCTCCTGGAACCGCTCCGACTTCTACGACATCTTCGGGCCCACCAAGCGGGCGCGAAAGGGCCTTGCCGCCAAGGTGAACCACACGCACTGGTTCGCCTACGACCCGCCGCTGCTCTCGCGCATCGAGACCACGCTCGCCTATTACGACAAGATCGACACGCTGCCGGATGCCCAGAACGTCGGCAGCACATCCGACAAGCTATGGTTTGGCGAGGTGGCTTTCCGACACGCCAACCCCAAGCGCTCGCTCGGGGCGGTGGAAGACGACAAGGGCCTCAACTACGAAGCCGTGCTGCACGCCAACCGCGCCAAGGGGGACCCGGTTCCCCAGGCGCGCGCGGGACTCGACTACGGCATGCCCCTTCCCTTCAACCACGCGTCGGTCTGGTTGCGCACCGTGGGCGGCGCTTCCCGCGGCGACCGGTCGGACCCCTTCGCAAACTGGTATTTCGGCGGCTTCGGCAACAACTACGTCGACAACCGCGAGATCAAGCGCTACCGGGACTACTACGCCCTGCCCGGCTTCGGCTTGAACGAAATCTCCGGAAAGAGCTTCGTGAGGCCAATGGTGGAGGTGAACCTGCCGCCGGTGATCTTCGAGCGGCTGGGCACGCCCGGTGCCTATGCGGCGTGGCTTCGCGGTGCCGTCTTCGCCTCTGCGCTTTGGACGGATCCCACCTCCTCCAGCCTTCGCAAGGATTACGCAAGCCTCGGCACCCAATGGGACCTGCGCTTCAGCGTGCTGCACTGGTACGACATGACCCTTTCGGTCGGCTATGCCACGGGCTTTCGTGGCGGCAAGCGCGCGGGCGACGAGTGGATGATCTCGCTCAAGATTCTCTAGCCACCCCCCGCGCTGACAGAGGACACAGAACGCCATGGTCGACATCCTGCTTCGCATCGTGGTCGGCCTCCTGCCCGTTCTGGCGCTCCTCGGCGTCCTGCTCTACCTCGACAGCTACAAGCTTGTCTCCCTGCGTGTCGTGGGACTGCTCATCGGCGCGGGCGTGGCGTTGGTGGGTGCGAGCTATGTCCTCAATGTGGGCGCCATGGAATGGCTGGAGATCGATCTCGAGACTCTGAGCCTCTACATCGCGCCCGTGATCGAGGAACTGCTCAAGGCCTCGATCGTCTACGCGCTGATCCGAACCCACCGCCTTGGCTTCGTGGTGGATGCGGCCATCGCGGGCTTTGCGGTCGGAACCGGGTTCGCCGTGGCGGAGAACCTGTACTACCTCTACACGCGGCCGGAGCTGGGCCTCGCCACTTGGCTCGTGCGAGGTTGCGGCACCGCGTTGATGCATGGCGGTGCCACCGCACTTTTCGCGATGCTCGCCCTCTCCCGCGTCGGGCCCGGCAAGACCCCCACCTTGCTGGTGCTGCTACCTGGCTTCGCCCTTGCGGTGGTACTCCATGGCGCCTTCAACCAGTTCTTGCTCTCGCCCATGATCCAGGCGGCCGGAATGGCGGTGGCGCTGCCGCCGCTCTTCTATTTCGTGTTTGAGAGCAGCGAGCGGCAACTGCAGTCCTGGCTCGGCAGCGGCTTTGATGCCAACGTGGAACTGCTGGACCTCATCAACGAGGGACGCCTGACGGAATCGCCAGTCGGCCAATACTTGCACTCACTCAAGGACCGCTTCGATCCGCTCGCGGTCGTGGATATCGTCTGCTACCTGCGCCTGCACACGGAGTTAGCCCTCCGCGCCAAGGGCCTGCTGATGCTTCGCGAACAGGGCATGGATGCGCCGCTGGATGAGGAATCGAAAGCCAAGCTCGCCGAGTTGGATGTGCTGGAGAGCACGGTTGGCAAGGCGGCGATGCTGTCGATTCGTCCGA
This sequence comes from Burkholderiales bacterium, assembly GCA_017853245.1. Taxonomy (GTDB): domain Bacteria; phylum Pseudomonadota; class Gammaproteobacteria; order Burkholderiales; family Usitatibacteraceae; genus FEB-7. The sequence continues at coordinate 17,509 of JAFMJY010000004.1, read as the reverse complement.
TGCTGAACTTGGGCGCGCGGGAGATCTGGCAACTGCGTCTCTTGGGCGCCTAGCGCGAGGCGAGGCCTACTCCGCGCCTGTGGAAAGTGCTGGGCGGCGTCGCTCAACGTGATAGCGAACCAACGCCGCCATTCGATACAGGGCGTGCGCAAACTTTCCGTATGGCATGGTGAGAAACAGGGCCATCACGGTGCCCAGGTGCAACGCCAGCAGCCCCCCCATGGCCGCGCTTTCGCGTAGGCCGAGCAGCGCCAAGCCCGAGGCGCTGGTGAGAAGAAGAAGGGCAAGGAAACCGACGTCCATGCTCCTTTGAGAGGCATCACCCAGGTCCGGGTTTCGGTTGCGCCGCAACCACATCAAGCCGACGGGGCCGATGATGAGCCCGATTCCGCCCAGCGTGCCTAGCAGCACCGGGACGCTCAGGAACGGGTACGGCGCGGGGCGGGCGAGAGCGTAGTGATAGACAGTCGCCACGGAGGTTGCCGCAAAGCACAGCAGAAACCCGTAGAACGTGAGGTGATGCAGCAGTCGCCGCATGTTGCTGGGTGCCGCTCCCTCGCTGTAGCAGCCCTCGCCCCCTCCATCGAGGTACTTGAGCGTGAAGGCATCGTGGGCGGCATGCGCAACCGGGCCACCCTGGATGACGTCCGCCGGCCGCTCGCCGAGGCCTCGCCAGAACCCCAGGAAGCTCATCAAGAAAGCCAGCAGCACGAACACGGAAACCGTCCCGAACAGGGCCACCATGGTGCCGTGCGACATCACGGCATAGAACGAGCCCTTCTCCAGCGGGTGGGCGGCGAAGAAAGCACCGGGGCTGTTCTGCCAACCCATCACACCCAGGATCAGTGCGAGGCCCACCACCAGCGCCAGCGCTACCGTGACGCCGTTCTGGCGGTATAGGCGCCCGAGGGGCGCCGGCCAGGCGTAGTGCTCGTAGGTGCGGGCGCGCACCCGGGCAAGCGTTCCCGGAAAGTTCAACTGAAACTCGTGCGGCGGCGCGTATTGGCAGGCGTGCAGGCAGGCGCCACAGTTGTGGCAAAGGTTCGCCAGGTAATGCACGTCCCGGTCGGTGAACTCCAGCCGACGCTGCAATGCGGGAAACACCGCACAATAGCCCTCGCAGTAGCGGCAGGCGTTGCAGATCGCCAGCACACGCTGCGCCTCGGCAACGAGCTCCTCGAGGCTGGGGCGCTCAGCAACGCGCATGACGAGCCGCCTCCTCTCCGGCGATTCGCCCGAACGTCGTGCCAATGGCCATGCCGATGCCGGCGAGATAGCCCTTGCCCAGAATGTTGCCCGCCATGATCTCTCCTGCTGGAAACACGTTGGCGGCCGGCTTGCCGTCCTTCATGATGAGGCGCGCGCGCTCGTCCACCTTCACGCCGAGATACGTGAACGTAAGGCCAGGGCGCAGTGGATAGCCATAGAACGGCGGCGTGTCGATCGCCCGCGCCCAGTGCGTCTTCGGCGGGTCGAGCCCCTCCGTGCGGCAATCGTCGAACACCGTATGGTCGAAAGTGCCCGGGCGAACGGCTGCATTGAAGCCAGCCACCGTTCGCTCGAGCGCGGCGGCGTCGAGCCCGAGCTTGACCGCAAGCTCCGCGAGCGTGTGAGCTTTCTCGGGGGGGTAGACGGGCGGCATGAACCGCCCTATGGCTTTCGAGTCGATGATCGAATACCCCACCTGCCCTGTCTGGTTGGCGATGAGGCGCCCCCAGATCGCATAGCGCTTGGGCCAGAAATCCTCGCCCTCGTCGTAGAAACGCTCGCCGCGGGCGTTGACGACGATGCCGAGCGTCACTGCATCCACGCGCGTGACGATGCCACCATCGAACTTGGGCGCGCGCGCGTCGATTGCGACGTAGTGGCCCTGCGTGGGGTCGGAGACCTGCTCTGCGCCGGCCTCGAGCAACCGCTTGAGCACCACGCCTCGGTTGTAGGGCGTGCCGCGAATGAGGAAATTGTCGGCGACGGGGCCCCAGGCCTCGCGCAGCCATTCGAGGTTCGACTCGAAGCCGCCCGTGGCGGGCACCACCGACTTGGCGCGAATTTCGCGCTGCGAGCCACCTTTGGCAACCACTACGCCGACGCAAGCGTTGCCCTCCCAGAGCAAATCCACCACCTCGGTCTCGTAGTGGATGTCGACGCCCAGCGACTCTGCAGCGCGAAAATAGGCATTCACTAGCGCCTTGCCCCCACCCAGAAAAAACGCATTGGTGCGGGAGAGGTGCAGCGTTCCGGTCAGCGGCGCCTGGAAGCGCACGCCGTTCTCGATCATCCATGGAACATGGCTCACCGTGCCTCGAATGGCCATGCGCGCAAGCGGCTCCTGGGTGAGGCCCCCTGTCACCTTCAGGAGGTCCTGCCAGTACTCCTCTTCCGGATACGCGTCCGTGAGGGGCGGCAGCGGCCCCTCGTGCATCGTGCGCATGTTGCGCGTGTGGCGGCTGTTGCCGCCACGATAGGCAATGGGCGCTGACTCGATGAGCATCACGGAAACGCCAGCCCGCCGGGCTGTGAGAGCCGCGCATAGGGCCGCATTGCCGCCACCCAGAATCAGGACATCGCAATCATTCCGATGCGTCATGGGTAGAATCCTATCAACTTTGAGGAGGAGCCCATGAAGCGACTGCTTGCGTTGTTGGTAACTGCCCTCGCCGGATTCGCCTTTGCCCAGGCCGATTTCCCCGCCAGAACCGTGACGCTCCTCGTTGGCTTTGCCCCTGGAGGGGCTGCCGACACGTCGGCCCGGATCATTGCGAAGAAGCTTGCCGACAACCTCGGCGTGTCGGTCGTGGTCGAGAATCGGGCTGGCGCGGGCGGCAACATCGTTCACGCCGCGATGGCGAATGGCCCGGCGGATGGCTACACGATTCTAATGGGCTCCGTCGGCCCGCTCTCCGTCTCCCCGCACCTGTTCCCGAAGCTGGGCTACGACCCCCTCAAGGACCTCGCGCCTCTGTCGATGGCGGTGACGTTCCCGAACGTGCTGGTGGTGAACGCCGAGGTTCCGGCCAGGTCGCTCGCCGACTTCATCGCGCTGGCAAAAAAGAAGCCCGGCACCGTATCGTTCGCCTCCACCGGCATTGGCAGCGCCTCGCACCTTGCGGGCGAGCTGTTCAACGAGCGCGCCGGGGTCGACACGCTGCACGTGCCCTACAAGGGCGGCGGCCCGGCCATGACGGACCTGCTCGCGGGCCGAATCGACTCTTATTACTCGACCCACTCCACTGCAGGACCCCACATGGATGTTGGCAAGCTCCGCGCCATTGCCACCACGGGCCTGAAGCGCTCGCCTTTCCTGCCCAACGTTCCCACCATTGCGGAATCCGGCTTTCCAGGCTTCGAGGCGGCCAACTGGTATGCCTTCGTTACCTCCGCCAAGGTGCCGGTACCGATCCTCGATCGATGGAACCGAGAGTTGGTCAAGGCGTTGAGCGCGCCAGAGGTGAAGGAGGCGCTCGCCAAACACTTTCTCGAGCCCCAGCCCACCAGCCGCGCCGAGCTCGCCGCCTACATCAAGCGCGAGTACGACAGCTGGGGCCGCGTGGTGAAAACGGCCAACATCAAGGCGGACTGACCGGCTGCGCGTGAAGCTTTCCGAAAGCGAGCTGACAGCGCTCGCGCGATCGGCCCTGCATGGCGCCGGGCTGGGCAAGGAGGATGCAGCTTGCGCGGCGTCCATTCTCGTGACCGCGGACCTGCTTGGCCTGCACACGCACGGCACTTCGCGAATCGTCTCGTACGCGGAGCGTGTGCCACTCGGGGGTATCGCCCCCCGGGCGGCCATTTCCGTGGAACGCGTGGCTCCGGCCCTCTGCCGTGTCGACGGCGCCAACGGCATGGGCCCGGTCGTCGGCCAACGCGCGCTTGCGGCCGCCCTCGATTGCGCGAGGGAAGCAGGCATCGGCGCCGCCTTCGTGCGCGCGAGCAATCATTTCGGGCCCATCGCGCCCTATTGCCTCATTGCGGCCGAGCAGGGCTTCGCCACCATCATCGGCAGCAACGCCACGACCACCATCGCGCCTACCGGGGGAGCCGAGGCCCGGCTCGGCAACAGCCCGCTGGGTTTCGGTCTCCCGCACCCCGGAGGCCGGCCCATCATCCTCGACATGGCGCTGTCAGTCGTGGCGCGCGCCAAGATCCGCGATGCCCTGAAAAGCGGCCGTGTGATACCCGAGACCTGGGCCACCGACGCACAGGGCCGCGCTACAACGGATCCGCGAGCCGCGCTGGATGGCTTCCTTCTGCCGATCGGCGGCTACAAGGGCTATGGCCTGGCGCTAATCGTCGACCTGTTTGCCGGCCTGCTCTCCGGCGCAGCGTATCTCACCCACGTGGAATCGTGGTCGGAACACCCGGAGCGGCCTCAGAACCTCGGCCATTTCTTCATTGCCATCGACACGAGGCGTCTGGGAAATCCCGAATGGCTGGCAGAGCGCATGGCGGATTTTGTGGCCATCGTGCACGACACCCCGCGAGCCGAGGCTTCCATTCCCGTGCGCTTGCCCGGGGAGATGGAGCTCGACACCCTGAAGAGAAACCGCCTTGAAGGCGTGGTGATAGCAGACGACTTGCACACGCAGCTCACCGCCTTGGCAGCGAGAGCCTGAGCCTCGAACTCGCCGCCGAACGCCTCAAGCCGGGCGCAGGAAATCCCCGCTGATCTCCGAGAGATCCCGCAGCCCCAGCATCGCCATGTCGCGATCGACTTCGGTGGCAAGAATGCGAATGGCGTGACGCACGCCCTCCTCGCCTCCGATCGAGGCGGCATAGCCGAAGGGGCGCCCCAGCATGACGAAACGCGCGCCCAGCGCGAGGGCCTTCAACACATCCGTGCCTCGGCGGATGCCGCTGTCGAAGATCACGGGCACCTCCCCGCAAGCCGCCACGATGTCCGGCAACACCGCCAAGGGCGAGACCACGTGGTCCAGCTGGCGCCCGCCGTGGTTGGAGACGCCAATGGCATCGGCGCCGTGCTCGATGGCGCGCCGGGCATCGTCGGGATGCAGGACGCCTTTGACTACCAGCCTGCCCTTCCAGATGCCGCGGATCAGCTCCAGATGGCGCCAGTCGAGATTGCCGCGGTCCGAGAAGTCCCGCAGCACGCTCGAGGACAAGATGGGCGCGCCACGACGGCCGTAGTTGTTCTCGAAGTGCGGCATGCCGTGTCGGGCAATGGTTTTGAGAAACGTCCCGAACAGCCAGCCGGGATGGCTGATGCCTTGCCACGCGAGGCTCGGGCTCGGCCGCAACGGGGTCGAGAACCCCGCCCGCACATTGTTTTCGCGGTTGCCGGACGCCGGCACATCCACGGTGAGCACGAGGGTGCCAAACCCAGCATCCGCCGCTCGGCCGACGACCTCGCGAATGGTTTTTCCCTCCCCGGTCACATATGCCTGAAACCAGGCATCCGGCGCCTCGGCTGCGACATCCTCCATCCGAATCAGCGACGAGCCGCTCATCGCCATGGGAATGCCCGAAGCCTTCGCAGCGCGGGCAAGCACGAGGTCCCCCCGGTAGGCATAGAGCGCGGCGATGCCGATGGGCGCGATGCCGAACGGGTGGTCGTATTCCTTCCCCAGCAGCACTGTCTTCTGAGACCGCTTGCCGACGCCCCTGAGGATGCGCGGCACGAAACGCCACCGCTCGAATTGGGCCCGGTTCCCCTCCCGTGAAACGTTGTCCTCGACGCCACCCGAGACATAGGCGAACACCGGCTTCGGAAGGTACCGCTCGGCCGCCCGCTCGAAATCGTCGAGCGACAGGATGTGGCGAAGCCGCGACGGCGGCGATGCGGGGGCCTGCGCGCGCGTGCCAGGGATCGAGGTTGTTTCGCTCGCGCTCAATTCGGGCCCGCTTGGCTCAGGCAGGGCTGCGGTGGATGACCACCAGCACGCTGCAGGGGGAATGCTCGACGAGCGATTTGGACACCGAGCCACGCCACCAGCGCGCCGCCCAGCTCTTTTCCCGATGATGGCCAACCACGATCAAGTCCGCATTCACAGCCTCGGCATGGCGAACGATCTGGTCCACGGCGTCTCCCACCACCACCTTGCCCTGCGCCGCGAAGCCCATTTCGGCGAGCCGCGAGATGCCTTGGTCCAGGATGCCCTGGTACTCGGTGCGCTCTCGATCCTCCTGGCCGCTGTCGTAGATACCCACTTCGCCGCCCGCGAACTCGAGCGGCGGGGGCACCACGGCAATCACGTAGAGCTCGGCGCCATCGCGGCCAGCCAGCTCGCGCGAATCCACCAGGGCCGCCTGCCCCGCTTCCGACCCGTCGTAGGCAAGAACGATGCGCTTGTACATGGCGATCCTCCTTCGTGGTCAGTCAACGAATCCCGCCACGGCCTTGAGGCCCTTGGGAACCAGGCGGCCAGCCCGGGCACGGCTCCCGCGATACTCGGCGAGTTCCGCCTTGCCGATCTCCACAACCGTGAGCTTTTCGCCCCGCCCGCGCCCGGCCACCCGCAAAGTACCCGAAACGGCGCGAACCGCAAGCAGTTCCTCCCCGTCACGCAGCTTCATGAGAATCACGCCCTTGCCACCGCTCGGGAGCGAATTCACCTCCTCAACGGGCAGGGCCAGCAACTTGCCGTCGGCGGACAGGGCCGCCACTTCCCTGGCGCCAGCCTGAAGGATGACGGGAGCAAGGCACTTGTCGCCCTCACCCAAGTTGAAGAACGACTTGCCAGCGCGGCTCCGGGTCACGAGGTCGCCCAGCTGGCAGCGAAGCCCGTTGCCACCGCTGGAGGCGAGCATCAGCGCCAGGCCGGCCTCCCCGGAAAGCATCCCGACCACTCGCGAGCCGCCTAGATCCAGGAGGGACGCGGCTGGAACGCCGTCGCCCTTGCCGCCCGGGAGGTCGATCGCGCGCACGGTATAGCTGCGCCCATTGGCGCCCAACAGCACGATGGGATGGATCGTTCGCGTCTCGACGATGGCAAGTGGCCCATCGCCCTCTTTCCAGCTGAGCGTGGAGGGGTCGATGCCATGCCCGGTGCGCGTGCGCAAAAAGCCGTTGCGCGAGCACAGCACGGTGACAGGCTCGTCGGTGAGCGACTCCACCGGGGCGGCGGCCGCGCGCTCGGCGACTTCAATACGAGTGCGACGCTTATCCCCGAAAGTCGCCGCATCGGCCTGCAACTCCTTCACGGCGAGCTTTCGACGAGCGCCTTCGTCCCCCAGCAGCTTGTCGAGTTCGGCGCGCTCCGCTTCGAGGGCCTCGATCTCCCGCTCGATCTTGATCGCCTCGAGCCTGGCCAGGCTGCGAAGCTTCATTTCGAGGATGTCCTCGGCCTGGCGGTCGGAGAGCTTGAATTTCTCGATTAACGCGGGCTTGGGCTCGTCCGAATTCCGGATGACCTTGATCACCGCATCGATGTTGAGGAGCGCAATGCGCCTGCCTGCGAGGATGTGCAACCGGCCTTCCACCTCGCCCCGCCGGTGCGCGAGGCGGCGCTCGAGCGTCGCCAGCCGGAACGCTGCCCACTCCCGCACCCAATCGGCAAACCCCGACTGTCGGGGGCGGCCCTCGCGATCGATCGCCACCAGGTTCACCGACGCAGTCGATTCCAGCGCAGTGTGCGCGAGCAGCAGGTTCATCAACTCCTCGGCGTCGACCTTTGAGGTGCGCGGCTCGAGCAGGAGACGAACCGGGTGTTCCCGGTCGGAATCGTCCCGGGCCGACTCCAGCATGGCCAACACCGCTGTCTTCAGCGCCGCAGCGGCCGGGGGAATACCCTTCTTGCCCGGCTTGGGCTTCGGGTTCGTGAGCTCCTCGATCTCGGAGAGAACGCGCGCGGCGTTGGCCCCAGGCGGCATCTCGGTGACGACAAGGCGATATTGACCGCGGGCGAGCTTTTCGATGGACCAGCGGCACCGTACGCGCAGGCTGCCCCGGCCGGTCTCATAGGCTCGCGCAATTTCCTCGGCTGGGGAGATAACCTGCCCGCCGCCTGGAAAATCGGGCCCCGGAACAAGAGCAAGAATGTCGGCGTCCGATGCCTTGGCGCTTTTCAGCGCCACCGCGCACGCCGCAGCCACTTCGCCCAGGTTGTGCGGTGGAATTTCGGTGGCCATGCCCACGGCGATGCCGGAGGCGCCATTGAGCAGCGCGAGCGGCAGCCGCGCCGGCAAGAGGCGGGGCTCCTGAAGCGACCCGTCGTACGTCGGGATGAAATCGACGGTGCCGCGCTCGATCTCGGCGAGCGCGATCTCCTCGGCAAACCGCGTGAGGCGCACCTCGGTGTAGCGCATGGCAGCCGCTCCGTCGCCATCGCGGGAGCCGAAGTTGCCCTGGCCCTGGATCAGCGGGTAGCGCAGGGTGAAATCCTGCGCCATGCGCACGGCGGCCTCGTAGACCGCCGCATCGCCGTGCGGGTGGAACTTGCCGATCACGTCGCCCACGATACGGGCCGATTTCTTGAACGGCGCGTCATGGCGGTTGCCCAGCTCGCGCATCGCGAAGAGGATCCGGCGCTGGACGGGCTTTTGGCCATCCTCGATTGCCGGCAGCGCCCGGCCCTTCACCACGCTCATCGCATAGGCGAGGTAGGCGCCTTCGGCGAACCGGGCGAGCGGCACCTCGCCTTCGCCCCCGCCTTGGCCCGGCGACACGGGGGGCGCAGGGGGGCGCGCCGGCGGCGCAGGTTGGGCAAACAGGTCGCCCGCCTGCGTATCGGAGAGGGGAGGACCCTGTCTTGTGCGTGCCATCAGACGTCCGCCTCGACGAGGTTGCCCTTGGCTTCCATCCAGCTGCGACGGGAAGCGGCCTCACCCTTGCCCATGAGCAGCGTGAAGGTCTCGCGCGCTTCGGCGAAGGCGCCCCCGTCGATCACGAGGGGCAGCAGCCGGCGCGTATCCGGGCTCATGGTGGTCTCGCGAAGCTCCTCGGGGTTCATCTCGCCCAGCCCCTTGAAGCGCCCCACGGTGATGGCAGACTCGCGAACCTTTTCATCGGCAAGCTTTTCGAGCAGGGCGTCGCGTTCCGCTTCGTCCAGGGCATAGAGCCGGCGCTCGGGGCGGTTCTTCCCCTGGGACTCCACCTTGATGCAGTAGAGGGGCGGCTGGGCCACATGCACGTGGCCGCGCTCGAGAAGCGCAGGGAAATGGCGGAAGAAGAGCGCCAACAGCAGCGTCTGGATGTGCGAGCCATCCACGTCCGCGTCGGCCATGATGATCACCTTCCCGTAGCGAAGGCCGGCGAGCGCCGAGTCGCCTGCGCCCGGCGCGTGCGGCTCAATGCCCAGCGCCACGGCGATGTCGTGCACCTCGTTGTTGGCGTAGATCTGCGTGGGATCGACTTCAAACGTGTTGAGGATCTTGCCGCGCAGCGGCAGGATGGCCTGCGTGTGGCGATCCCGGCCCTGGCGGGCCGAGCCGCCGGCCGAGTCGCCCTCGACGATGAAGAGCTCGTTACGCGAGATCTCCCCGCTTTCGCAATCGGTGAGCTTGCCCGGCAACACCGCGACACCCGAGCCACGGCGCTTCTCGGCCGCCTTGCCCGCCTTTTGGCGCGCCACCGCGGCCTGAATCGCAAGCTCGGCAATCTTGCGGCCGACGTCCACGTGCTGGTTGAGCCAGGCATCCAGGGGATCCTTCAGGCGCGTGGCAACCAGCTTCACCGCATCGCGGGAGTTGAGCCGGCCCTTGGTCTGCCCCTGGAACTGGGGATCGAGCAATCGAACCGACAGAACGAAACGCAGGTTCTTCCACACGTCTTCGCTTTGCAGGGTCACCCCCCGCGACAGCAGCTCATGATGCAGGCAGAACTCCCGCAGCGACTCGAAGACGCCCGCCTTGAGCCCCGACTCATGGGTGCCACCCTCGGGCGTGGGAATGAGGTTTACGTAGGACTCGCCACCATTGGCACCCTCCGTCCACGCGAGAGCCCAGGCCGCGCCCTCGCCGGTGGCGAACGTCGTGTCGCCTTCGCCCACGTAGGACTGGCCCACGATCACGGGACTGGTGAAGCCATCCTCCCCCGCGAGGGACTCCTTGAGATAGCCCTCCATGCCGCCCTCGTAGCGCCACTCCAGCGTGTCGCCGGACGGCTCGTCGACGAGTTTTGTCGTGAGGCCCGGGAGCAGCACCGCCTTGGCACGAAGCAAGTGCTCAAGCTCCGGGCGGCGAATGCGATCGGTGTCGAAATACTTGGGGTCGGGCCAGGCGCGAACCCAGGTTCCGGTCTGCTTCGGCGCAACGCTGCCGAGCTTCTTCAGCTTTTCCTTGACGAACCCGTCCTCGAAGGCCATCGCCCAGGCAGCGCCGTCGCGCTGCACCTTGACCTCGAGACGCCGGGAAAGCGCGTTGGTGACCGACACGCCAACGCCGTGCAGGCCACCGGAAAACGCATACGCCGCGCCCCCGGATTTCTTGTCGAACTTTCCGCCGGCATGCAGGCGCGTAAACACCACCTCGACGGTGGGAATCTTTTCCTCCGGATGAGGGCCCACCGGTATGCCGCGCCCATCGTCACCCACGGACACGGATTTGTCCCCATGCAGCGTCACGGTGATTGTCTTCGCCGCGCCGGCAAGCGCCTCATCCGCTGCGTTGTCGATCACCTCCTGGATGACATGCAGCGGCGTGTCGGTCCGGGTGTACATCCCCGGGCGCTCCTTCACGGGCTCCAACCCCTTCAGGACGCGAATGGACTGCTCGTCGTACCGGGAGGCCATTCCTTCAGCGGCCCAGCTTCTGCCAGCTCAGGCCCACGGCCACGGCAGCCGGAACGAGGCCTGGAAAGATCAGGGAGCCAAACTGGTAACCAATCGCCACCCCCGTCGCACCCCACTGGCCCAGCACGGCGGCAGTCCAGCCCGGCGCAGCTCGGACCAGCGTTCCGAGTACATCGAAGGTCACGCCCCAGGCGACCAGCGGAAACAGGGTCACGACCACCAACGCAAGGCGCCAGGCAATGCCCCGTGGCCAGGCGGCCAGTATCAGCGCCATGGCAAAGGGCACGCCGTACGAGTAAATGCGGGAATCGGCATCGACCGTGAGCACGCCGCCCCCGCCAACGGGGAGGCGGGTGACGAAGGTGAGCTGGCTCGCACCCGTCTCAACCGTTTCAATGACCCCGTTTCCGACCACGTTGATGAACCCGACCGCCAGCCTTCCACTCACGGGGTCGGCGAGGCGCCCGACGTAATACCAGAGCGCAAAACAGGGCACGACCCACAATACGACCCGGGCGAGCCAGGCCCAGAGGTTGGCGCGGTCAGCCACGCGCGTCCTTTTTTGCCGGTAGCGCTCGCAGCCAGAGCAGCCAGACGATCAGGACGTCGAGCAGGATCAGGACCTGCCACGCGTAGAGGTGGGCAAACTCGAACGCTGGCATGCTCCAGCGGCCGATGAAGTAGAGGCTCACGACCCGCACGAGGTTCAGGCCCTGCACGGCGATGGTTCCCACGACGATACCCACGGCCTTCGCCACGAAACTCGCCGGGAACGCGACCATGGCAGCCAGCAACATGATCGTGGCCTCCACGCCGTTGCAGCCCGCGACGATGGTGACGCCGAAGTGGCTCACCGGGTCCATGAGCGTGGCGCCGGTGACGATGGTGTTCGGGTCGATCCAGCGCGCGATGATGCCGCTCAGGTAGGCGACGAAATTCGTCCAGGGCTGGACGACCCATTCCTGGGCGGGCGGGGTCAGTTCAGCGATGAACAGCCCTGCGAGCAGCGCCGAAAAGATGACGAGGAAGCGAACCATGGGGTCGAGGAGAAAAAGCGCGCCATCATACCCGAGGGGCACTCTTGCCCGGGCGGCCTCCGATCAGCCGGGGAGGATGATTCTCGACCCATCGCCCCCGAGCGCCAGCATGAGCTGGTTCACGCGCTTCACGAAGGACCCCGGGTCGTCGAGCGTGCCGCCCTCAGCGAGCAGGGCCTGATCAAACAGCATTGCTGCCCAGTCCTCGAAGCGTTCCCGCTCATCCCTCAGGCGCTGGACAACCGGATGAGTCGGGTTGACCTCCAGGATGGGGCGAGACTCGGGAGCATTCTGCCCCGCCGCCTTGAGTATCCGGGCGAGGTTGGCTCCGATGTCCTGCTCGTCTGCCACGAGGCAGGCCGGGGAATCGGTGAGCCGGTGGGTGACTCGGACGTCCTTCACCCGTTCCCCGAGTGACGCCTTGAGGCGCTCGATGAGCGGCTTCATCTCTTCCGCCGCCGCCTCCTGGGCTTTCCTTTCGCCCTCGTCCTCGAGCACGCCGAGGTCGAGGCCCCCTCTCGCCACCGAGGCCAACGACTTTCCGTCGAACTCCGTGAGGTGCGACACGACCCATTCGTCAACCCGGTCGGAGAGGAGCAGCACCTCGATACCCTTGCGCCGAAAGACCTCCAGGTGCGGGCTGTTGCGTGCCGCGTTGAAGGTATCGGCCGTCACGTAGTAGATCTTGTCCTGGCCGGACTTCATGCGGCCCACGTAATCGGCGAGCGAGACGGTTTCGTCGGCGCTGTCGGCGTGGGTGGACGCAAAGCGAAGGATGCCGGCGATCCTTTCGCGGTTCGACGCGTCCTCGCCGATGCCCTCCTTCATCACCCGCCCGAACTCCTTCCAGAACGAGGCGAACTTGTCGGGTGAGTCCTTGGCAAGGCCTTCGATCAGCCCCAGGACCTTCTTTGCGCATCCTGCGCGGATGGCCTCGATGTCCTTCGACTCCTGCAGGATCTCGCGCGAGACGTTGAGCGGAAGGTCGGCCGAATCCACCACGCCACGCACGAAGCGAAGGTAGCTCGGCAACAGCTGTTCGGCATCGTCCATGATGAAGACGCGCCGGACGTACAGCTTGATCCCGCGGCGCGCCTGGCGGTCCCAAAGGTCGAACGGCGCGCGCGACGGCAGGTAGAGCAGGTGCGTGTATTCCTGGCGACCCTCGACTCGCGCATGGCTCCAGGCGAGCGGGTCGGCGAAATCGTGGCCCACATGCTTGTAGAACGCCTTGTAGTCGTCCTCGGTGATGTCGCTCTTCGGCTTCGCCCACAGGGCCGAGGCCTGGTTGACCGTTTCGTCCTCGCCCTGCTTCGCGTACTTGCCGTCCTTCCACTCCTCCTTCGCCATGACGATTGGCTGCACGATGTGGTCGGAATACCGCCTCACGATCTCCCTGAGGCGCTGGCCATCGGCCAGGTCCTCCTGGCCTTCGCGCAAGTGCAGGACGATCTCGGTGCCGCGTCCTGCCCAATCGATGGCGGCCACGGAGTATTCCCCGCCTCCGTCGGACTCCCACTGCACGCCTTCGGCGGCTGGCAGCCCTGCCCGGCGGGTGCGAACCGTCACACGGTCAGCGACGATGAACGAGGAATAGAACCCCACGCCGAACTGGCCGATGAGGCTCGCGTCCTTCTGCTGGTCGCCGGTGAGCTTGGAGAAGAACTCGCGCGTGCCGGACTTGGCGATGGTGCCGAGGTTCGCGATGGCCTCATCGCGGCTCATGCCGATGCCGTTGTCCGCAATCGTGACCGTGCGGCCTTCGGGGTCGTAGTCGATGCGGATGCGCAGTTCCGGGTCGGATTCAAACAGGGACGCGTTCGCGAGCGCCTCGAAGCGCAGCTTGTCACACGCATCGGAGGCGTTCGAGACCAGCTCGCGCAGGAAGATCTCGCGATTCGAATAGAGGGAATGGATCATGAGGTGAAGCAGTTGCTTCACCTCGGCCTGGAAACCCCGGGTTTCGGGGGCGGCGGTGGCGCTCATGGCTCGGGCTCCTTCAGGTTGGCTTCCTCAACCGTCCTACCTATGGGCGGTGCCCCGGTGATTCAAGCCCCTCTGCAGGCCTGCCTACCCCCCGACCGAGAAGGTCGCGCCATGCGCCAACGCCTCATCCAGGGCAGGCGGGGCGGCCAAGCGGCACCGAAGGGCCACGGCCCGTATGCCTTCGCCTTTCAAGCCCAGAGGCCGGCCGTCGGGCTCACCGCCCACCAGGCGCAGGCTGCAGCCCGGAAGGCTGACGTTGGCCGTTCGCGCTTCAGTGTCCGTAGCCACCGCCGCATCCCCCATCAAGGCCCGATAACGGGAGGCTGAAGCGACCACGTCGCGCACCGCAAGCGTCACCCGCGAAATACCCGTCACCCCGTTCGCGTGATGCCGACACGAGCCCGTTGGCACCCGCCCCTCACGCGGGGTCACGTCACCACAGAGGAACGGCAGGTCCTGCGTGGCCGGCCTCGCGGTCTGCCACTTGAGCACCAGCCCGTCCGGACGAACGCGCCCGCCATCGATGGGGCCCGTGAGCACGAGCCCCCTCGCCTTCGCCGACGCGACGCGTGCGCCAACGCCATCGGGCAACAGCGCGAAGTCCACGAACCCGTCGCCGTGCGTTTGGTGGTGCACGTACCAGCGCTCTTGCGGAGCCGGCGCGCGCCAGGCGATCAGCTCGAGGTAACTGCCGTCCTCGAAGACCACCAGCGCGTTGTGCGAGGTGCGGCCCGGGTGGTCACCACCCACCTGCACCGTGAAACCCAGCTTGCGGTAGTCCTCGATGGTCGCCGCCAAGTTGGTAACGGCGATGACAACGTGGTCGAGGGAGAGGCTCACTCCTCGACCTTGAGGCCGGTCGCCTTGATGAACTCCGCCCAGCGGTCATGCTGCGCGCGCGCGAAGCGGTCGAGAGCGGGGCCGTCGGTGGCCATGACCTCGAACCCGGCATCCGTGAGCTTCTTAGTCACGTCGGGGTGGCGAAGCGCCGCCTGGAAATCCTCCGTCAGCTTCTTCACCGTCCCACCCGGCGTGGCCGCCGGCGCAAAGATGCCGATCCACGAATACGCTTCGAAGCCCGGGAAGCCCAACTCCGCGACGGTGGGCGTATCGGGCAGGTCGGCCAGGCGCTTGGCGCCCGTGACGGCAAGCGGCTTGATCTTGCCCGCGGTGATGTTGCCCTTCAGTGCCGCGTAGCTCAGCAGCGTGAGGTTCACCGTGCTGCCAAGCACGGCCTGCACCGCGGGGCCGCCGCCGCCGTACGGGACGTGCAGGAGATCCACGCCCGAGCGACGCTTGATGTCCTCGGCCACCAGATGGTTCATCGAGCCCAGGCCGGTCGAGGCGTAGCTATAACGCCCGGGCGAGGGCTTGGCCACCGCGAGGAACTCACGCAAATCCTTGCCCGGCGAGCCCGCCGACGCGCCAATCACCAATGGAAAGCGAACGGCCAGCGTGACGCCCACGAAATCCTTGAAGGTGTCGTAGGGAAGGCTCTTCTTGACGAGGGGGTTGATCGCGTGGGTGTCGAAACACACCAGCAACGTGTTGCCATCCGGCGCGGCCTTGGCGACGAACTGCGTACCCACCTGGCTCGCGGCACCCGGCTTGTTCTCCACTACTACGCTGCGCCCGATGCGCTCGGCGAGCTGCGGCTGGATGATGCGGGCGGTGATGTCGGTGCTGCCACCCGGCGGGAAAGTCACCACCAGCCGCAGGGACCCATCCGATTGCGCGAGCGCTTCCGGGAGCCAACTCGCAGCAGTGACGGCAGCCGAGGCCTTCAGAACGTCACGACGGGAAATATTCGACGACATGAGGTGTTCTCCTTTTGACGGGTCAAGTGATCAGCCCATCCACTGGCTGACGGGCACGGCGGAATCCTGCAACGGCTGCGAGATGAAATCGACAAGCGCGGGGCCATCGTGGGCGAGCGCGGCACGCAGGGCATCGTCCACCCCGCCCGGGTCTTCAACGCGCCAGGACCGCACCCCGAAAGCCTCGGCAACGCGCGCATGGTCCGTACGGTCGAAGTCCACCGAAAAGTAGCGCTCGCCGTAGCCTACCTTCTGGCTCGCCTTGATCCAGCCGTAGACCGAGTTGGAAAAAACGATCATCTTGAGCGGCACGTTGCGCCGGACGATCGTCTCGAGCTCGCCGCACGTGAAATTGAAGCTGCCATCACCCATTGCCGCGATGACCGTGGCGCTCGGCTGGCCGACGGCGGCACCGAACCCCGCCGACATGGCGAAGCCCAATGCGCCATGCGCGCGATTGGTGATGAAGCGGCGTCCTGCTGCCCGTGCTTCGAAGAACGCCGCGAAATACGGGCACGGCGTGCCAGGGTCTGCGACCACGATGGTTTCCGGCGGGCTCAGCCGGTTTACCGCCTCGACGACGCGCTCCGGGAGGATCGGCCGGCCCGTCGAGGCTGCGAGAGCCTGGAAGGCAGCACGCTTCTTCGCTCGCGCCGCCGCTGCGACGGCCTTGCCATCCACGGCATCGGGCCGGCGCTTGGCCACGCGATCCTTCACTGCCTCGCCCAGGTCCTGCAGCCCGAGGAGCGCGTCGCCCACCAACGCCACCTCGGTGCGGTAATTGGTGCCGATGGTCATGCCATCGACGTCGAGGTGAATCACGGGAATGTCCCGGCCTGGAACCTTCCAGTGCTCGGTCGTCGTCGACCCAGCGCGTGCGCCGATGAAAAGCACCAGATCGGCGCCAGCGACCACCTCGCGCGTGGCCGGCACGCCGCCGTTGGTGCCCACGACGCCCACAAGCAGCGGGTGCGTGTCGGCGAGCGACCCCTTGCCGCTCACCGTCGTGCATACCGGCGCGTTGAGCAGGGTGGCCAGGGCATCGAGCGCCCCACAGGCACCGGCGAGCACCACGCCGCCCCCGCAGACGATCACCGGCGAGCGCGCACCCACGAGCCTTTCGGCTGCCCGCTCGACCTCGCGCGCATCGGGACGGGAACGCAACGCGGGCGCAGCGCCATGCCCCGGCTGCGCCCAGACATCCGCCGCGTCCAGCTCGTGTTTCTGCAGGTCGTAAGGCACACATAGGTGAGCCGCGCCCGGGCGGCCAGTGGTCATCGCGCGAAAAGCCGAGCGCACGATGCCGGGAATCTGGTCGACGCGGTCAATGGTGGCGTTCCACTTGGTCAGGGGCGCGTAAAGGGCTTTCTGGTCGAGCTCGGTCAGCGGAAACCGCCCACGCGAGCCCACGGATACGTCCGACGTGATGCCCAGGACCGGGATCGACGACTCGTTTGCCTCGACGATGCCGGGCAACAGGTACGTCGCGCCACCGCCGCTGGGGCCTTCGCACACGCCAACGCGCCCAGTCACGCGCGCGTAGCCATCGGCCATGTAGGCAGCGCTGCGCTCGTCTCGGGTGAGAATGTGGTCCATGCCGTGGTCGAGCCGCGCGAGCGCGTCGTAGAGCGGCAGGCTCGTGTCGCCACACAGGCCGAAGATGTGCTTCACCCCGTTGGTCTGCAACAAGCGCACGATCGCCTCCGCGCCGGTCAGCCGGGCGCTGCTCATGCGCCTTCTCCAAGGGAGATCATCCGAAACGTGGCGGAGGATCGAACCATCACTTCGCCCTTCTCATCTTTCACCTCGGCTTCACAAAACGCGAGCGTCTTGCCCGCCCGGAGGCAGCGTGCCTCGATGACCACGTCGCTACGGGAGGTGGCGAGGAACATCGAGTGCATGTCGACCGTGGCGGCACCCATGGGCGCATCGTAGGCGGCGCGCGCAGCGGCGCTCATGGTGAAGTCGAGTGCGGTCATGAGCG
>JAFMJY010000173.1 GCA_017853245.1 Burkholderiales bacterium | reverse complement strand
ACTTGCATCCCTTGTTGATCATCGCGATCTTCGTTGTGGTGTTTCTGGAAATCCACCCCTTTCAGGATGGCAACGGACGTTTGAGCCGGGTGCTGACGACACTGCTGCTGATCCAGGCTGGGTATGCCTATGTGCCATACAGCTCGCTGGAGAGCGTGATCGAGCTGAACAAAGAGGCCTATTACCTGGCCCTGCGTCAGACACAGGGAACCATCCGCACCGAGGCTCCCAACTGGCAGCCATGGCTGGTGTTCTTCTTACGCTCTCTGGCAGAGCAGGTTCGACGCTTGGAGAAGAAGGTCGAACGTGAAAAGATTGTGCTGGCCGCGTTGCCCGAGCTGTCACTGCAGATCGTGGAATTCGCTCGCGAGCATGGCCGCGTCACGATGATGGATGCGATCAAATTGACCGGGGCCAGTCGCAACACCCTCAAACAGCATTTCCGTGACCTGACCGGGCGCAACCATCTGGAGCAGCACGGCAGCGGGCGTGGTGTTTGGTACGGGCTGAAATGAGTGGGGCTATGCCAATCGGCCTCCGGAGCAACTTCAGAATGCCGTCATGCAAAGCCCTGATCCGGGCGACTTGTGGACGTGGGTTCAAATGTCAAAGCCGGATTTGAAGTTGATCTGGTGCAGTGCGGCGATGTAAGATCTACCCATCGGTTGGGTCGAAGTCTCTACCTCGCATTCTCCCCCTAGTACTCTCTAGCACGCTTGAATGCGAATAGAAAGTTCCTGAGTGGTGAACCATCCACCACCATACACAACCTCCACCTCCTCTCAGGTGGAGGTTTTTTTTCGCCTAAACGCAGGTAAGTCCGCGTAGCGTTAGGGAAAGTTTATGGCTCTTGAGGACTTCACGGGTGATTGCAGTTTCGGCTTATCGGCCAATATCGCGAGCACCCTGGCCACTTTCTCTCGAGATATCGAAACAGAGAAATTGGGCGAAGTCCGCAGGCTGCCGCTTTTTCTCGGGCTTGATGTCTATATAAATCAACAGGTTACGTGTTGTCTGCTGGAGACTGTTTTGGAACTGCTTTGGCACCCGCCGGGTTTTGCTAACCAAGCGCAGAGAGTAGAAAAAATATGAAAAAGTCACGCGCCACTCTCATTCGCGATGTCAGCCCAGCGCTTTTTCACCTGCCTGAGGTAGGACTCATCCAGCAACTCCAGCAACAACTCAAAAATGCCCTTGGCGCTCAGCCGAACCGTGATGTGCTTTTTGTCCACCACGACTTGTTCCACCAGCTGGCGAAGCAGTGCCGTTTGATTCGCCGGGAACAACTTGTCGATCGCGGCCTCCACCTGGCGCAAACGCCCCGCCATGACCTGCCGATCAAAGCTTGGGTGTGACGTAAGCGCGGGTGGCAGTGCGTCAAACCAGGGCTGCGGATCGCGAAGGCCTTCACGAAGGTAAGCCCATACCGCCGCGTGGATTTTGCGGGTGGCAATTCGCGGAACGCCCGATGTGCCAGCGCCCACGGCAATGTCGCTTTGTGACACGTAGTACGTGTAGTGCTGGTTCTTGTAGGCAGAAGACAGGCAGGGAGACATCGCCCGACCACTGGCGTCCACGATCAGGCCCTTGAGCATGAAGGCGCTGTCGGGGGTGGGGGTGTTGCTGACGCCGGTGCGCCGGGCACGTGACTTCATCAGGGCGTGGACCTTGGCCCACAGCTCTGCCGGTACGATGGCTTCGTGGTCGCCGGTGTGCCAAGCATCGTCGTAAAACACCTCGCCGATGTACACGCGATTGTTGAGCACCTTGTACAGGGCGTTGCGATCAAATGGCCGCCCGCCGCGCGCCTGCCCAGCTTGGGTTTTCCAGCGCTTGGTTTTGATGCTGCGATCGGCCAGGTCTTTGATCAATACAGTGACTGCATCCTGATCCACAAAATCCTTGAAGATGCCGCGCACCACCTCGGCCTCCTTCGGGTCGACCACTAAGCGTTGACGCACAAGGTTGTAGCCCAGGGGCGATGCATTCCCGTACCAGACCCCCTGGCGGCGCGTTGCTGCGCGTTTTTCACGGCTACGCTCGCCGATGAGTTCACGCTCGAACTGCGCAAACGACGTCAGCAGGTTCAGCGCCAGCCGCCCATGTAAATCCGTGGTGTCGAGGGACTGTGTGACCGAGACCAGTGCCACACCATGCTGCTCGAACAATTCCATGAGCTTTTGCAGGTCACCCAGATGGTGGGTCAAACGATCGAGCCGGTGCACAACGACCACATCAACGCGGCGATCATAGACATCGGCCAGCAGTTTTTGCAGGCCCGGTCTTTCCAGATGACTGCCAGAGACCCCTTTGTCCTCGTAGAGCCGGTCGCACGCCTGCCAGCCCTGGCCCCGTTGAGAGGCGATCAGCTCATGGCAGGCCATGAACTGCACATCGGTGGAGCCGATCTCACCGTCATTGCCGTCGTCGACGGAGACGCGCGTGTACACCGCACAGCGCTTGCTGGCAAGGGGTGTTGCGTACTCGTGCGTATCGGACATCACTGAATGATCTCAGATCCAGTGCTTCATGAAGCTCGCTTGGCGGCTGGAAGCAGACATGGTCTTGACTACATATGGCATTAAAGCCATAATCTACGCATGCGCTGGACCGTAATCCTTCACGATGACTTTGACGACGAGCTGGCCTTGTTGGCAGAGGACTTGCAGGACGAAGTTCTGGCTCACGCCAGCCTGCTGGCGCAGTTTGGTCCCAACCTGGGGCGGCCGGCGGCGGACACTCTCAAGGGCTCACGCCACGCCAACATGAAAGAGTTGCGGTTTGACTGGAATGGGGAGGTCTGGCGCGTAGCCTTTGCCTTCGATCCCAAGCGGCAAGCCATTCTGCTGGCGGGAGGGGACAAGGGTGGTGCTGATCAGCGCCGGTTCTACAAACGGTTGATCGCAATTGCCGATGACAGGTACGACAAGTACCTGGCAACGTTGAAGAAGGAGTCAAAGCATGGCAAGAAAACTCGATGAAGTGATGGCTGCCTTGCCCAAGGCGCGGCGTGAGCGTATTGAAGCTCGCACCATGGAGTTGGCCACCCTGAAGGACTTGCGCCAAGCCGCGCAGCAAACACAGGAGCAACTGGCCGCAACGTTGGGTGTCGGACAAGACACCATTTCCAGGTTGGAAAAGCGCAGCGACATGCTGCTGTCGACGCTGCGTCACTATGTAGAGAGCATGGGCGGCGAGCTCAACCTGGTGGCGCAGTTCCCCAACCGTCCGCCTGTCGTGATCGAGCATCTTGGGGCTGAGCCGGTGGCGCGCAAGAAATCCATTACCAGCCCGCGCCGAGCACGTGCGGCCGCTTAACGGGTCTTTTAGAGCATGCTGTTGCCCTCACTGGACATCAGCTGTATTCAGAAATCCTCAATGATGGCAATGAGTTAGCCGCTTTCCTCATATTCCTGGTTGCCACCATACTCAAAATCCCAACTCGTCTGAGTTGGGGTTTTTTCTTGGGCGATCG
>JAFMJY010000172.1 GCA_017853245.1 Burkholderiales bacterium | reverse complement strand
GACGATGTTGAGCAGCGCCACCGAGCCGTAACGCTAGTTGACTTTGAACACATCGCAAACAATGACTTCCACGTCACGTGGGAATGGAAGATCAAGCCCCCGGCGCGAAAGGGTAACCGTGCCGATGTGATGTTTGTGGTCAACGGCCTTCCGGTTGTGATCGTCGAGCACAAGAACCCCAAGGACGGTGATGCCATCGAGCGCGCCATCAAGCAGCTTCGCCGGTATGAGCTTGAGACGCCGGAGTTGTTGGCCAGCGTGCAGTTGTTCAACGTCACCCACTTGCTGGACTACTGGTATGGGGTGACCTGGAACGCCAATCGACGCGACATGGCCCGTTGGAAGCAGGCGCCAGAGGAGACCTATCGCTTCGCCGTCCAGGCCTTCTTTGAACCCACGGAGTTCCTGCGGACGCTACACCATTGGATCCTGTTCTATGTTCAGGATGGTGAGACTCGCAAGTCGGTGCTGCGCCAGCACCAGCGACGCGCCATTGACGCCATATTGAACCGCTGCGCCGATCCCGCCAAGACTCGCGGTCTGGTCTGGCACACCCAAGGCTCGGGCAAGACCTTCACCTTGTTGACCGCCGCAAGGCTCATCCTGGAGGACAAGGCTCGATTCGCCAATGCGACCGTGATCCTGGTCGTCGATCGCACGGAGTTGGAGGGCCAACTTAAGGGCTGGGTGGAGCGCCTACTAGGTGAAATGCAGCAGCAGGACATCGCTGTGGAGCGCGCCAACAACAAGGCCAAACTGCAGTCCCTGCTGGACGCCGACTTCCGCGGCCTGATCATTTCGATGATCCACAAGTTTGAGGCCATCCGAAAGGACAGCTGCCTACGGGAGAACGTCTATGTGTTCATCGACGAGGCACACCGATCGGTCGCCAAGGACCTCGGCACCTACCTGATGGCTGCGGTGCCAAAGGCCACGATCATTGGCTTCACCGGAACACCGATTGCGCGGACTTCGCAGGGCGAGGGGACCTTCAAGATCTTCGGCGCGCAAGATGATCTTGGATACCTGGACAAGTACTCCATCGCCGAGAGCATCGCCGACGAGACCACGCTCCCGATCAAACACGTGATGGCGCCCAGCGAGATGACGGTGCCGGCCGAGCGACTGGACAAGGAGTTTTTTGCGCTCGCCGAGTCAGAAGGCGTGACGGATATCGAGGAGCTCAACAAGGTCCTCGATCGCGCCGTGGGTCTGCGAACCTTCCTCACTGCCGATGACCGCATCGAAAAGGTGTCGGCCTTCATCGCCGAGCACTTCAAAGAGAACGTGCTGCCACTTGGCTACAAGGCCTTTGTGGTAGCCGTGAACCGTGAGGCTTGTGCGAAGTACAAGCGGGCGCTGGACAAGTTACTCCCTCCGGAATGGTCTACCCCGGTCTACACCGAGAACTCGCTGGATGCTGTGGACCGTCCACTGGTGGCTGAGTTGCAGCTCTCTGACGATGCAGAGGAGCAGGTTCGGCTGCTCTTCAAGAAGCCCACAGAGAACCCGAAGATCCTGATCGTCACCGACAAGCTGCTGACAGGGTATGACGCGCCGCCGCTCTATTGCCTGTATCTGGACAAGCCGATGCGCGACCACGTGCTGCTGCAGTCGATTGCGCGTGTGAATAGGCCCTATGTGGACGCCAACGGAGTACAAAAGCGTGTCGGCTTGGTGGTTGACTTTGTTGGCGTGTTGCGGGAGCTGAAGAAAGCGCTGCAGTTTGACTCCAGCGACGTCAGTGGAGTCATCGAGGACCTGGATGTCCTTCAGCAGGATTTCCTGCACCGCATCGCGTCGGCGAAGAGCGAGTACCTCGAAGCCGATGACGGCGGCACCCCTGACGAGAAACTGGAGCGAATTGTGTTCGGCCGGTTCCTGGAGCCCGACGCCCGGAAGTCGTTCTACGAGAGTTTCAAGGAGATCGAATCTTTATGGGAGATCCTTTCCCCCGCCCCAGAACTACGCGACCATATTTCGACCTACAAACAGTTGACCCGTCTGTATGCAGCCGTCCGTAACGCCTACGCTGAGAAGGTTGGGTTCGTTGCGGACCTTGCCTACAAGACGCGCCGCCTGATTGAGTCCAGTGCTGAGCAGCACGGCCTCGGTCGCTTGACGAAAACCGTGACCTTTGACGTGGCGACCTTGCGGTCCCTGCAGGCGGGCGAGGGTCCGGACGAGGGCAAGGTGTTCAATCTGGTCCGCGGCCTTCAGAAGGAGATCGATGACGATCCCGCTGCTGCCCCAGTGCTTCATCCGCTGAAGGATCGCGCGGAGCGCATCCTCAAGGACCTTGAGGAACGCAAGACGACGGGACTGGCCGCCATGGATGTGCTGGCCGCATTGGCCGTCGAAAAGGAAGCCGCGCTGAAGGCGGCCCGCGACAGCGGACTTTCATCGAGAGCCTTCGCCGTGGCATGGGTGCTGCGGGACGATGCAGCTGTCATGGCCGCTGGCCTGGATGCCCAAGTTCTGGCCCGAGAGGCGGAATCTCTGCTTGCCCGCTTCCCGAACGCCGCGGTGAACCCCGACGAACAGCGTCGGCTGCGCGCATCGCTCTACAAGCCCCTCCTGGCTCTTCCCCAGGAGGAGCGTGCGCGGGTTGTCGAACTCGTGGTGCGGCTGATCTTGGCGGGTGACGAGGAATGAAGTCGTCGCAGTACCCGGTGCAAGATCTTCGGCGACGTGCGCTGGCCTGGGCGATCAAGCTGAAAGTCAACCCTCGGGTGATTCGAGTCCAAGAGATGCGTAAGAAGTGGGGCTCTTGCTCGTCCTCCGGCACGGTGACCCTTGCGATAGACCTGCTGGACTGCAGCGAGCGTTTCCAGGACTACGTGATCGTTCACGAGCTCTTGCACCTGCGCTATGAGCGACACGGTCGGATGTTCAAAGCCGTCCTCAGCGCCCACGTTCCGGGTTGGCGAGAGTTCGAGTTGCGCAACCGAGAAGTCTAGGAGGTAGCCTTGAGCGCAACGTCTACGCAATCAAGTCAAGGCACGGTTAGTGCCAGTTTCCGGAATGGTGTATCGCTTCATCGCCTGCTCGAAACGGCGCCTCTGAACGCGCTGGAGCCGTTCCTGGCTGCGGTTGATCAGGGAGCCGTTGCTACGTCATTTCTTTCGCCAGGTTGGCCACCAGAACGAGACGAAGCAACCGTTGGTCAGCTACGAGCAAGGCTTATCGCCGTAGCCAACCGGCTTGCGCCCGAAATAGCTGCTCCGCTCGATCGCCATGCGCAACGGATCCTTGTGCTTTCCGAAGGCCGGGGAGCAGAGGTCGTCACCGAGATCAGTGAGCTGGTGCAGCCTCCAGAGGCGCTGCAGGACTTCGACGGCCAGCTTGACGCGGTGGGGCGAAGCACTTGGCTTTACCAGCACCGGGCGCGGCTGTTCGACGACGCCGAGAGTCTCTTTTACGCCGATCACTACCGGAACTTCGGCAGGATGTACGAGGCGTTTGAACTCGATCCTGATGCCAAAG
>JAFMJY010000064.1 GCA_017853245.1 Burkholderiales bacterium | reverse complement strand
CACGAGGACGAGGAGGCTTTGCCCGAGTCGGCGAAGAGCGTAGGCAAACACGGCGGGGGCGGCCTCTCGGGTTCTGATTCAGGCGGAAGCGAGCGGGCCCCGCATTCGGGGCCCGTCGGGTTGCGGGGCTGCTTAGCGCGCGGCGACGGGGCGCAGCCCGGAGGCGAGCGTGTACTGGTCGGTACGAGCGGTGTAGCGCAAGCCGCGGGCCGAGGCCCAGGTGCTTACCTCGTAGTGGATCGGGATGAGCGCCGTGTCATTCATCGCCATCTCGGCGGCCTGCTGGATAAGGCCCTCGCGCTTCTTGTCGTCCATCGTCACCAACGCCGTTTCAAGGAGCTTGTCGAACTCCGCGTTGGAGTACCGGCCCCGGTTCGTGACCCCCATGCCCTTCTTCGGGTCGTGGGTGGCCAGAAGCGAGCGCAGGCTCGAGCCCTGCTCGCCCGACTCGGTGCCCCATCCCAGCAGGTTGTAGCCAAACTCGAGCTTCGAGGCGCGAGTGAAGTAGACCGCCGAGGGCATCGTTTCCACCTTGGCGTCAATGCCAACGCGCGAATAGAACTGCGCAAGGGTCTGCGCGATCTTGTCATCGTTGATGTAGCGGTTGTTCGGCCCGTGAATGGTCATGGCGAAGCCGTTCGGGTAGCCCGCCTCGGCGAGCAGCTTTTTGGCGCCTTCGGAGTCGAACTTCTGCGGCTTGAGCTTCTTGCTGGTTCCGTAGAAGAAGTCCGGCAGCAATTGCGCCGCTGGCACGGCCTTCTTTTCCATGACGCGGTCGGCGATGGCGTCGCGGTTGATGGCCATGGACAGGGCCTTGCGAACGCGAGCGTCCCGGAACGGGTTCTTTTCCAGAGGCTTGCCTGCCTTGTCGGTGACGAACGGGGGCGACTTCTCCGTGCTCTGGTTCAGGTGAACGTAGATGACGCGGTTGGACACCTTGTCCACGAGGGAGAATCGGCTGTCCTTGCCGAGCTTGGCGATGTCGGACGTGGGGACCGTTTCGATCAGCTGGACGTCCCCGGACAGAAGCGCTGCAACGCGCGCGGCCGGGTTGCTCAGGATCTTGAAGGTGACCTTGTCCCAGGGCTCCTCGCCACCCCAGTAACCGTAGTTCGCCTTGAGAACGACACGCTGGTTGGGAACGTATTCGGAAAACTTGTAGGGGCCGGTGCCGATGGCAGCCTTGCCGGAGTTGTAGTCCTCGGTCGCCGCCTTCTCGCCGTGAAGCTTCGACACGATCAAGACAGAGGCCAGGTCGCTCGGCAGCAGAACATGGGGCGTGGCCGTTTTCAGCACCAGCGTATGCGGGTCCGTGGCGCGGGCGTCGACGATGGGCCGCGTGAAGGTCGCGAAGGACGAGGGGCTGTTGGGCACGTTCGGGACGCGCTTCAGGGTGAAGAGCACGTCTTCGGCCGTGAACGGGGAGCCGTCATGGAAGCGGACGTTCTTGCGAAGCTTCACTTCCCATGTCAGGTCGTCGATGGCTCGCCACGAGCTCGCGAGGCCCGGAACCAGCTTCTGGTTGTCGTCGCGACGAATCAGCGGCTCGAACACGTGCAGCATCATCGAGTTGTTCGGCGAGAGGTTGTGGTAATGCGGGTCCATCGAGGTGATGGCCGCCTGCAGGCCGATGGAAACCTCCCGAGGATTGGCGGAGGCGGGGGCAAGAACGGCCAGCGCAAGGCCGGCGACGACGAATCGCAATACGCGGTTCATGACGAAAGCTCCTCTTGGATGGGGGCCCGCGGCTGACGCCGGGGACTGTTTGCTGCCGCCGGCGGATCATACCGCCAATCGCGGGCGGCACCAGCCACCCACCTCAGCGTCCGCTGAGCAGCGCCTCGAGGGTGTTCGCTGGCACTTCCCGGTTTACCGATGCGGCGCCAATGCCCTCTGGCAGGATCAGGGTGATCCGGCCGCCCTCGTTCTTCTTGTCCCGGCCCATGGCCGTGAGCCACCCGTCCAGGGGCAGGCTCGGGGGTCGCACGGGCAGCCCCGCCTGCTCGAGGAGGCGGGTGATGCGGCCCAGGTCATCGCTCGACAGTCGGCCCATCCGGTGGGCCAGGGTCGACGCGAGGACCGTGCCGGCGGCGACCGCTTCTCCGTGGAGCCAGGCGCCATAGCCGGTGAGCGACTCGATGGCGTGGCCGAACGTATGGCCGAGGTTCAGCAGGGCGCGCCTGCCGTGCTCGCGCTCGTCCTGGGCGACGATCTCTGCCTTGATCTCGCAGGAGCGGCGGATGGCAAAAGTCAGCGCCGCGGCATCGCGCCGCAGAAGCTCGTGCAGATGGGCCTCCATCCAAGCGAAGAACGCCGAGTCGTGGATGATCCCGTACTTGATCACCTCCGCGAGCCCCGCCGCGAGCTCGCGGTCGGGCAGAGTGTTGAGCGTTTCGGTGTCCGACAACACGGCAATCGGCTGGTGAAAGGCCCCAATGAGATTCTTGCCGAGGGCATGGTTGATGGCGGTTTTCCCGCCGACTGACGAGTCCACCTGGGCGAGGAGCGTGGTGGGGATCTGGATGAAGTCAACGCCACGCTGGAAGGTTGCCGCGGCGAACCCCACCAGGTCGCCGATGACGCCACCGCCCAGCGCCAGCAGTACCGTCCTTCGGTCCGCGCCCCAGGCGATGAGCTCGCCGTGCAGGCGATCAAGGGTTTCCCAGCACTTCTGCGCCTCGCCGTCCGGGACGACGATGCGCAGGTAGCGGCTGCAACTCGGCTGCAGGGCTCGCTCCACCCCGGGGCCATGCAGGCCTGAGACGGTTGCGCTGGCAACCAGAACGGCCTGCCGGCCGCGAAGCCAGGGCTCGTAATGCCGCGGGCTGTCGAGCAGCCCCGGGCCGATTACGATGGGGTAGCTTCGATCGCCCAGTTCGACCCGCACCGTGGAGGTCATGCGCGCTGCTCCAGGGGCTGAGCCGGCGTGGCCAGCATGGCCGCGAGCCTTTCCCCCAGGTCCGCTGCGCTCCCAGCGCCGCCCTCGACCACGAAGTGGGCCGCTTCCCGGTAGAGCGGGTCCCTTGCGCAGAGCAGGCTCTCCAGGGTTGCCCGCCGGTCCCTCGCCTTGGCGAGCAGGGGGCGTGAGGTGTCGCGGGCCGTCCGTCGGCACAGGTGGTCGAGGCTTACGCGAAGATAGATGACGGTGCCGGCTTCGCGGATCAACTGGCGGTTGCCGGGGTCGAGCACCGCCCCGCCCCCGGTGGCCACCACGGTTCGCTCTCGCCGGGCGAGTTCTTCCAGGACCAGGCGCTCGCGGCGACGAAAGCCCGCCTCGCCCTCGATGTCGAAAATCGTGGCGATGGGCACGCCGCTTCGGGAGACAACCTGCTCGTCAGCGTCCACGAATTCGAGCCCGAGCCTCGTGGCGAGCGCCCTGCCGACGGTGGTCTTTCCCGAGCCCATCATGCCGATGAGGAAGAAGAGGTTGCTGGGCTTCATGGGAGGCGGGGGGCGGCTGGAGGGCCTCCAGACTGACAGCGGCCGTCAGCGAATCGCGAGGGAGTCCTTGATGATTTTGGGCGTGACGAATACGAGCAACTCGGTCTTGTCATCCTGCCGCAGCGTGCGCTTGAACAGGTTGCCCATGAGCGGGATGTCGCCCAGCATCGGCACCTTGTCCACTGTGGTGCGGGTTGTCTGCTCGAAGATTCCGCCCAGCACGATGGTATCGCCGTTGTCGCACAACACTTGAGTCTGCACCTGCTTCTTGTCGATGGACGGCACTCCGTTGAAGACTTGGCCGACGGAGTCCTTCTTGACCGCGAGGTCCATGATGATCCGGTCGTCCGGGGTGATTCTCGGCGTGACCCGAAGCTCCAGCACGGCGTCCTTGAACTCCACGGCAGTGGCACCGGCTTGCGTTGCATTCTGGTAGGGAATCTGAGTGCCCTGAGAGATGATCGCCTGTTTCTTGTCGGCGGTAATGACCCGCGGGCTCGAGACCACCTTGCCGCGATTTTCCGCCTCGAGCGCGGAGAGCTCGATGTTGACCAGGTTGCCGCTGCCGAGGTTCAGGATGGTCAGCGCGAGCTGTCCGGCAGCGGGGGTGATGGGGAGGTTCACGTTGAGCTGCTCGGATTGCCCGCCCGACGGCACGGCGCCTTGGGGGCCCATGTTTGCGTTGCCGGAAAACGTGGGATTGGCGAGGCTTGCCGAGCCGCGCGAGATGGCGCCGCCCGTGGCCGCCGTGGTGTCGGTGAGGGTGCCGGAGAGGCCGTAATTGCGCGGGCCCCGGTTGTAGGCCGCCTGCCCGCCGAAGCGCGCGCCGAGATTGCGGCTCCACTTGTCGTCGGCGATCACGATGCGGGCCTCGATCACCACTTGCCGGACCGGCACGTCGAGCTGTTGCACCAGGCGACGGGCCTCCTCGAGGCGCCGGCTGGAGTCCTGGACGAAGAGCGTGTTGGTGCGCTCGTCGAACGTCGCGCTGCCCCGCTTCGACAGGATCTTCTGATCCTTGTCCGACAGCAGCGCGCGCAGCGCCCTCGCGTCGGCGTAGGAAAGCGGGAACGACTCGGTTCGTAGCGGCTCGAGCTCGGAGATCTGCAGGCCTTCCTCGAGGGCCTGCTTTTCCTTGGCGGCCAGCTCGGTTGCCGGGGCGATCAGAACCACGTTTCCATTCTTCCGCTTGGCGAGCCCCTTGGCTTGCAGAATGATGTCAAGAGCCTGGTCCCATGGGACGTCCTTCAGGCGCAGCGTGAGGCTGCCGCTGACCGACTCGCTGGTGATGATGTTGAGCCCCGTGAAGTCGGCGATCACCTGAAGGACCGCGCGCACCTCGACGTTCTGGAAGTTGAGGGACAGGCGCTCGCCGGCGTAGGCGGTCGTGGCGCCCGGAACCAGCCGGTTGGGGTCCTCGCGCTGTGGTTTCACCTCGAGGATGAACTGGTTGTCCGTCTGGTAGGCGGCGTATTCCCAGACGCCGCGGGGCTCGATCACCAGGCGCGCGTTGCCGGACTGCTCGAAAGCATCGACGAAGCGCACGGGGGTGCCGAAATCGCCGACATCGAGGCGCCGAATGAGATTCTTGGGAACCCCGCTGTTGAGAAAGTCCACCAGGATCAGCCGGCCCTGTTGGCGGATGTCGATCCCCGTACTGGCCGACGAGAGGTCCACGACGACCCGGCCCTCGCCAGCGTTCCCACGCCGGAAGTCGATGTCGACCAAGTGGGCGCGCGCGGCTGCCGTTGCCCGAGTCGGATCTGCGAGCGCGGGCGCGGTGGGCGCCGAGGCGGTTGCGGGGGTCGACGCCGGCCCTGCGGCGGGCGCGGCAGCGAGCGAGGACGGGTCCAAGGTCACGACCAGAGCGCGGCCGTCGATGGCAGCGCTGTAGGGCACGCTACGGGCGAGGTTCATGACCAGGCGGGTGCGGCCGCCCGCCTCCACCAGAGACACGTTTCGGAGGTCGCCCACGCCCGCCTCGATGAGCGGTCGGCCCACGGCATTGGTGGTATCCGGGAGGTCGAAAGCGATGCGGGCGGGATTCGTGACTGCAAAGCTCGTTGGCGGTGCCGGCAGCGCTGACTTCAGCCCAATGCGAACGATCACCCGGCCACTTTGGGCGGCCGAGAAGTCAACCGACTGAATCTCGTTGCGGGCGGCGTCTTGCGCCCAGGCCGGAGGCAGGATGGCGGTGGCGAGCGCGATGAGGCCCCTCAGGCTTCGTGTCACGATGGTGGCGTTCACTTTTTCTCTCCCCTCACGTCGTCGATCAGCAACAGGGACGCCGGGCGTTCCGCCCAGCTTCCGGCGCCGTCTTGAACAATTTCCTTCAGCTTGACGCCTGCCTCGCTGATCTCGGTGATTTGGCCGAAGTTCTGGCCCAGGTAATTGCCCTTCGCAACCCGGTAGAGCGTGCGCTCCGCCCGCACCAGCGCGAAGCGTTCCCCACCCCGCTCCAGAGTGCCGACCATGCGCAGCTGGTCGAGGGGGAAAGCCTCGAGTGGCTCGCGTCGGCGATTGAGGTCGGGTGCGGGTCCCCCGCCGCCGCGAGCGGCAACCCGGCGGGGGCGGAAGGGGTCGGGCAGGTCGAACCCCGTGTAGGCGAACGGCTCGAACGGCTTCATCGCCGGGAGCGGCTCGACCTTGCGTGGCAGGCCCTTGTCGGCGTTGCGAACGAAGTCCCGAAGTTCGTCGCCGTCGGCGCTGCAACCGGCGGCAACAAGCCCAGCGAGACAGGCGACGATTGCGACCCTGGCGCTCACTTTTTCGCCGCCTTCTTGGGCGCGCCTTTGCGCTGGCTCGCCACCTCGTCTTCATCCAGGTAGCGATAGGTCTTCGCGACCGCCTCCATCGACAGGGGCCCGTCTTTGCCAGGCGAGTCGATTTTCAGGTCCGTCAACAGCACGATGCGGGGCGTGCGAGCCAGGTCACTCGCAAAGGCGCCCAGGTCGTGATAGCTGCCAGTGACCTTGAGGCTCACGGGCAACTCGGCGTAGAACTCCGTTACGTTTTCGCTCGGGTTGGGCTTGAAGAGCTCGAAGCCGAGCCCGCGGCCGATGCCCGCCTGGTTGATGTCGACTAGCAGGGATTCCATTTCCTTGCGGTTCGGCAACTGCTTGAGGAGCGCTCCAAAGGCCTGCTCGATCTCCTCGCGCTGCTGGCGATAAGCCTCGAGGTTCACGGCCAGGCGCTTCTTGTCGAGGAACGTCTGTTTCTGGCGATTGAGCTCCGCCTTGCCCTGCTCGAGCGCTTCGGCCTGTCCCTGCCAGAGCGCGAAGTACGCCGCGACCTGGACCACCAGCGCGAGCAACACGCAGGCCGCGGCCTGCGCCGGCACCGGCCAGGCGCCCGGCCGCCGGGGGTCGAGGGAGCGCAGCTCCTCGACGAGTCTCACGGGAGCTTCCCCTTGGCGGGCTGGAGCGTGTCACGCTTGATCGAGAAGTTGATCGAGAATTCGTTGGCGCGGCCGGCGCCGGCGGCCTCTGCGCCTGTCGCCCGGATCTCGACCAATTCCGGCGCTTGCAGGTACTGCGAGGCGCCGATGTTGCGCATGAAAGTCGAGACGCGGGCGTTGGACTGGGCGATGCCGACCACGTTCACGCGCGTGCCGGTTTGCTTGAGCGACTTGAGCTGCACGCCCTCGGGCAGCTGGCGCAAGACTTGGTCGAGCAGTTGCACGGCCTCCGACCGGTTTCCCTGAAGCCCCTCGACGACCTGCTTCTTGGCGAGCAGGGAGGCGGTTTCCTCTCGGATCCGCCGGATCTCCGCGATTTGCTGGTCTAGCTTGGCGATTTCCGCCTTCAAGTAATCGACGTTTTCCTGCTGGGCGTTGACTTGCCGGTCGAGCGCAAACCAGACGCCGCCGGCCAACACCACGCCGGCGAGGCCCGACAGCGCCGAGACGCGGACGAACTGCGTCTCGCGGCGTCGGCGCCGCTCCTCGCGGTGGGGCAGGAGGTTGATCCGGATCATTCGGCGTCGGCGCGGCGCATCGCGAGGCCGCAGGCCACCATCAGACTTGGAGCGTCGCTCAGCAGTTGCCGGGGCTTGATGCGAGGCGCCAGCGCCATGTTGGCAAAGGGGTTCGCGATCGTGGTGCGAACCTGCGTGCGATCGGCTACCAGCGTGGCCAAGCCCTCGAGCACCGCGGAGCCCCCGGTGAGAACAATGTGGTCGACGCGCGTGAAATGGGTGGCGGTGAAGAAAAACTGAAGCGCTCGCTGGACTTCCTGGGCGAGCTTTTCGCGAAAGGGCGCGAGCACTTCGGGGGAATATCCAGCCGGCAGCGCGCCACTTCGCTTGCCGGCCTCTGCGGCCTCAGGCGTTAGGGAGTAGGCGTTTGCGATCTCGAGCGTGAGTTGGTTGCCGCCGATCTGCTGCTCGCGCGAGTACACGGCCTGCCCCTCGTGCAGAACCGTGGCGCGGGTGACGAGCGCGCCGATATCCACCATGACCACCACGCTCTTGTCCGTGATCGATGCGGTGGGCGCGCAGAGCGCTTCCAACGCCGCCTGGGAGGCGTACGACTCCACGTCCATGACCACCGCCTTGAGTCCGGCAGCCTCCGCCACGGCCACCCGGTCCTCGATCTTTTCCTTGCGCGAGGCGGCAATCAGGACTTCGACGTCGTCGACCCCAGAGGGCGCCGGCCCGATCACCTGGAAGTCGACGTTTACTTCGTCGAGTGAAAACGGGATGTACTGGTTTGCCTCGCTCTGGACCTGGGCTTCCATGGCGTCCTCGGATTGGCTTCCCGAGAGGACGACCTTCTTGGTGATGACCGCCGCTGCTGGAAGGGCCATCGCCACGGATTTGACCGAGCTGCCCATGGCCGCGTGGGCCCGCTGCAGGGCATCCCCGACAGGCTCGATGTTGACGATGTTCCCGTCGACGACCGCGTCCCTCGGCAGCGGCTCGATGCAATAGCGCTCGAGGCGAAAGGCGCCGGCGCCGGCGTCAGTGAGCTCGACCAGCTTCACCGCGGACGAGCTGATGTCGCAGCCAATCAGCGCCGAGGAGCGGGAAAACGGGGACAACGGGAAGGCGAGCTTCGGAAACATCCGGTCGATGAGCCGCTTCACTCGTTCACTCGGAGAAAAGCCTTGAAAGACTAGCAACAACCCCCGGAGGTGTAAAGCAAAACGCCCGGGAAGCGGCCTGGCGGAGCCTTATAATCAATCGGTCTTGTTTTCCTGTCCGCACACGGCCTAGCCCGGGAACCGACGGCCCGTCATGAGCCCCCGCTGGTGGTTCTATCCAATCTTCATTGCCGCCTCGCTCTTGCTGGTGGCCATCGGGGTGGGCGCTCTCACGGTCGTTCTGCTGCTGCCCCGGCTGCCCTCGCTCGAGGCGCTCACCGATTACCGGCCGAAGATACCGCTTCGCATCTACGGCGCTGATGGAGACCTCATCGGCGAGTTCGGCGAGGAGAAGCGAGCGCTCGTGCGCATCGCGGAGGTCCCCGACGCGCTCAAGCAGGCGATCCTCGCAGCGGAGGACGATCGGTTCTATCAGCACGGCGGCGTGGATTACGCGGGCGTGGCGAGAGCCGCCCTCGCCAACCTTCGGGGGCGGCGGGAAGGGGCGAGCACCATCACCATGCAGGTGGCGCGTGCGTTCTTCCTCACCCGTGACAAGACCCTCGCGCGGAAGGTCTCGGAAGTTTTGCTTGCCTTCAAGATCGAAGCCAACCTTTCCAAGGACCAAATTCTCGAGCTCTACCTGAACCAGATTTTCCTCGGCAACCGGGCCCATGGCTTCGGCTCGGCCGCGCAGGTGTACTTCGGCAAGCCCCTCGCCGAACTCTCGGTGGCGGAGGCCGCCATGCTGGCGGGGCTGCCCCAGGCGCCCTCGCGGCAAAACCCGTTTGCGAACCCTAAGCGAGCCAAGCAACGCCAGCAATACGTTCTGCGCCGGATGGTCGATGTCGGCTGGTTGTCGCAGGCCGGCTACGAAGCGGCGCTCGCAGAGCCGCTGCGCCTCAACCCGACGCCCCGGGATGCTTCGCCGCTGCGGGCCGACCACTTCGCGGAAATGGTTCGGGCCGCGATCGTGGAACAGCACGGAGAGAAGGTTTACGTCGAGGGTTACCGGGTCTACACCACGCTTCGCCGTCGTGACCAGGAAGCAGCAGTGGCTGCGCTTCGCGCGGGCGTTCTCGACTACGACCGTCGGCACGGCTACCGCGGGCCGGAAGCGTATGTAACCCTGCCCTCCGGGCGCCCGGAGCTCGCCGAGGAGGCCATCGACGATGCGCTGCAGGATCGCGAGACCGTGGGCGACCTGGCGGCAGCGGTCGTGACCGAGGCCTCGCCGACCCGGGTGGTGGCCGTGCTGCGCCGGGGCGAAGTGGTTCGCGTTTCCGGCGAAGGGCTTCGCTTCGCGGCCCGGGCCCTGGGCGAGCGGACCAACCCGGACCGGGCCATCCGGCCCGGAGCGGTCGTACGCCTGCAGCCCGACGGTAAAGGTGCCTGGTCCATCGCCCAGTTGCCGAAGGTCGAGGCGGCGCTCGTCGCGCTCGACCCGGCAGACGGCGCCATCCGCGCTTTGGCCGGCGGCTTCGATTTTGGCGCCAACAAGTTCAACCACGTGACCCAGGCCTGGCGGCAGCCCGGCTCCAGCTTCAAGCCCTTCATCTACTCCGCTGCCCTCGAGAAAGGCTTCACGCCCGCATCCCTCCTGAACGATGCGCCCTTCGTGATCGATGCGGCGAAGACAGGTGGCCAGCTCTGGGAGCCGAAAAACTACGACGGCAAATATGACGGGCCGATGCGGCTCCGGGTGGCCCTCGCCAAGTCGAAGAACATGGTCTCCATCCGGCTGCTGCAGTCGATCGGCACGGCCTATGCCCAGGACTACATCCACGAAAAATTTGGCTTCGACCCGAAGCAGCACCCGCCGTACCTCACCATGGCCCTGGGTGCCGGGTCGGTGACGCCCCTGCAGATGGCAGCCGGCTACGCCACGTTTGCGAACGGCGGCTACCGGGTGAAGCCGTGGTTCATTGCCCGAGTCCTGAACGAACGCGGTGAGGTGTCGTTCGAGGCCAAGCCCGAGGTGGCTGGGGAGGAAAACGGCGCCAAGCGGGTGCTCGACCCGCGCAACGCATTTCTCATGACCAGCCTGCTGCAGGAGGTGGTCCGTTCAGGAACGGCAACCCGGGCACAGAGCCTGGGCCGTCAGGACCTGGCCGGAAAGACGGGCACCACGAACGACCACATCGACGCGTGGTTTGCCGGGTATCACCCCAGCCTGGTGGCGGTCTCCTGGATTGGCTTTGACACCCCGTCCCCCATGGGCGCGGGGGAAACCGGCGGGCAGGCGGCGCTGCCCATGTGGATCCAGTACATGGCACGCGCGCTCGCCGGAGCGCCAGAGGCGGAATTCAATCCTCCGCCTGGGGTCGCCACGATCGCCATCGACCCGGCGACCGGCCACCGAGACCCCAACGGGCGCAGCCGCACGGTGGATTACTTCTACGCCGAAAACCCGCCCGCAGACTCGGGCGGCGGGGCGCGGGCGCGGGACATGGCCCGCCCCTCCGACGACGTACGCAACCAGATTTTCTGACGACGCTCACGATGCGAAGCCGGTCCCGCCGAGACGGCAACCTCCGCCGACAGATTGCCTACCTGGCAGCGCGTCTCGTCGCCGAAGAGGGCGTGACGGACTTCGCGTTCGCGAAGCAGAAAGCCGCCCGCCAGGCCGGGCTCACCGAAGCGCGCCTGTTGCCGGACAACCGCGAGATCGAAGCGGCGCTGCGCGACTACCAGGACCTCTTCCAGAGCGAAACCCAGCCCGAGGAGCTGCGTGCGCTTCGCGAGGCGGCCCTGGCGCTCATGCGCCAACTGGCGCCCTTTCGCCCGGTGCTCGTGGGCCCCGTATGGGGCGGAACCGCCAACCAGTTCTCGGAGATCACGCTGCAGGTGTTCGCCGACGATGCCAAGGAGCTGGCGCTCTTTCTGGTAAACCATCGGTGGCGCCACGAGGATGACACGAGGCTCGCGAGGGTGGCCCACGCGGCGCCGACGCCGCTTGCGCGCGTCCGCTTGTGGTGCGGGGAAACGCCGGCCCTGCTGCAGGTGTTTCGTCCGGAAGATGAGCGCCGGCTCGCGAGAGCCTCGTCGGAAGAAGACTTGGCCTCGCGCGGCCGCATCGCCGACCTCGAGGCGATTCTTGCCGCCTAAGGCGCGCGCAGCCGCTCGGCGGCCTCGAGGGCGAAGTAGGTGAGCACCCCGTCGGCGCCGGCTCGCTTGAAGGCGAGGAGCGATTCCATCATCGTGGCGGGCCCATCGAGCCAGCCCGCCTGGGCTGCAGCCTTGAGCATGGCGTACTCGCCGCTCACCTGATAGACGAACGTCGGCATGCCGAAGCGCTCCTTCACGCGCCGAACGATGTCGAGATAGGGCATCCCCGGCTTGACCATCACCATGTCGGCCCCCTCGGCAATGTCGAGGGCGACCTCGCGCATCGCTTCGTCGGCGTTCGCCGGGTCCATCTGGTAGGTTTTCTTGTCTCCCTTGCCGAGGTTTGCGCCGGAGCCCACCGCATCCCGGAAGGGCCCGTAGAACGCCGACGCGTACTTGGCCGAGTAGGCGAGTATCCGCGTGCCGATATGGCCATTGGATTCGAGCGCCTCGCGCAGGGCTCCGACGCGGCCGTCCATCATGTCCGACGGTGCCACGACGTCGACCCCGGCGGCTGCATGGCTGAGCGCCTGGCGGGTGAGGACGGCGATGGTTTCGTCATTCAGCACGTAGCCGGCGTCGTCGATCAGCCCATCCTGGCCGTGGCTTGTGTACGGATCGAGGGCAATGTCGGTAATGACCCCGAGCTCCGGAAAGTGAGCCTTGATTTCGCGCACGGCGCGCGGCACCAGCCCGTTTGGGTTGAAGGCCTCCTCCGCCTGCGGCGTCTTCAAGCCGGGCTCGACCACGGGGAACAGCGCGATGGCGGGAATTCCCAGCCTGCTGGCGCGCTCGAGCTCGGGCAGGAGGAGATCCACGGAGCGGCGCGTAACGCCTGGCATCGAGGCAACGGGCTGCGACAGCCGCGAGCCATCCAGGACGAACACGGGCAGGATCAGGTCGTCCACCGTCAGCTGCGACTCCTGCATGAGCCGGCGGCTGAAGGCGTCTCGCCGCATGCGGCGCGGACGGGCCAGGGGAAATCGGCTGAACGAAGCGCTCACTGCGTCACGCATGGCGAGTTCAATGACGGTTGCGAATGTAGCACGCGACGCCGCGGCCCCTAGGATGCCTCCGCCCACGCATTGACCTGGCCCCGCGCCTCGTCGACCCCGGTTTTGCGCAGGGCCGAGAAGAGCTGCGCGGTGGCGCCGGGATAGGCCTCCTCGAGTCCCTTGCGGGCTTGTGCCAGCGCGCGGTGGGCTCCCTGGGCCGACAATTTGTCGGCCTTGGTAAGCAGGACGTGAACGCGCTTCTGAGTCGGTTTGAGCCAGGCGAGAAAGTCCCGGTCCGCCGGCGTGAGCGGGTGGCGAATGTCCATCGCCAGCACGATGCCCGCGAGCGAGGGCCGGTCGCGCACGTAGTCTCCCACCAGCGCCCCCCAATGTTCCCGAACTGCCCGAGGCACGCCGGCGAACCCGTAGCCCGGCAGGTCGACGAGGAAGGCGGCCTCGCCGATCGCGAAAAAGTTGATGAGCTGGGTGCGCCCCGGGGTCTTGCTCACGAAAGCGAGACGGCGCTGGCTGGTCAGCGCGTTGAGCGCGCTGGACTTGCCCGCGTTGGAGCGGCCGACGAAGGCGATTTCCGGCGCCGAGGGCGGCGGCAGCTTGCGCGGGTCGTGCACGGAAAGCGCGTAGCGACAATCGCCGAAGCGAAGCGCCGGGCTCATGGCGCAAGGCGCGGGTTGGCGCCGCGGCGAGGCGCTACGGTAAAATCCCGCTTCTTTTCAAGATCCTTCACTGACTTCGAGGTTGACGCCATGAGCGCCCTGTCGGCGGCCGCAGGTTTTGCAGCCCTAGTGTACGCAACGGCCGCATTCGCGGCTGCTCCTACCGCCCAGCCCAAGGCTGACCTGGAAAAGGGCAAGCAGATCGCGGGCGCCGTGTGCGCCGCCTGCCATGGCGCAGACGGCAACAGCGCCGTCTCCGCGAACCCGATCCTCGCGGGCCAGCACGCCGCGTACACCGCTGCGCAACTCGCGGCCTACAAGTCCGGCGCCCGGGCCAACGCGATCATGCAGGGGATGGCCGCAGCCCTGTCTGCCGAAGACATGCGAAATGTCGCGGCCTGGTTCGAGAGCCAGGCCCCCAAGCCCTCCGCAGCCCGGGAGAAGTCGCTCGCCTTGCGCGGGCAGCAGATCTGGCGGGCGGGCATCGCCCAGTCGAACGTACCTGCATGCGCCGGCTGCCATGGCGCGGCGGGCGCAGGCATCCCGGACCAATACCCCAGGCTCGCAGGGCAGTACGCGGACCTGACCCTGGGATGGCTCAAGGCTTACGCCGGCGGCACGCGCGCAAACCCGATCATGGCGGGCATCGCCCAGCGCCTGTCCGAGGCTGACATGAAGGCGGTCTCGGAGTACGTCGCCGGCCTGCGGTAGGTCTCAGCCTACGGTTTCGTGCCGGCGCCCGCGAAGGATTCGCGAGCGGCTGCAATCGTGGCGTCGATCTCCGCCTTGCCGTGCGCGGCCGATACGAACCCCGCTTCGTAGGCTGACGGCGCGAGGTAGATTCCTCGCGCCAGCATGGCGTGGAAGAAGCGGTTGAACGCTTCCTTGTCGCACTCCATGACGGCGGCGAAGGAGTCTGGCGGCGTGGCCCGGAAAAAAATCCCGAACATGTCGCCCAGGTGGTCGCCGCTCAGCGGGACCCCGGCCTCACCGGCGGCCCGGACCAGGCCGGCCACCAGGGCGCCGGTGGTTTCCCCCAGGGCCTCGAAGAAGCCGGGCTTCAGGACGCGCTCCAGCGTCGCCATGCCGGCAGCCAATGCCACCGGGTTGCCCGATAGCGTGCCTGCCTGATAGACCGGCCCCAGCGGCGCGAGCTTCGCCATGACATCGCGTCGCCCCCCGAACGCCCCGACGGGCAGGCCGCCGCCAATGACCTTGCCGAGCGTCGTGAGGTCCGGGGTCACGCCCAGCAGGCCCTGTGCCCCCCGCGGTCCCACGCGGAAGCCCGTCATGACTTCATCGAACACCAACAATGCGCCGTGGGTCGTGCACAGGCGCCGAAGCGTCTCGACGAAGGCGGTCGACGGCCGGACAAAATTCATGTTGCCTGCTACCGGCTCGACGACGACGGCGGCGATCTCGTTGCCAAAGCGGCGGAAGGCATCCTCTGCCTGCTGCGGGTCGTTGTAGTCCAACACGAGGGTTTTGGCGGTCAGGGCTGCCGGCACCCCTGCCGACGTCGGATTGCCGAATGTGAGGGCGCCCGAGCCCGCCTTCACCAGCAGGAAATCGCTGTGTCCGTGATAGCAGCCCTCGAATTTCACGATGACGTCCCGCCCGGTAAATCCGCGCGCGAGCCGCAGCGCGCTCATCACGGCTTCGGTTCCCGACGAGACGAGCCGCACTTGCTCCAGAGAAGGCAGGCTTCGCGTCAGGAGCGCGGCCATGTCCAGCTCGCGCTCCGTCGGGGCGCCAAAGGACAAGCCGTTTGCGGCGGTTGCCGAGACAGCCTCGAGCACATCGGGGTGCGCGTGGCCCAGGATCGCGGGACCCCAGGAGCCGACGTAGTCGATGTAGCGCCTGCCATCGGCGTCCACCAGCCAGGCGCCCTCCCCGCGCGCGAAAAAAACCGGCGTGCCGCCGACGCTGCGGAACGCACGCACGGGCGAGTTCACGCCCCCGGGGATCAGGCGCTGGGAGGCTTCAAAGAGTTGCTGGCTGCGTTCGTACATG